>NZ_CP137134.1:1949603-2274537 GCF_033095785.1 Nitrosospira sp. Is2 | reverse complement strand
CACATCGTGGATGCTGAGAATCGGATTAGGTTCGCCTCGTCGTTCCATCTGCCAGCAACTGTCGATGACCTCCTGCGCACGCCGCTCCATTTCGGCATTGCCGCGCTGAACGGAATCGAAATCGAGCCTCTCCGCATTTGTTCCCGTATCCATGCTCGACGCCGCCCCACCGCCGAGACCGATCAACATACCGGGTCCACCGAGCTGAATCAGCAGTGCGTCAGGTGAAAATTTCTCCTTAAGCGAGTGTTGCCCGGCAATATGGCCGATGCCTCCGGCAAGCATGATCGGCTTATGGTAACCGCGCATTTCGCCTGCGACGTGCTCCTCGAAAGTGCGGAAGTATCCTGCCAGGTTCGGGCGTCCGAATTCGTTATTAAACGCCGCTCCGCCGATCGGACCCTCAAGCATGATCTGAAGGGCCGAAGCAATACGGCACGGCTTGCCGTAATCTCCCTTGCCCGATGGCGCGCCCGCTTCCCACGGCTGAATAAAACCGGCGATATTGAGGTTGGAAACGGAAAAGCCGCTGAGTCCGGCCCTCGGTTTTGCCCCTCTGCCGGTGGCGCCTTCGTCGCGAATTTCGCCTCCGACCCCGGTCGCGGCGCCGGCGAAGGGGGCAATCGCCGTAGGGTGATTATGGGTTTCCACCTTCATCAGGATATGTGTCTGCTCCTCGCTGTACCCATAGGCGTTCTCCCTGCCCGGGTAAAAGCGAGCGATATTCGCACCCTCGATTACCGATGAGTTGTCTGCGTACGCCACCACGGTGCCTTGAGGGTTTTGCTGGTGCGTGTTGCGGATCATCGAGAACAGCGATCTAGTTCGAGGCTCGCCGTCTATTACCCAGTCGGCGTTGAATATCTTGTGGCGGCAGTGCTCGGAATTGGCCTGGGCAAACATCATCAATTCCACATCCGTGGGATTGCGGCCGATGCGCAGAAAATAGTCCGCGAAATAATCTATTTCATCTTGAGACAAGGCGAGCCCTGCCTCGCTGTTGGCCTTTTGCAGCGCCTCGGCACCTCCGGTCAGTACATCAATTATTTGAAGCGGCACAGGCGGAAAATGCCGAAACAATTTCTCTGCATTATC
Organism: Nitrosospira sp. Is2; assembly: GCF_033095785.1. Lineage (GTDB taxonomy): Bacteria > Pseudomonadota > Gammaproteobacteria > Burkholderiales > Nitrosomonadaceae > Nitrosospira. Next base: position 2,273,442 of record NZ_CP137134.1, on the reverse strand, counting down.
CAGGGAGTTGAAAACCGACTCGGTCATGCGATCGTGTATCAGCGGGAGCAGCACTCCCCTGACTCGAGCCGGTAAGCCGCAGGGAGGACCTTCGGTTTTTATATAGACGGCGACCCCACGCTCCAATCGCTCCACTGCTTCCAATCCGCAATGGTGAGCGATATCAGTCGCCTTCGTGGACCAGGGCGAGATCGTACCGGCGCGGGGCACGACCAGCAACAACTCGCTCTCGGAATTTTGCATCGTTTGAGCCAAGTGTGGCTTGGGGGGACATTTGAGCAATTGCTCAAGGATGGCCATTTCCTCTTCGCGCAAACTACGCGTAGCCGCGCAAAAATACCAGTATTCCGTCGAAATATGGGAAACTTGCGAGGCTTCAGTTTTAAGAGCACCGACCAGTTTTTCCAGACGGAACGGTGAAAGCGCGCGGCCACCACGAAGGCGAAGCATCAGCATGAGTCGGTTAGAGTGAAAAAATAGGGGCGCTGGGTTGTGTAAAGACCGGACTTATTCAGCAGATCCTCGATTTTACACGAGAGGCAGGCGCGCCGCAGCCCGGCAACTCTGCGTGCCCTTCAAATTCACAAGAACGTGAAATCAGTTCAATGGAAGCTGGATTATCAGACACCGCATGATCACCTCAGCCCATCAGGAACTCAACGCTGTCTATTTCACCGCTGAGATCCGGGAAATCGAGCGGCTGGCCGCTGCTCTGCCCGACCCCCCGCCACTCATGGAGAAAGCGGGCCTCGCTGCGGCCGAAGTCGCCCGGGGCAAACTGCTGAATCAGGGCAAAACCAATGTGCTGGTGCTCGCCGGGCCCGGGAACAACGGAGGTGATGCATTCGTCGCAGCTCGCCATCTGCGCTCATGGGGGTTCAAGATTACGCTGGTATTTACCGGCGAGCGCTGCAACCTATCCGACGACGCGCGACACATGCTGGACCTGTGGATCGCCAGCGGAGGTGAAATAACAGGGGCAATTCCACTAGACGAAGAATGGGACGCGGTAATCGATGGCCTGTTCGGCATCGGGCTTGACCAACGGGGGGGGCGGGATCTCTCAGGTAAATATCTTGCCCTGGTCAATTCAGTAAATGCAATGAAAGTGCCCGTTCTTGCCCTTGATATTCCGAGCGGCCTGGGCAGCGATACAGGCATAGTACGTGGCGCGGCGATCCGGGCTGCAATTACGGTCACATTCATCGGCCTCAAACCGGGCCTGCTCACGCATTGCGGTCCTGATCATTGCGGCGAAATCTTCGTCCGTAATCTCGATCTGGACGCCCACGCGCTCAAGACCCCGAGTTCATGGGCAGTGGATTACGCATACGCCACAACACTGCTGCCAGCCCCGCGTCCCGCTGATAGCCATAAAGGTATGTTCGGCAGCATAGGGATCGTTGGCGGATCAGCAGGAATGACCGGTGCGGCGCTTCTGGCGGGGGCCTCAGCATTGAAGCTGGGAGCGGGCCGCGTCTATCTGGGCTTGATGGCTGCGAACGCGGTCGGCGTGGATACCTCCCAGCCTGAACTGATGCTGCGCCCGATCCATGAATTGTTCAAGGCTGGTCATCTCAACTGCCTTGTTATCGGCCCAGGACTGGGAACAGAACCTGACGCATGTTTCTGGCTTAACTGCGCACTGGAGTCCACCCTTCCGCTGGTGCTGGATGCAGATGCTTTAAACCTCATCGCCGCGTGGTCCGATGTTGCGAGCTTGTTACGACACCGCCAGACACCTTCCGTTCTCACCCCTCATCCCGCGGAAGCGGCGCGCTTGCTGGGTCGCGATACTGGCTCGATCCAGAATGACCGGATGGGCGCCGTACGCGAGCTGGCCGAGCAGTTCAACTGCTGCGTGGTACTGAAAGGTGCTGGCAGCGTTTGCGCCGTACCCGGCGGTAAAAGGTATATCAACACGAGCGGGAACCCGGGTTTGAGCGGCGCGGGTACTGGTGACGTACTGTCTGGCTTGATCGGCTCCTTTTTAGCCCAAAAATTAAGTGCCGAACACGCGCTATTACTCGCCGTCTATCTGCACGGCTCAGCGGCCGACGTGTTGTGGATGCAGAATGGCGGACCAGTCGGCATGACCGCCTCCGAACTAGCCGATGCGGCACGAGGCCTGCTGAACCGTTGGGTCTATACTTAGACACTACAGGTACCCGGGGCTGAGCTACCATCCTATTCCGGTATTTGTACAACCTGATTTCGGCAAGAAATACGAGATTTCGCAAAACGGGTAGAAAATGTTCTAATCTTAGGACTGCCCGCGCACACGACTCGTGGCAGCGCCGATTCGATTAATTTACAGAGGAGAATGTCAATGTCCGTACTTGTTACTCATCTTGCCCCTGACTTTACCAAGCCTGCCGTCCTTGCGGATGGCACATTCAATGACGCTTTTAACTTTCATACGGAAATCTCGGGCAAATACGCGATGCTATTCTTTTATCCGCTCGATTTCACCTTTGTTTGCCCCTCGGAAATTCTCGCTCACTCGCACCGCGCTGAAGAGTTTCGTAAGCGCAACGTGGAGGTTATCGGCGTTTCGGTCGACTCGCAGTTCACCCATTACGCATGGCGCAACACGCCCATCGATAAAGGCGGCATTGGCCCCGTGGGGATTACGCTGGTCTCGGATGTCGGGGGGGATGTCATGCATGCATATGGCATCAGCCATCCCGATCATGTCGCTTTGCGAGCTTCCTTCCTGATTGATAAAAACGGCATTGTGCGCCATGAGGTGGTGAACGATCTACCGCTCGGGCGGGACGTGGATGAGATGTTGCGCATGGTGGACGCACTGCAATTCCATGAAAGCCATGGTGAGGTTTGCCCCGCCGGCTGGAAAAGCGGGGAGCCCGGCATGAAGGCCAGTCCGGAGGGGGTAGCGGAATATCTGGGCACTCACGCGGAGCAGCTATGAAGCACAGCAGGCTTTTTGAAAGGTGAGACAACCGAAAAACAGCGCGGCAAGGGCACTTGCCGCGCGAGGATAGATCGAAAAGACCTATCCTGGGTTTCTTGCAATGATTTAAGGAGAAGCTAAATGGACTTCGATAAAGAAAGAGCGGTTGCAGTATTGAACAGAATCATGGAACTGGAACTGGCTGGGGTGGTGCGATACACGCACTATTCCTTGATGGTCTATGGCTACAATCGGATCCCAGTTGTCGAATGGCTCCAGAAACAGGCCGAAGAGGGTCTGCTGCATGCACACAGGGCGGGGGAACTGGTCACCTTGCTGGGCGGATATCCGTCGTTGTCGATTGGCCCCCTGCTCGAGACTCACCATCATGACATTGGCGACATACTTCGGGAATCTTTGGCGCATGAAGGCGCATCGTGCGCAGCCTACTATGAGCTTCTGGAACTGACCCAGGGTAAATCGGTACTGTTGGAAGATTACGCGCGGAGCCTGATCGTCGAAGAAGAGATGCATGCCGACGAGGTGAATAAAATGCTACGCCGGACCGGTACCACTGGCGTATATGAAGCGCCTAAAGGCCGATAGGCGTTGATGGGAACAGGAGATCGCAGGTTTAGCAAGTACCTGTATTAACGTAAAGCCGTGCTATTCGGCGGCTCTCATGTCGCTGTGCACCATTCCGCTTAACTGGATCATGAGATCTACTTCGCTCTCTTCTTCATCCAGGATCTGGCTGGATTCATACATTTTCATCAGGGAGCAAAGCGCGTCAACGTTGTTTAGATCAACCGAAGGGGAAGAACAGGAAGTTTGGACGTCAATCTCGCTCAGATTCGTTCCTGCCTCTAGTCTGCTGATAGTCATTCAGAATCCCTCCGTAAAAGCGTTCCCGGGACCAGGTGTCGCCAAGGGCAGTATCACGCCCGGCGAAACAGTCAGCGTTGGCGAAAGATCCGGCAGAGGTCCGTATAGAAGCTGAAATTTAATACGCTCCATCGCGTCACCCTATCCCTTATCCGAATCGTTTTTTTTTGCTTCTAGCCCACGGGGAGCCACGAACGATGGGCGGTTTAAGACCATCGACCTCATGGGGAGGGGCGGAGCCGTAGACGGACGACGACGCTCCAGCGGAATCAGGGACGCCTGCTTCGCCGACTGCGGGTGTTGGGTCAAGGCCGATGCTTCGGCCGGGCTGTATGGCACGTCGTTGGACGCTGTCAGCGGCCTGAACAGGCTTCCGGAATTCCGACAGCAGCATTATTAACGCGGGTAGCTGGGATTTCATGTTCCCTCCTAAGTGAACAGGTTTCGCCAGCACAATCTTGGTATTTCGCTGGCCTGTTCAGGCTACCGGGAACACATGGCGTTCAGATGTAAGTTTTGTGAACGTTTTATAAATAATCGAGATGCTTGCCGGCATGAGTGCGCTGGTGATGAGGGGTAGGAGGCAAGCAGATGAGTTGTCTAGCTGGTGCTTCTGGTTCCCATTTCCTTTAGGCTCAACCATTACTCCGGCGCCGGCCTGCATATTCGAAAGTAATCGGCTCCAGCAACGGGCGCTCGCACTCCTCGCGCATCAATGCCGCGGTTTCGCCCAAAGCAATTTCACGCAGGCGGCAGCGCATGTTCAATACCCCATTGCCGGACTCAAAAATTCCACAGGTATGCTGCAGCGCTTCGTCGTGCCGATCACATTCTTCGTTGACTACCTGAGATCCGATATTGTTCATCACCGCTACGGGCAGATGCGGAAAACGCCGCCTTGCCTCCCGGATCCAGTGCAGGAGATTTACCTGTTGCGTGCAATCCTGAACCGCGCCATCCACCAGTACCATATCGTAGGTTTTCAGATCTCGTTGCGGAAAATCCTCCAGCGAAATCCGCTCCAGTCTGTGCCTGGATTTATCCAGCAGCATTTGCAGAATTCGGCGCGTATCCTGTCTTTCACCCACCAGCAGGATATTCACGCTGCTTTCCTCTGCGCATTTTCTGGAAGCGTACCGAATAAGGCGAATTCTGTAATCTCGTCAATTTCGATGTAGCAAGCCACCGTCATCACCCGACCAATCTTGATCGGGGGACCCAGCCTTGAAACGTTGACTCCGAGCCTGCGTACCAATCTCTCTACCGCAACGGTCGTCACGGTGACATAGCGCTTGATGCCGTTATGCTGGGCGAAGCGGAATAAGGTCTGCATCATCTTTACGGGAATTTCGCTGAAACCGAAACCGGCGCTTTCATACTTCGGTACCGTAACCGCGAAGCGGCTCAGCTCCCAGACATCGGATTGGTGCGGCGCGTGCTGTCCATGCAACAGTTGTGGAAACGTGTCCCTCAGCATATTAGGGCCCATGGTCGGGAGTAGCCGCCAGCAGCCCAGCACCTCATCTTCGTCGCCTTTTGCAAGTACATAAATGGGATCAGCGTGGTCGAACTCGTCGTGTTCCATTCCATTATCCGTGGTGACCTCCCAGCCTAACCGATCGTGGAAAACTTCATGTCGCAGCCGGTACATTCCCGTCGCTGCCCGCTGATCCAAAGAACCATTCCCGTGTTGCGCAAGCATGATCTGTCCCATTTGTTTCGCATCCGTCGTTGGTTATGACGGTGCTATGAAACAACGGAACGAGACCCTGGGGATAGCTGTAAAATCTTACAGGAACAAATGCTGAGTATCCTCTGAAACCGTTGCCTGTAGCAGGTTTCAGAGGTTAGCAGCGTTAAGCTTCTCCCCGCTTTTTAAGGTGTAATTCCTCCCCAAAAATAGAAGTACTGTCGCTGGTTTCGCATTTCATCAGTAAAAATTCGCCCGGCGACAGATCTCAGAAGGATGCGTTCAAGACTCGGCAGTGACGTACCCTATCGCCGTGCTTTGGATATCCGCTTACATCGTGGGTAAATTGTGGTAGCCGGACCCGAGTGACTGGATCTCCGGGCCGCCAAGTGCGCGGATGCGCAAGCCCCGTATGGAAGGATCGAGCTGCGGCAGCGGCGCGCCCCGGCCAGCATTGCGTACCATGCTCTGCACCCGGAACACTGCGACGTCCGCGCAGCCATGGGTGTGGCTTACTTGGTTGCAAGCTCCACAGACAAAATACTGTCTGGTTTTTTTCGAAAAGAGGAAATGGCCGGCGCAGCGGGTTCGTACTTACGGTTGCCCTGCTGCACCCGGCGCCCTACCGCGACGCCGGGGATGCAAGGCAACAGTGTACTTTCTGAAAAGTCTGCTTCTTAATTGAAATTGAAACGGATCGAACCGTACGCGCTAAGCGGGTCCCCAGGCAATGCACCGGCAAACGTCGCGTTGGTAAAGTAGGTCTTGTCCGTCAGGTTTCTGATATTGACCGCGAGATCCATTCTTTTTACCCGATAGGAAACCGCAGCATCAAAAACGACATAAGATGGCACCCTCAACAGATTCAGGCTATCGGCAAACGTATCGCCCTTGTAGGTTACCCCGAAGCCGAATGTAAGACCGCGGGCCAAGCCGCTTTGGATCTGATAAGTACTCCATAAGTTGGCCGCATGAGTAGCGACTCCAACAGGCCGCGTCCCGTAAACGCTTCCGGTGATGCCAAGAACGGCATTGGTAGCCACATTGAGCGCCAACGTCTCAGGATCCATCCATACCCCGCTACCGATAATATTCAAGCCCGCCAAAGGTCTGAAACCCAGCGAAAGTTCCACTCCCCTCGATCGATCCTTGCCATCCTGGGTAGCCTGCCCCCCCGAACCGGGCAAAATGACGAAGTAGTTGTTGCGGCTGGTTTGAAAAAGCGCCACGTTTAAATCGGCCTTGCCGTCCAGCAGAGAGGTTTTTGCGCCCACTTCTATCTGATCGGATGTTTCCGGGGCGCGGGAGACTGCCTGCGCTTCCGTGGCGAGATTAATAAACGCGCCGGTGCTGTAGCCGGCGTAAAACGCCAGATTTTCGGTGGGCTGGTATACACCCCCGGTTGAATAGGTTGTCAAGGATTTGGTCTGAACGATCTCGCGATAGCCGTAACTTCCCGATACCAGCTGAAATCCCTTGTCGCTGTACTGTACCAGATCGTTTCTTATTCCCAGACGGAGCTTGAATTGCTTCGTCAAGTCTATCTGATCCTGCGCATAGAACGACGTTTGATCGCTTGTAATCCTGCGGTCAAAGATGGGCCTGCGCGTGAGTCCGTTCAAGGAGGTTTCTACATTTACAGGATTAAAAACATTGATGGACGATAAGGTGTAATCACCGCGCAGCGTATTGATGTCCGTGTTCTTGTATTCAAATCCTCCCAAAAACGTGTGTTTAACCGGACCAGTGGTTGTTTTCCATATGAATTCGTTCTGCAATATGGTGTAACCCGCCCTATCGAATTGCTGACGCGCGTCACGCCCGGTCGACACACCGAGCGCATTCCCTTGATTGCCGCCGCCGTTTCGCACGATCTCAAGGGTACGCGCGTCGTATACGAATGCGGTACGCATGCTCAAGTCATCTGATATTGCCCAGTTATGGGTAAGTCCCAGGCGATTGATCGTATGGTCCGTCTTATTGAACGGGCTGTAGTACCGGTTATTGCGCGACACATTGGCGATATTGGAATTGAAATCGAAAAGTATGCCGTAGTTATCCGGCTTGATCTTCATTTCCCGGTGATCGTAGTCAATCAGGAGCGTTTTATTGTCGGCCAACCGCCAGAGCAGGCTGGGGGACGCTTCAAAAACATTGCGTTCAAGCCCGCGAAATCCGTCGGTATGCTCAAGGTTGCCGATCGCGCGGGCCGCGAAACGCTGACCCAGAGGGCCCGTCAAATCGACAAACCCATTCCGGGTTCCGAAACTGCCAAGCATGGTGCCTGCAGTCAAGTCGAACTGGTTTTGCGGCTTTTTGGTAATGATGTTCATGCTGCCCCCCGGTCCGGCAACACCGAACAGCGCTGACCCAGGCCCTTTCAATACTTCGATGCGGTCAACGTCATACATCGTGCGGAAGTAACTGTTTTGGGCAGACCCGTCCGGGATATCGTCGCGTAAAAAACTGAGGGAAAGACCGCGCGAAGTAAAACTGTTCCCGAACCCATACCCGCCTCCCATCAGCGGCTGAACACTGGGTACGTTGCGCATGGCATCATTCATGGTGATGGCCCCTTGCTCCTTTAACACGCTGGCCGGCACGACGTCGACGGTAGCGGGGATATCGCGCAGTGGAGTATCGGTCTTGCTCCCTGTACGCGCTACATCCTCCAGCGTGCCGGGACGAACCCGGCCCGTGATGACTTTTATCTCCGGCAAGGGGTCATGTTTTTCCTTGTCGACCCGGGTCTCCTGAGCAACCGCGCTTAACGGCGTTGCCATTATCCCCAGATACAATAAGGTAATAGGGCCAATCCGTCGCGATCTGCGTTTGAAACTGCGCAAATGTTTCACTTGTAGTCTCTCTGTTGTTTTGTTGTGAGTTGGCTGGCTACAAGCGGAGGGCTTATTGGCTGGCTATGAACGCCTTTGCCCCGGTTAAGGGGGGCAGGACGGAAAAATTTAGATATTTGCTCTTCGACCTCGGGGATTGATGTTCAACTGTCGAAAAAAACTGCTTTCATGACAGCGACAGGGTCGTAAGCATCAGAATGGCTGACGCGGTGAGCGTCGTGCCGATCAGTCCCGCAGCCACAAGCCGGGGTCCATGCAAGCGGCTCCATAGCAGCGTGCCGGTTATTGCCAGCACCAGTAAACCGCCAGCCAGCGTGTCGGTAAGCAATATCCAGGCATTCGACATACCGCTCCCTTTGTGAAAGTTGGCCAGTGTGGCCCAGGCATTGGCTTCCTTTTGCTCGATATGAGCCTCAGTATCACCCTGCCAGTATTCGGCATTAAGGCTGAGATTGGGCGTGGTCAGCGTAACGCGCCAGTTCTCGGGTTGCACTATTTGACCGCCCCCCCAAGGCACCGGCCCGCCCGGCTTCTTCTGGACGCGGGATTTGGCGTGCGGCAGTTTAAACTTCACGCGCAGCCATGCCTCTAACGCTTCGGCAGATTGCAGACTCGCGACGGGCGGAGCCACTACCTGGCGGGTTTCGTGCTGACTTGCAAGCGGGATTTTCATTTCATTGCGATGGTTCAGCAGAATGCCCGAGGCGCCGAACACCAAGCCAAGCACTGCGCCCCAGAGTCCTACCCACGCGTGTGTCCGCCGCAGCCAGACGAGAAAGCGGCCCCGCTTCATGCTAAGCGGCAGAAACAGATACCCGCGTGGCTCGACCGCCGGTGGCGGACCACCGTTCTGCCCGCGAGCACGTTGCTCGGTTGCCTCAGTCGGCTCAGTTGGCCGGGCATGCGACTGAGACATGCTCATTTGTAAAGACTGAGCGTAACCTTGTGACTCTCTACCGCGTATGCCTTGCCCTCGAATTCACCCGGCTTATTCAGCTCATATTTGGCCTCGACGACGTATAAGCCGGATTCCGGTGGCGAAAAAGAAGCTTCACCTTTCTCATCCGTACGCAAATGCTTCTCCCATCCACTGGGGGCGATAACAACAATCTCAGCCTTGGGCACGGGCTCCCCCTTGAAGGTCAGGCGCAGCAGGTTGCCGCTGGCCTGTAAATCGAGCGGCAAGCTGCCTCCGTTACCCAAACGCGCATACAGAAAGCGTCTCTGGACGGGCGCCGGAGCAGCACCCTCCTGAGGCTCGCGTATGGGCTGGCGGCGTGCCTGAACCAGTACCGTCGCGCCAGCCGGTAGCGAAAAGTGCGTATTTTCACGGCTTGGGCTGATCGTTTTTGCCGTTCCTGCCTGGTCGATGATCGTGGCCTCAGGGTCAACGATACTGTCGAGCCTTCCCGGTGAGGTTTCCCGCAGGTTCTCCGCATATTCGCCAAAATAAAGCTTGCTGGCCGGCGTTCCGCTCTCCAACCATAATGCATGGGCTCCAGCGTGAAGGCTGAGCGCACAGCCGAGGACGGCCGCAGTGCCGGAGACAAATGAGGCAAGTTTCATGTTTTTCCTTTAGATTGATTTTTGGTTATTTATTTATAGACGTGTAGTCAGGATAGTCGAAATGCACGAGCATTTGAGTCCGACAACAAGATCAGCGGACGCGTTTATATCATGCTTAAGGTTCATCGGCTAGGGTCTTTGGCTAGCAAACTGCGTTTTACCGGGACGAACGAGGTTCAGTCGACTGGAACTGGTGTCCGGTCGCCCGCCCGGACTGCTGCCAGCTCAGCGAGCGTGGCGACACCCTTGCGGAAGGTCGATATATCGGAACGGTCGAGCACGACGTAAGGCGTGCCGGAGTATTTGCAGTAGCGTTTTGTCGTGAAGTAAGCTTCGTGATTTACGCAATCGACCGGACATACCACCATGTCGGCCTGGGCAAGCAGCTTGGATAGCCTCCGGCTGCTGGTGGGCCGAGGATCGCTTCGATAAAAGAATAAAGTGGCCCCCGAAACTTCAACCACGCGGCGGTACTCGGGATATAGCGCTGCTTTTCCCCCCACGCATAGGACCTTCCGCTCGGCAAGATCAAAACTGCCCTTCAGTACCGCCTTTTTCCTGTCGCACGCGGCGCGTTCCGATGCGGCCATTAGCCCCCTTCCGGCCCTTTTTTCGTAGTGGCGCCCAACCTCGAGCAGGAGGTGTCCGTGTTCTTGACGAGCGGAACCCGATCTGTTTCATGCGGCACCGAAATGCTCGCTTCGGCGAGCTTCCGCTCAAGCAGATCGATACGTTCCAGTAATGCTTGACGGTCATCAGCAATTACCCGACCCGCCGCACCCCTGGTCAGCAGACCCGCTCCGTTACCCGCACCTGCCTGCGTACGCGTTGTCGGAGCCGGTCCAGCGCGACCCGAGCGCCATCGTGTGCCCGCAACACGGAAAATTTGTTTGATTACTCTCCCAAGAGAAAGTACGTTCGGAAGGATGCTCGGCTTTTTCGCGCTACCTGAGCGTTCCTGCGAGTGGGATACCAGAACGGCGGAGATGGCTTTTATGCCTCGCAGAGGGGCTAACAGAATTGAGCCAGCGCGAGGCGCTTTTAACACCAGAAAGGGGAGGGTGACGCTCGAAACCGCCGAGGTTGTTATCTGTTCCACAGCCCATACTCCGCGAAAAGTCAGAAAAAAGCTGGCTTGCCGTCGGTACAGGCTGGCTGGCTGAAAGCCGCTGACTTAGAAGAAAGCCAGCGACAGCGGACAAAACTTACATCTGGCTTTGCAACCAGTTCTGGACACCGACTTTCTGCATGACTTCTAACTGGGTTTCCAGCCAGTCGATATGTTCTTCTGTGTCTTCCAGAATTTCCTTGAAAATCTCCCGCGAAACGTAGTCCTTCGCTGCTTCACACGCGGCAATCCCGCCGAGCAATGTCTCGCGCGCGGTCATCTCCGCCCTGAGGTCGCACTCGACACACTCTTCTGCCTTCTCGCCGATCAACAGCTTGCCAAGCTCTTGCAGATTGGGCAGACCTTCCAGAAACAGGATACGCTCAATCAATGCGTCGGCATGCTTCATCTCCTCGATCGATTCCTCGTATTCATGCTTTCCAAGGCTGTCGAAGCCCCAGTTCTTGTACATGCGGGCGTGGAGAAAATACTGATTGATGGCGGTCAGCTCATGTTGAAGCTGACGGTTTAGCCATTGAATAATGTCTGCGCTACTCTTCATGTTTGCCTCCTCAGGCGAGATCTCGCATTTAAGCGAGTGGGTTTATGTGGAATGGCGTTGCGCCAAGGTTTTCTGCATCAGTGCCTGTTCCAGCACCTGCTTGGCGTGGCACGCACATATTCCGCATTGCTCGCTCACGCCCAGGTTGGCTTTCAGATCGCGCATCCGGTCGGCGCCTCCATGATGCACGGCTTCGCGGATGGCAGTATCGGTTACACCTTTGCAGACACAAATATACATGATGAGCGCCTTAAGTCTACTATTTAGTCAAAATAAGCTTGCCGTTACGAGTGCGTCGCAGACGATACTGCTCGCCCTGGTGCTGAATAAATACCTCGTCACCGTGCGAGAAAAGCGCATCGCTGTAAATGCGCCTGTTCCGGTCCAGCATAACGACGTTTTGTTTCTCCAGGGTCGTTTCCGGTATCGTGTTTAACTTATCCATTTGGGCCGTTCCGCAATATTAATGAGAATGATTCGTAATTATATTAAACCTTGCACGAAATGCAAGTGTTATTGAATAATTTTAAGAAAGTAATTTGCGGAGACTTTAAACGAACCTGTGTCCCACCACCCTGCCACCAAATCAGCTGGTAAAATCAAAACGTGCCACTGAAGGGTTTTGCTCGGGCTACGTGCGGTAATATGAATTCAGGTTGACCGTCGAAGGACAGGTTGGGGCAGTTCACCTCTTCCAAGTCTTTTGCGCCGGCACTTCCAGTGATATCTATTCGAGGATACTGACACGCGACCTCATCTTAAATTTTTCTACATCCGTGCCTGAATTGCCACGAACGTGTTGTGTAAAAGGCGTGCGATCATCGCGATGGGCAGATGCGAACTAGCGACGTGCTAGCGACTTGATGACGGGGCCGCGTTGCAGATCATTCTGTGGAACTCCTGCTCATGCTCGTGACACTTTCTCCCGCGCTGATGGAACTCACGGCGGATAAAAATGACTGACACAGGGACATCTGACGCTGAGACTTACGGAGACACTCCTTTTGTCCAAGAGGGAGACGTTGACGACCGTGCTGATCAATCTCGCTTTATTGCAAGCATTACCATTGAGCATCTGCCCCGCTGGCTCATCGAGCAGGCACAGCAGGAGTCATTTACCGTGGCTGACTGGGGCTGTTCTCAAGGAGACATGACCGATATATGGGCTAGCCATATTGGGGCTCAGCATATCGTTGGGATCGATTATTCTCCCATTGCTATTGCACAGGCTGCGCAGCGGTATCCAGAAATTCGGTTTATGGTCGAATATCAGCTAGCGAATGAGAACCAGAAGGGAAGAGATTTTGATGTCGTGTTTTTCTCCGACCTAAGACAACGTTTGCCTAAGCTTTCTGACGCTCTTCATTCCTATGCCACGCGAGCAAAGAAAGCCATCGTGCTAGCGTTACCGCACATGGCAGTTCAAAGGATTGAAGATGGCATCTTCTCGTTTCCAACCGAGAAAATTCAAGTGGTGTTACAAAATGGGTTCCGGCTCGCGTGGCTCCAGGTAATAGATTGTCGTGCTATTCCCAAAACTTTTTGGAGCGGTGACCACGTCATCGTCGTATACGCTGACCCACAGTGGATGAATCATCTCGGACTGCCTTTCAACGATTGTCAGACTGAGCCAGACAATACAGCAGCCATCGTCAATCGGATGAACCATGTCGTCGTCAAGCGTGAGGTGCAAATCGGCAACAGAAAGGTGGTTTTCCCGAAGATGCAGCTACTCGGGCTAAAGTCTTCCATACCGTTGGAGAAGGCAGGACGGTCTCGGTTTGAATCGAATATGTTTCAGAATCCGAAGACGTTTATCTATGACCTAGCAAAATTTTTGTTTTGGCAATTGCCGCCTGGAGCACGACAGGCCTTGCACGGGCCCCGTCACAAGTATGTTAGGTGGGTAAAGGGCTTACCACCGATGATGTACTCTGATCCGCAGCGAGGGAAAGTCTTAGCGTCCGATCTCAGTTGGGAGGAATTCAGCGTTGAGGTGCTGTCCCACCGCCAGGATTACAAGGGTGTTTTTGTCCAAGAATTCGCTATCAACTGGAATGTGCCTCTTTATCAACGTCCTCATCATATTGCAACTGCGCTCGGTCGACTAGGCTACCTGGTCATTTATAAGACCGACAACTGGGGCAGTGACAGAATAAACGGGTTTAGGGAGGTCGCCGCTAATGTCTGGCTTACAAATAGGAACGAGGTAAATAATATCGAGGGTGCCGTTATATCCTTTTATTCTACGGCCTTCACACTCACACCCAAGCTAATGGTCGAAAGAAGTAAAAAAGGTGGTGTGCTAGTTTACGAATATATTGATCACATCGACTCTCAAATAAGCGGTGACGTGGAGAATATTCGGCGACTTCATGCGTTAAAAGAATTCGCCTTTAAGGGAGGGGCTGATTACATCGTTGCTTCTGCGCGAAAATTAGAGGCAGAGGCGGTCGAATCAGCGGGTTTAGACAAAGTGATCTTGGCTCAAAATGGCGTTGACACAATCCACTATCGAGACCCAATACATCTGAGCACCCCTTTGCCCGCAAACTTGACTTCCTTTAAGAAAAAATACTCGAATATTGTGGGCTATTTTGGAGCCTTGGCCCCATGGCTCTGGTACGAGGCCATTTCTTGGCTAATTAAGACACGTCCAGATCTTGGCTTTGTAATTGTTGGGCCAGATTACTATGGCGGCGTTCGGAAACTTCCCAAAGCTGATAATTTGTTATATCTCGGAACGGTTGATTACCGAGTATTACCTGCATACGCGCGTCAGTTTGATATTTGCTTTATTCCTTTCGCCCCCGGAGAAATTGCGCGCACCACATCCCCCCTTAAGCTGTTTGAGTATTTTGCACTGGAAAAACCCGTGGTGGTAACTTCGGAAATGCTAGAGTGTGTAGCTTACAGCGAAGTTTTCTCGGGCAACTCGCCCGCTGCGCTGAGTCGGGCGATTGACGCAGCTATTCACGTCAAGAACGATGCTTCTTTTAAGACTAGACTAGCTCTGTTGGCTGATGAAAACAATTGGAATGAGCGAGCACGAGCCTTGGAAATAATCTTTGAGAGATTGAAAGAAAATGACAAGGAAGGTCTTGTGTGTAATAGGTACTCGGCCCGAAGCTATAAAAATGGCCCCGGTTATTCTCGCACTAAAGGGGCATCGAGGCCTTGACTGCCGTGTTCTAGCGACTGCGCAACATCGAGATCTGCTGGACCAAATTCTGCGCGCCTTTGAGATCGAGCCGGATATCGATCTTGATATCATGCAACACAATCAAGCGCTCACTGCTCTGACGGCACGTCTCTTACTCGCTCTTGGTAACGTCCTTCAAGCTGAGAAACCTGATGCGGTGCTGGCACAGGGCGATACGACCACAGTCATGACCGTTGCGCTTGCCAGTTTCTATCACAAGATTCCGTTCGGGCATGTTGAAGCAGGGTTGCGCACTTGGAACATGGCGAATCCGTTCCCGGAAGAAATGAATCGCATAGTGACTGGAAGGTTGACGAAGTGGCACTTTGCCCCGACGGCGAGCGCTCGAAACAACTTGCTTAAAGAAGGTATTGCAAATGGAGATATCTTCGTAACGGGTAATACGGTTATCGATGCGTTGTTAAGCGCCGCAAATCGTAAAACTCCCCTGCCCTTTGAGCTGGATAGGGGCAAGCGTCTGATTCTGGTAACGGCACATCGCCGAGAAAACTTCGGCGAACCATTCCAGCAAATTTGCAAGGCGGTCCTCACATTGGCGGAGAGTGGTAAAGATCTTCAGATTGTATATCCGGTCCATCCTAACCCGAATGTATATGAAACGGCTCATAAAATCCTCGGAAATCATCCCAGAATCACTCTTTGCGAACCTCTGGACTATCTACCCTTTGTCGCCGCCATGAAACACGCATTCCTCATTCTAAGTGATTCCGGGGGTGTGCAGGAGGAAGCGCCTGCGCTGGGAACGCCGGTACTTGTTTTGCGAGATGAAACCGAGCGGCCCGAGGCTGTCGCGGAAGGGGTGGCCAAGCTCGTAGGCGCGGATCATGACCGAATTGTCAGGGAGACACAGCACCTATTGGACGACTCCGCAGCCTACAAACAAATGGCACGTGGTGTTTCGCCTTACGGGGATGGCAGGGCCGCGCATCGTATTACTTCCGTTTTGTGCGACTACTTCGCCGCATGCGCCTGATTTATCTCTCACCTGTTCCCTGGTGCAGTTTCTCCCAGCGGCCACACGAGCTTGCGAGATATTTTCATTCGCGCACCGGCGGCGAGGTCCTATGGGTCGATCCTTATCCAGGCCGATTTCCAACCTTATCTGATATATGGGCCCGCCGTCCGGGATCTGGGGGCGAGGAATGCGATATTCCGGCCTGGCTGACGGTTGTAAAGCCCAAGGCATTACCTATAGAACCATTGCCATTTTCCCACGCGGTGAATTGCCTGTTTTGGAGTCGTGTCGAGTCAGAAGTTTATCGCTTCGCCGATAACTCGACCGTTTTGGGTATCGGAAAACCGACGACTCTAGCGCTGCAACTGCTACAAAAGCCGGGCTTCAGGTCATCGTTTTACGATGTGATGGACAATTATCCTGCCTTTTATCGGGGCTGGTCACGCCTCGCAATGATGAATCGGGAACGCAAGGTAATAAATAAAGTGTCAACCATATTGACTTCCTCCTCCACCTTATATGATCGGTTGCGATATATGGCAAGCGATGTACGCTTGGCTTTGAACGCGTGTGCAGTGGATAGACTTCCCCCGGTGGGGAAAGCATGTTCGTTTCCGGACGGGCCGCGCCCTGTTATTGGCTACGTCGGCACGATAGGCGACTGGTTTGACTGGAAGCTCGTCATTACCTTGGCAAGATCGAATTTAAAAATAAAACTCCGCCTTATTGGACCCGTGTACGTGCGTCCACCCCCGCTGCCTGATAATATAAGTGTGGAACCTCCTCTACCGCACATGGAGGCGCTAAGTGCCATGACTCAGTTCAATGTGGGCTTGATTCCATTCAAGGAGACGGCTCTCACTTCTTCCGTGGATCCCATCAAGTACTACGAATACCGGGCTCTGGGGTTGTCGGTCGTCAGTTCGGCGTTTGGAGAGATGGCGCTCAGGAGGGGATGTGAGGGTGTCTATGTCATGGATCGGAACGCCGACATCACACAACTTGTCAGCCAGGCTTTAACCACTTGGGCCACCCCGTGCAGCACCGCTCGATTCCGCACAAACAACTCCTGGAAAAGTCGGTTTGATCAAGCCGGCATTTTTGGTTAAGAGCATCTACGCTCCGGGACAAGCCCTGACTCTATTAAAGACGCTGTGAATACAAGCGCCCGTCACTATGGTGGTTGAGGTCGAAAACGCCGCAACGAAACTTCCGGTGTCGGTCATCGTTGTAAATTACAATGCAGGGCCGTTCCTCACCGAGTGCGTTCACTCCGCGTATTCCTCAGCCAGCGAAATACTGGTGGTGGATAATGCTTCCACCGATCTAAGCCTTGAATTTTGCGCGCAGCGATTTCCGGACGAGGCAAAACTGAAGATCATCCGCAATGCGGCCAACCTCGGCTTCGCCGCAGCCTGTAATATAGGTACCCGTGCCGCGACCAAGCCCTACATCCTGTTCCTGAACCCTGACTGCGCTTTGAGCGCCGACTCTTTGAACCACATGGTGCAGGTATTGGAAGCAAATCCTGCGGCAGGTATGGCAGGCGGACTGTTGATGAACGCGGATGGCACAGAGCAGGAAGGGGGCCGCCGGGCAGTGCCGACTCCTTGGCGCTCCTTTGTCAGGGCTTTTGGGCTTTATCGTTTTGATCATTACTTGCCAAGCGTGTTTTATGATTTCCACTTGCACAAACAGGCCTTGCCGCCTCGCCCCGTTGAGGTGGAAGCTATTTCCGGCGCGCTCATGCTGGTGCGCCGCGAAGCATTGGAGGACGTGGGTCTCTGGGATGAGGGGTATTTTCTTCACTGCGAAGATCTGGATTGGTGCATGCGCTTTCAGCAAAAAGGATGGAAAATACTGTTTGTGCCGGGGGCCCCTGTTTTGCATCACAAGGGAACATGCAGCCGGTCTCGCCCTATCTTCGTGGAATGGCACAAGCACAAGGGGATGATGCGGTTCTATCGCAAGTTCTTCCGGCATCAATACCCCGGGATTGTAATGTGGCTAGTGGGGGGAGGAGTGTGGTTGCGGTTTGGGGCGGTGGCGTCATTTCATGCTGTCCGTAACGCTGCACGGCGACTCGGCCTCCGTTGACAAATAAGCTTCACGTCCTTCCGCCAGAGAAACGGAGCGTCATCGCACAGCCGGATTTCCTGGGCAGGTCGCGGTCCGCGCTTTTTTCGTCTCATCTACAATAGTTAAAGAATGGGCTGGTAAAATCGCGGCCAGGAGCAAGGAACACCCAAGCGCAGTCTGATAACAATAACAAGAGACGCATCCCCTCAGAACATGCATCGCACAACTCTCTAAATGGCCAACTACAGTAACGTCAAAAGCTGGGCGAAAAATAATGATTTGGTTGAAGCGTTGAAAGCTTACGACCTATGGCTGTTTCTAGCATGGCTAGACATAAGATTGCGCTACAGACGGTCAAAAATCGGGCCGCTTTGGATCACGCTCAGCATGACGATCTTCTGCTTGACCCTTGGAACGGTGTATAGCAAGTTGCTGAATGTAGATGTTGAAGAATACCTACCATTTCTTTCCGTGAGCTTCGTTATTTGGGGCCTGATATCGAGCCTCTTGTTGGAGTTTCCTAACCTGTATGTAGAAAATTCGCCTTATATAAAAGATATGCGCATTAACCCGCTCACCATTCTCTTGCGTGGCGTTGCCAGGAATATTGTAGTGTTCGCTCACAATATGCTAATCATCGCCGGGATTTATATCTATTTTGATCTCAGGCTTAGCGCGGTTGTTCTGCTGGCCATACCCGGCCTGATACTCGTAGTGATGAATCTGGTCGCCATAGGCGTTTCGCTGAGCATAATTGGCGCAAGGTTTCGTGACGTGAGCCAGATCAATCAAAGTCTGGTTCAAGTTCTTTTTTTCCTTTCTCCCATCATGTGGTTTCCACGCCTCGTCCCTGCCGATAGCTGGATCCTGAGGCTCAACCCCATTGCGTATTTTCTTGACTTGATTCGATCGCCGCTGCTTGGATCTGCCCCTTCCTTGTCGTCATGGGGCGCCGCAGCAGCAACGCTGATCGTGTTTAGCTCTGCCGGCGCCCTCCTGTATCAGAAAAAGAACAGTCAGATTCCCCTCTGGGTTTAATTATGAGTCTGGTACAGGTACACGGAGTCACCCTAAACTATCCTCTCATCGGCATAGGAAACCGGTCCGTTAAAAATCAGCTTCTGAGTGCGGCTACAGGTGGATTACTCACTTCGGGCGATCAGATTCCGGTGGTCAGGGCGTTACAAGATGTCAGTTTCTCTTTGAAAGAAGGAGATCGGCTTGGGTTGGTCGGACATAACGGAGCAGGCAAGTCCACCTTACTTAAGGTTCTCGCCGGCATCTATAAGCCAACGTTCGGCACAGCATCGACGAGTGGCAAAGTCGTCTCGACGCTAAACCTGGCCCTGGGAATGGAACCGGAAGCGACAGGTATCGAAAACATACTTATTCGTGGTTTACTTCTCGGGATGAAAAAAAAGGAAATCTACAAAAAAATGGAAGAGATTGCCAGATTCACTGAACTTGGCGACTACCTGAATATGCCGCTTCGGATCTACTCTTCCGGAATGGCTACTCGCCTGGCCTTTGCTACCGTCACCGCTATGGAAGCCGATATCCTGCTGATGGATGAGGTAATTGGTACGGGTGATGCACGCTTCATGGATAAGGCGGAGCATCGGCTTAAGGAATTCATACACCGTAGCAAGATACTAGTACTTGCTTCCCATACTGAGTCAATAATACGAAACTTTTGCAACAAGGCTCTGTTGCTGGAGCAGGGAAAGATCCAACAAATAGGTTCAGTTGACGACATATTTCAACTTTATCAACAGCGCACTACTGCCACCTTTTCAGCTTAAGACGTAGAGCGGTGGATCAAGATGACCTGATGTGGTTTAATTCACGTGGCACTTCGAGGTGAAAAAGGATGGGTAGCTGGTATCTATATGCTGACGCAGAGAGTAAGTTAGTTTTGGAAAGTTCTTGTCGGAAAATTTTGTTGGTGGGGGGCTGTTTTGGCGCAAGCAATTTTGGGGACATTCTTCAACTAAAGGGCGCCGTCAATTTTCATAAGAGCATGGGGTGGGTAGACCCTGTCCCCGTTTTCTCTATGGAGTCGCTCAGCGGGCCCACTCACGTAGCAAACTCAAAAAAAGCCTACGGGGTTCGAGCTATATTGTTCATATCCCAACAACGCTATGACGCGGCACACGCAGGGTTTTTGTTGCAATCTCAATTTTGCGCTGTTGAGGCGCTCCATCTCTACGGCGGAGGTTTTTTAAACGGCAAGTGGGGGAACTACGTCATCTCGATAACTGAGTTTCTATTGAAAAATTTAGCGATAGAAACTTACGCAATTTCGGGACAGCAAGTGGATTTCGAATTTGCCCAGGAGACAGCCGACCATATTCACAATTTCAGACCCGGTTGCGTTGGGGTAAGAGACGACCAATCGTCGCAGTTGCTGACAGCGCACGGTGTAGCACCCGAGTTCTCGTTTGATGATGCTTATGACGAATTGGCCATAATCGCGTCCAACGTCCCGAAAAATAAAAATGAAAGAGCACTAGTTCATTTGAATGTATCAAGTTATACAGATAACGCGGAAAAGGAACATGAACTTATTCGTGCGCTTCGGGCAATCGGGGCCTATTGTTCGGACGGAATTGTCGCCTTCAACGCTTTTAACGAAAAACGCTTTGAAGTCGTAGATACTATTCGCACGATTGCGTTGCTAGAAAATGAGTTCCCCTTCCATGACTATGTCGTGGTGGATGGCCCCGGACTGGCACGCGAGGGTCGTATAAGCAACTTCGATACCTTGGATGTTGGTATCGCCCTATCATGCTCATACCACGTCGCCCTATTTATGCACTTGCTCGGAGTTCCTTGTTACCTAAATGCGAGCAACTCTTTCTATGAGCAAAAGCGAATCGCTCTTGACTGCCCGAAAACGCTAGAACAATTTCTGGAAGAAAAAAGAGTTCCTGACTATTCGATGCGGATAGAGAGTAGGAAATCCTGGCTGCAAAAGCTTCGGGAATACTTCCTCGGTTTTGCGGCAAGAAATAACGATAAAAGAATAGTTGAGTTTGATAATACGAGCATAATTGCAAAATTCCAGGACAAGCGGCGATCGCATAACGGCGCCTAGAACTGATTGATCGCAAGGGAGTCATATCTTGCGGAAGTAATAAAACAATAAAGAATGGCTCGAAAACCGTTGTATTGCTGGCAAGCCACTTGCACGCGCAATTACTCGATTTGAGCGCTTGTAACGCCTTTACCGTAACGTACGGGGCGGTATAAACTCTCCCACCGGAGGGGCCCTTACGACTTCCAATCTGCTGACAATCAGTTGTACTTCGACGCCAATGGAAGTCTACTTGTGTAACTTAAGTATTAGGCGTTGGTCAGTATGAGTCGTTGGTTACACTTGGCAAGACATGTCTACGCCAACCTTCCCTTTTCCTATACTACTAAGACAAAAATTCGCGAAGCTTTGTCTCCTGTCCTTCGCGCACTGACGAGCGAGAAAAGCGGGTTGGCGATGTTTTCAGAACTAAGAAAGTCCTTTGGTTCCCGCTCTGATTCGCTCGCATGGCCAGAGCCTGATGAGCATGCTTTTGTGCAGTTGCTCCTGGAGCTTTCCGAGCACTGCAGTAGGTACGGACCTATCGGCAACATGATCACTGTGCCGTTCATAAGTTCGGGTGGTGCAGAGCGGGTAGCGCTTAATTTTGCACGCGCATACCGTGAGCTTCAGCCCTGTCTTACCGTTCTCGTCCTCATAACGGATCGTCCTTTGAAAAACGATCTCATGGTTCTACCCGACGGTATCAAGGTCGTAGCATTGCATGACCACGTGCAATCCGATTTCGAGAACATTCGGCTGCAATTTCTGAAGTCATTGGTTCAGGCTGTGAAGCCAGCTGTTCTCCATAACATTAACAGTGAACTGGCATGGAAGCTGATCATCGATCATGGCCTTTTGATGTCGCGACTCACGCAGGTTTTTGCAAGTATATTTGCCTTTCAATATCTGCCCGGTACCCGTCGCAAGACCGGCTACGCATCCTATTTTCTCCGGCCGGCATTACCTCATCTCCATGGGTTGCTTAGCGATAATCATCGGTTCATTACCGACACAATTGCTGAATACGAGCTTGACGCGACTACCTCGACGAAACTGCATGTTGTTTACAATCCTTGCAGAATTTTCCCGGAGAAGACCCTAAATGCGCCTTCCGTATCGTCATCCTCTTGCGGCCCTGATGGGCCTGACCGGCGTTTGCGGGTGTTGTGGGCTGGCCGGCTGGACGCGGAGAAGCGTGTCGACTTGCTCTACGATATCGCCCGACGCTGTGTCTTTGCCGATTTCATGGTTTATGGCCACAGCGTCGTTGATAAGGAAACCAGCCTCCCGTCACAGCCCAACCTGATCTTAAAGGGGGGGTTTTCCGATCCACGCGAATTAGTGAGGGATGGACCATTTGATGCATTTCTATTTACTTCCCGTTGGGAAGGTCTACCCAACATTCTGCTCGAAGTTGGCGCGTTGGGAATTCCGGTAATTGCCCCCACAGTCGGGGGGGTAGGAGAACTGATTTCGACGCGGACTGGCTTCCCGCTTCCAGAGGAGCCGACAGTGCGGGACTATGAGGAAGCCCTTCAGATTATCAGGGCTGATGCCGGTGAAGCCGCCACGCGAGCTCAAGCGCTAAAAGAGCTGGTGAAAACCCGGCATAGCTGGGGCGCTTTCCGTGAAAGCGTGCAAACAATACCGGGCTACATCAACGCATCTAACGGATTCGGTAGGGGAAACCGGGTGGCTTCCGATTCGGGGCCGGAAAATCCAGTAATATCCATCGTAATTCCCTTCTTCAATCAAGGTCAATATCTATACGAATCTGTCTCGTCGGCCCTGCTGGCATACGAGGGAAAAACGGAAATTATCGTTGTCGATGACGGAAGCACCGATCCAAAAACGGAGCTCTATCTCGGCGAGGTAGCTAATCTGTCCGGGAAAGTGCGCATTGTGCGCCAAGTGAACCAAGGCCTCTCGGGGGCGCGAAATTCGGGAATTGAAGCTGCCACGGGGCAATTCATTCAGCTCCTCGATGCCGACGATATTCTCATACCCGGCAAGCTGGACGTCCAGGTGGCGCACATGGCGATCTGTCCAGCGCTTGACGTATCCATATGTGATTTCTTGTTGTCCGATGAGACTGTTACACATATTACGCGTTCTGATGCGGCCATCTCCAGATTTCCGCTCACCCTCGACGATTTTTTGTATCGCTGGGAGCGAGGATTCGCTATCCCGATTCATTGCGCCCTGTTCCGAAAGGACGTCTTCTCACAAACGAGGTTCGATGTAAGCGCACGCGCCAAGGAAGACTGGCTCTTCTGGTGCACACTCAGTTCTCTAGGCTGTCGGCTGGCATATCTACGTGGTCATTACGCTGTTTACCGGCAACATGCACAAAGCATGCGCCGCTCCTATGTCGGCATGGGCAAAAGCTGGCTCCTTGCTGCGCAAAAAATCGACGCTTTACTTGGAGGGAAACATCCTCTCTTTCTCGAGTCGGCTGTTTCATGGTTCGAGCAGTACTACGAAAAGCATCCCGAGTATCGTCAAGAAGTTTCTCGTTTACAGACGAATTTGTCGTCAGCAGAAACATCAACCCCAACACGCTCAGATAACCAGGAAGCGAATGCTGCACAGTTGCTGAGGCAACTCTCCTTTCTATCCACTACGGCCAACTCCCCATTTATCTCGGTGGTTATTCCTGTCTACAACCACTACGAGTATATTGAAGAATGCTTGCGCTCACTGGCGGAGCAAGGAACAACGGAATTCGAGGTGATCTGCATCGACGATGCCTCTCCCGACCTTCGCATTCACGAGCTGATGCGAGGACTGAAGGGCAAACTAACCGGCCTCCGCATCGTCATGCATGCTTCCAATCGAGGTATTTCCGCATCTCAGAACGAGGCCGTTGAGCTGGCGAGGGGCAAGTTCATTGCCTTTCTCGACTGCGACGACTTGCTCGTGCCAAACGCGCTTTCACGTGTAGATGAGGAGATTAAACAACGGCCCGATATCGACTATTTTTTTTCTGATCGGTGGGATATTGATGAAGCCGGAGCTTCCGTGCGCCTCGCAAGATATGGAGGTTATTACCATCTAAAACCAAGTAATCGCTCATTACGCGAGGATTTGCTGGATGGCATGGTTGCATCTCATCTTAAAGTCATCCGCCGCTCTGTATTTATTCAGGTGAACGGATGCAGCGATGAATTCGAGGGTATTCAAGACTGGGAGCTGGCTCTAAAGATTTCGGAAATAGGAAGGCTGGCGTATATTCCAGAGCCCCTCTATAAACATCGTATCCATTCTCATTCGGTGACTGAGTCGGCAAAAGTAGATCAGATGAGAAAAACAAATATGTTGAGGCGCCGCTATATTGACCGCTGGATCAGAAGCGCAAAGTGTTCGGTAGCGGAGACACATCCTGGACCTTCACAGGTCTTCAATTGCAATAGCGCGTTGCCGTCCCTTGCTGAATTAAAAAAAAGCAGATCGTCGAGCCAGTGCTGCGTACTGGACCTGCGCGGTCCAGTCCTGACTTCCTCAATTACCTTTGCCCGCGAATTTAACTCATACTTCGATTTAATACTGTGGGACAGACCGGAGGTGCCTGCCGCCCTGATGGGCTATCTTTGGGGCGATGTATTGAGCCCTCATAACGCAACCAGGAGGTCGGAAGTGGTGAGCCATTCGGTTAAGGGGGACCATTAGATAATCCTGGCGCGTTGCAGCGGCATTTTACGCTGGAACCTCTTCGACCGGCATCTGCCTGTTCCCCGTTTGTGCGGTACCGCACAGAACACCGCGACTTTGTTTAATTATGATATTCACCGACGGCTGAATTATCAAAATTTTGCCCATCCTCAAGAATAACACCATTTTTCCAGCTTTGACCGACTAATCAACTTGGTCTGATATCCGTTAGCATCGCAGAGACCCGACCTAAACTTGGAAATGATTGGGAAGGGGTTTCTTAACTTCATTTGAGACACGGGGTTTGTTCCCCCCCACCGTCTTATTTTAGTCTACCCCCCACGATCTTATAAAAGATGTATTCAACAACACCTACTATCAGTCAAATCGTCACCTTTCATTCTGAGGGAGTACTGGCGCATTTCACCTTGTCAAGCCTTACACGAGTTCGTGAATATGCTTCAAGGCAGAAAATCCCTATCGAGTTCGTCCTCACGCTGGATCGCGCTGACGAGCTTACCAAGCACATCGTCAAGAACCATCCCTTTGTTACTAAGGGGGATCAAATCATCGAAGTGAATCACGGGGACCTAGCTTTGTCCCGGAACAGCGGAGTTGAAGCAGCGCGCGGTGAATATATAGGAACAATGGATGGGGATGACTATTATTCCTCAAACTGGCCAGTCGCTGCGCTGGAACTCGCAAAAACCTTTGAAGACCCCGTGGTAATTCACCCAGAGTTGTGTGTTGCATTTGGTGCATCTTATTCTGTCACGCGTATAACCGACATGATAAAAGACCCGTTTTCGTTCGCCGTATGTCTATCGCACCATCCTTGGATATCATGCTCCTTTGGAATAAGGGAAATATATTTAGCCCATCCTTATCATCGTACCGATCTAAAGGAAACGGGATTTGGTTATGAGGACTGGCACTGGAATGTAGAGGTTTTAGCGCACGGCATCGTACACGCTTCTGCGCCCAATACAGCGCTTTTTTATAGGCGAAAAGCCGAGTCTATGGTCACAACGATGGTGTCAGCGGGGGCAATTATAAGGCCCTCAGCATTTTATGATCGAGTGGAAGCGTGGGCTGAAATTAATACGGACGCACGTTCATGAGTATTACGGGATTTCTCACCTCATCTTTTTTTGCTCAACGGATATTTAGCGCGGTCTTTAAACCGGCGTTCAGATTATTGCCCGAGCAGCAACGTAATCAAATGATGACACTCGCACATCACGTAAAGATGATCTTCTACTGCGGTCAGGTTATGAATTTCAGCAATAATGATAAAGCGGGGAAAATACCGGCGAAGACGGTACTTGGAGCAGCCGCAGTTCCCCCCTGGGTCGTAGAAGAGCTGCAGCAGCTTGCTCAAATCGAACCCGAGCTTTACCCCACGCCGGAGTATCTAGGAAAATTTCATACATACCAACTTCCGATGGAAGACGCGCCCGGTAAAGTCTATTCCATGTGTCGGAGAGCAATCGGAAATTCTAATCTTGACATTATTTTTATTGCCCCCTGGCTGAAACGAGGTGGCGCTGATCTGGGCACACTACATCACATTAATGCCTGCGAAAGACTGGGGTTAACGGCTGCTCTCATCACGACGATGGATGCAGAATCGCCGTGGCTTGGGCGAGTAGCTAAGAACATTCCAGTGGTTGAACTAGGACGCCTGGGACGGGAATTGAGTGAAGCAGAGCGAATCATGGTACTAGTAAGGTTGCTGTTGCAGTCCAAAGCGAAAACAATTCACATTATTCAGTCCCAGTTAGGGTGGCAAATGTTTCAAAAGCATAGCAAGTCCTTACAGGCGGAGCGAAAAGCAGTTTTTGCCAGCCTCTATTGCGACGATTACGATTCTGTCGGCCACCCACATGGCTATGCCCGATCTTATCTCACCTCAACACTACCGCACCTTTCGGGAATCATTTGTGATACGGCGTATTACCCGAACGAATTGAACAGGCGATACGGAGTGGACCTTACACGTGTCCACACCGTCTACTTTCCCAGTACTGACACTAATACATCCGGTTACATCTCCTCTAATAAAGGTGACATTCTGTGGGCGGGCCGTATTACACAACAAAAGAGACCCGACCTTCTTCTAGAAATCGCAATAGCCATGCCGGAAATACGTTTTCGTGTTAAAGGATATGCCGTCACTAGGGAAGAAAAGCAACTGGAAAAACGATTATCTCAATTACCAAATGTGATCTTTACCGGACCATATGAAAATGGTGGCCTCGTCGAAGACCGCGATCTCTTCAGCATATTCCTCTATACCTCTGCCTGGGACGGGCTACCAAACGTTCTACTTGAGGCCACATTGGCTGGGCTGCCTATTGTGGCATCTGCCGTAGGTGGCGTGCCCGAACTGATCAATGAAGAAACTGGATACCCCGTGGCAGATACGGAATTGGTCGATGAATACATTAGTGCAATCAGAAAAGCGTTGAGTCACCCGGAAGAGAGGCACAAGCGCTGGAGTTGCGCGCTTGAGTTGCTCCGGAAGAGGCACACGCAGGAGAGCTTTTTCCAGAAAATGATCGAAATAGAAAATTACTTTCCCGGAGCCGCTAAAGAAACAACAAAATTAAGGGCCCTTGTATTAGAAAGTGTTGAGCCCTGAAATTGCGGCCATGCCGCTGATTATGGATATAGGCATGAACAACGGCCGCGACAGTCTGTTCTACCTGCGCAAGGGCTTCCGGGTAGTCGCTGTGGAAGCAAGCCCACCCGCGGTTGAGAACGCGCGTATAAACCTGGCTCCCTATATTGATTCGGGTCAGCTGGTAATCGAGCCAGTTGGTTTAGCCGCGCAGGAGGGTGAGTTTATTTTCTATGCAAATCTCGACAATGACCGTTGGAGCAGCTTCAATAAAAGCTGGGGAACCCGAAACGGGACACAATATCTTGAAATTCCAGTGCAGTGCATCCGGCCACAATCCCTTTTCGAAAAGCATGGTATACCCTATTACCTTAAGATCGATATCGAGGGTAATGACATCGATGTAGTATGTGCATTGCGTGACTTCCCCCTCCGTCCACGGTATGTGTCCATAGAAGAGAGTCAAACCTCTTATTTTGCGGAACTATGGTCTGTCGGGTGCCGGCAATTCAAGCTCGTCGACCAATGGAGTTTATGGCAGGTGAAGTGCCCGAATCCCCCTTTGGAAGGAAAGTATGTGGAAATCGACTTCGACAACACGACATCCGGACCTTTTGGAGATGAAGCACCGGGTGAATGGCTCGACTTTTCCCATGTCCTGGAAGCATATTTGACGAAAGTGAGATCGCCGACGCGTGGTTGGCTCGCGGCTGAAACCTCCTCGTTTGATATTCATGGGCGCATCGACTCATACCGATAGTTCAGCTGGAGGCACCGCCAGGCAGCTAATAATCAGTCCTTATGCTGGTGCAGCTAGGGTCAAGCGTAGATTGGCGTTTGGCGAGCATAATGTCGGGTATTAATCTAAGCTTGAGTAACTTTTCTTGGCGCCCGACAGTTTGATATAGGATATGACGGTCTACGACGTCAGCACATCAAAACAGCACACATTGGCGCGTTCTTACGCGAAGACCGCTGTTATTCGGTTACATATCATGTATCCCGCAATTGACTTGCTTGTAGTTGTATTTGAGAAAGGGCACACATCGCGCGGGTTTCATATCGCTGCGCCTATTTCTATGTCCGAGCACACAAATAGAATAATCCAGTAAAAGCCAGCCGCACTTCAGTGCTTCCAGGAGCAGGACGCGACAACTCGAATAAAGGAGTTAGATGTTTAGAACGATTTGTGCCCTACTCGCAGCCGGGTTCTCCAGGGAGCGAATTACGGATGGCGCAAGTTCGAAGGCACCCAGTTACATTTTCCTGAAGATCCGGAACAACCACACCGGACCCATCTTTGAGTAGGACCACAATGGCGGCGGAGCGTCGATTATTGGTGGCTACGCGTATTGCGGGGCAGAAATTAACGGGTTGGAGGGAACCTATTTCTTTGCAGACTTTATCACCGACAAAGTCATGACGTTCCGCTTCTCTGAAGATACTGGAATCACGGAACTTGCCGACCGGACCGCCGAATTGATCTCTCCCACCGGCATGACCGGACGTATTACCTCGTTCGGCTCGGATGGTTCAGGTAATCTCTACCTGGTGAGCCGCCGCGGACAGATCGGTGTGATAACGTCGGTCCCGGAACCAGAGGCGTGGGCAATGATGTTGGCCGGTTTTACGTTAGTCGGAGCATGCGGCAGATATAGGGAGAAAAAGCGGGGACACATCAACGCTTGATCAAGCGCCGGGGCGCCAAACCCTGCCATAGAAAAGCCTTCACGTTGGGTAGGATGAGTCGATAACGCGATCCCGAAGCAGGAGAGGGTAGTCAAGCGGAACTTCTTAACCCAGCGTTCTGGATAAGTGGCCCAAACATATACAACCCCAAGCTCTGGGAAAGGTTGGCAAGTCAATGTCGGAGCTTTCTTCACCTCCTCGAATTATCGTTACCGGCGCGAGCAGCATCATCGGGCAGTTTCTGCTGCCGAAGCTCGCAACTTCCGGTTGCGAGGTTCATGCCATCAGCCGTAATAACCGCAGCGGTCTGATTGCCACCGAAAAAAATTTATTCTGGCACTCAAGCGACATCAGCGATCCTGAGCAGTTGCCCCGCCTCTCCGCCAATGCGCTTGTGCATCTTGCGCCGCTCTGGCTGCTTCCCCCGCTGTTGCCCGTTTTGGACTCGCTTCAGCTTAAACGGGTGATCGGCTTCGGTTCCACCAGCGTATTCAGCAAGGCCGGTTCGGTCAACCCGGATGAACGGCGTCTATCGGTGCGTTTAACCGAGGCGGAGGAGGAGGTTAGCAAGCTCTGCGCGACCTTCGGAATTAACTGGACTGTGTTCCGCCCAACGTTGGTATACGATTGTGTGCGGGATAAGAATATTACTAGAATCGCGAGTTTTATTCGGCGCTTCGGTTTTTTTCCATTACTGGGAGAAGGCCGGGGGTTGCGCCAGCCAGTCCATGCCGATGATCTCGCAAATGCCTGCATTCTTGCCCTCTGGCGGCCACAGACATTCAACCGGGCATACAATTTGAGCGGGGGTGAGGCATTAAGCTATCTGCAGATGGTCGCGAAAATCTTCGACGCGCTCGGCAAGCCGGCACGTTTTCTCACGGTGCCCGAGTGGCTATTTCATGCCGCAATAAAGCTCGTCAGGCTGCTGCCCGGCGGCCGGGGGCTGAACGCAGAGATGGCGACACGAATGAACGTTGATTTGTGTTTTAATCATTCTGAAGCAACCAGGGATTTCGATTTTTCGCCGCGGTTGTTTCTTCCCCATTGGGACCATGCGGATACAATGCAAAAATGAGCCAGGCATGAAGCGATTGGTAAAAATTTAAGTCGTACTCTGCCCGCCCAGCATAATGGTGGAAAATCCTAATACGATATCCGTTGCCGAAAGCGAGATCGAGATTAAAGCGATTCGAGCGCAGGGATCGGGTGGACAAAATGTAAACAAGGTATCCAGCGCAATTCACCTACGCTATGATATTGACGCTTCCTCGCTGCCTGAAGTTTACAAGGAGCGCTTATTGAAGCTCAACGATTCGCGGATCACAAGAGCAGGTATTGTGGTTATCAAGTCGCAGCAGTATCGCACTCAGAAGAAAAACCGTGAAGAAGCGGTGAGACGTTTGCAGGAACTGGTTGATAGCATCGCCGTGCTGCCACCCAAGCGAAAACCGACTAAACCAACGCGTACTTCGCAAAAAAAACGGCTTGAGAGCAAAACCCATCGAGGACAGCTTAAAATCACGAGGAAAAAATCGGGCGAGTATCCGTTGTAACGAAACCCGCCGATCTTCCATAGCTAAGCGGGTTGGCACCCGCCTTTGGATGGTGCCGTTGTTTCACCCTGAGAGTCTGGCAGATATTTACCCGAATTTGTTCTCTGCATGCTCGTTTCTGTATCTGATGCGTTTCCCACATACTGGAAGAGAACGGAAAAAGCCGTCCCGACGTCGTGTTCGCTGGCAACCTGGATGTGAAGCTTGTTATTTTCCGCCACTGTTTTCACGATCGACAGTCCAATTCCGCTCGACGTCCGATTATGCAGAGCCGCTCTGGGCGCGTAAAAATATTCGTCGAATATATGCGGCAACTCCATATCACTTATGCCGATCCCGTGGTCACTCACCGTTATCACCGCGGATAAGCTTTGCCTGTTGATTTTGGACACAATCTCCACCGAACCACCATCGTAGGAATAGGTAATTGCGTTTGAGATGATATTCTCGAAAAGTATTTCAAGCTGACTGGGAATACATTGCACTAAAAAATCATCGGTCGAGGCGTTTATCCTGATCTGGCGCGAATTTGCTATTGGCCCGAGTTTATCGATGCACTTGCGAATGACCGGCCCAATATTGACGCACTCATGATTATTCGGGTCCCGAGCGGCGGCTTTCAATCTTTCAAGTTTAAGCACATCGAGGATCAAGCCTGCCATACCCGCGGCGCGGTCATCGATCTTTCCGAGAATATCCTTTATTTCAGGTGACACCTCTCCACAATAATTCCCTTTTACCAAACCGATTTTGCTGCGAATAGCGTCCAGGGGTGCCTTGAGCTGATGGGTCATGAGAACCGCATACCGGTCCTTTTCGACTTGCGCCTGGCTGATCTGCTTATAGGCATCCATGAGATGCCGCTCATTAGTGCGCACGACGATTGCCAGTCGCGAGACGACATACCAGACTATGATGAAAAGCACATCAAGCGTAACCATCCATAAGAGGATATTGACCTTGAGCGGGGTGACCTCGGCTGCGCCTGAATCTATCAGCACAGATTGAGGGGCCAGGAAAAGCAGGGGGTTCTCAATCAGCAAAACCGCCCCGTACATGCAACAGACAAGCGCGGTAACGATCAGGCTCTCGATGGTCGAGAAAAAAATGCAGGACAGGACGATGTGCAGCACATAGAAGAACGGAGCGGGCGTGCCAATGCTGCCCGCAAAATGCACGACGACCGACAGGCAAACAAGATCGATTATTATTTGCGCCCAGATGTTAATGGCCGGGGAGTTGTGTTTTGTTCGCGGACGGAAATCCAGGGCATAGATATAGAAAATATTAGCAATGGCCAATATGGCCGTCACGGCGACTGGCCACCCCTGCTGATGAGTGATGCCGATGGTGGTGAGCGTGTCGGAGGCGATAAGCGCAAATATCTGAAAAAGAATAAGTAGTGCGATTACGGCCCACCGAAAGATGATAAACCACCGCGCATTGCCGATTAATACCTCGTCGCTCAGCTTGGCGCGACCCAAGCCCACTCCCGGGAAAGCGAAGCGATTTTTGGAACCATCCCAGGAAAATTCGGCAATCGCCATGGTTAAATTTCCAGGAAGAACCTGGGTTAACGTTATGCGTCTTCCAGACGGCTACGTATGATCGACAGGAAACTCACCGGCTCCACCGGTTTTTCCACAATCAATATCCATTCGTCCGAAACCCCCGTGAAATAGGGGCGGATTTCTTCACCGAGAGAGGTCATGAATATCATGGGAAGCTTAGGAAAACGGTCGCGTATGGTGACGTAGGCTTCCAGGCCCTTATCCATCGTTTCGACCATTACGTCCAGGATTGCCAGGTCTGGCAGATCCGATGTATTCCCCAATGATTCTATGAAGTCATCCATTGTCTGGTAACTATCAACAGCATATCCATTCGCCGTGAGTATTTTCTTCACAGTGTCGCGAATGTCCGGATCGTCATCAATATGGGCAATTTTCCGGGTCGCGCCTTGTTTAGCTGTTATGGAAACCGGCAACTGTTCAGTATTTTGATTTTGGGCAACCGCGTGCATTTGGGTTCCTCCGCTTTGTCTAGTTATAAATATCTAGTTATGAATTACCCTGTTGATAAGAAGGAATATAGCACATAATTCCATATTGTCATCAGGGTAATACAGCAGATGTGAGGTAACTGTCATGTACACATAAAAAAATAGTGAAGATTTTCAGCCTGCTGGCTGGGAAGAGGTAGGGCTGCGGGAGGAAGTCGCGACGCTATCCGAACAGCGAATAGCGTTAGACACGATGATTAACAGCAGTAGCAGCTGATGCGATTGACTGAGCGCGCTATTCCAATACACGGTTCAGCCAGCGGCTGATGTCGTCGATTTCTTCCCTGCAAACGGTATGCGCCATCGGATATTCATGCCAATCCACCGCATAGCCGGACGCCAGCAACTGCTGCTTCGAAGTCCCCGCCAGTACTAAGGGTACGACACTGTCCAGGCGGCCATGGGCCATGAAAATCGGAGTGGCAAAATTGGCGCGATGCGCTTCTGCCGCAAGTGTCCGCGGCGCGGGGAGATAACCCGATAACGCCATAATGCCGGCGAGTCTTTCGGAATGGCGCAAGCCGGTGTGTAAAGCCAAGGCCCCGCCTTGCGAGAACCCTGCCAGAACAACATTCTCTGGTTTAATCCCGCGCTCCGTTTCCCGATCTATCAAAGCTTCAATCGCTCGTTGCGAACTGCGTAAGCTGTCAAGGTTTTCCTGAACCCCAACATTTGGATCGATCAGGTCGTAATCATGCCAGGCGCGCATCACCATTCCGCGGTTGATACTTACCGGTCGCATAGGGGCGTGAGGGAACACGAAGCGAATACTTAGGGTGGAAGGCAACGCGAGTTCGTCCACTATGGGAACGAAATCGTGCCCATCCGCACCAAGACCGTGCAGCCACAGGACCGCGTGCGTGGGGCTGGGTCCGGTTTCGAGCTCGACGGCAGGAAGTAGACTGGTTGGAATCGTCATCGGTATAAGCTGGGCAACCGGTCAAAAGGCCATCAAGAAAACGAGGAAGGCGGTAGCCTAGCCCAGGACAGCCTGAAGTGCAAACAAAAGCGATGGCGGATTTTCGAGGGAGGCTGGGGAGCTGCAGCGCCTTGGCACCGCTTATAAATTATCTCGGGATCCCCCGGTTGACTTAACCTAGAGGGAGGATTAGATTCGCACCTTTCGATTTTCTTGGATCGAATCATACAGCAGGAGAAATCATGAAACGCAGGGATTTTATCAAGCTGGCCGGGGCAAGCGCGGCGTTGCTTCCTGTTGCACCTTCGGTGTTTGGTAAGGATCAGGAGGTCATACGACCAAGAACAAATACCTATCGCCTGACTTATAAGGTGGACCTCCCCAGCGACGGGAACAAGGCACGCCTATGGCTACCCTTGCCTGATATCAACGATAGCGCCCATCAATTTTCCCAAGGCAGCGTATGGAGCGGGAATGCGAGCATTGCCAGGTTTGATGCCGTTCCCGGTACGACCTCGCCCATGTTTTATGGGGAGTGGCGCGGAAGCGGTCCCCGCAACGTGACAGTCAGCAGCGTCGTCAAGACAACCAATCGTACGGTCGACCTGCAGCATTACTCCGAGCGACGCGGGGCCGCGCTTCCCGCGGATGTAAAACGTTATCTGCAGGCCACTAAGCACGTCCCCCTGGATGGCATCGTTCGCAAGACTGCGCTTTCCATAGTAAAGGACACCAATGCCCATTCCTCTTTGGAGAAAGCAAAGGCAATATACGATTGGGTAGTGGATAATTCCTATCGCGATCCGGAAACGCGGGGCTGCGGCCGGGGAGATATCAAATCCATGCTGGAATCCGGCAACCTGAGCGGCAAATGCGCCGACCTCAACACCTTGTTTGTCGGTCTGGCGAGGGCCGCCGGTGTTCCTGCCCGGGATAACTATGGAATCCGGATAGATGAGTCCGCAGCGCATAAAACGCTTGGCCGATCGGGAGACATTACGACGGCTCAACATTGCCGTCCCGAGTTTTATCTGGTCGGCCTGGGCTGGGTACCTGTCGATCCTTCCGATGTGCGTCAATTGGTATTGGACGAGGAATTGCCGCTTGGACATCCAAGAGTGGCCGTACTAAGAGAAAAATTGTTTGGTTCGTGGGAGATGAACTGGGTGGCATTTAATCATGCCCGAGACGTTAAGCTGGCACGAGACAGCGTATTGGGCGAGCTGCCGTTCTTCATGTATCCGCAGGCTGAAGTTGGGGGCCATGCGCGAGATAGCCTGGAACCGCAAGAATTTGCCTACAACATCTTCTCATCGCAATTGGTCGGTACGGGCATCAAGTTTTAGTCACCGCTTGAAACGAAGGGATGGCGGCAGCCGAGCTGTGTATCCGCTGCCATTGCCTGGCCATGTCTGCGTCAAGTGGCGAAAAAAAGGGGGTTCCCAGGCTCCAACACGCATTTACTCATCACGAACGAATCGGCCCTTCCCCTCGGTTTGAGGGATGAGGTTCTGCAATTCCTGAAATAAGGCACGGAAGCTCTTAGGGGGCTTGTTCGCCAGCCTTTCTTTTTGCGCATTACGTATAAGCGCGCGCAGTTGCTGGAAGTCGGCGGCGGGAAATTTCTGTCCGAGTTCCTCCAGTGCCTGTTCATCTGACAATAGCCGTTCTCGCCAGCGCTCGAGTTGATGCAGCCATGCCGTCTGCTGCAGGGCTAGTCCGTTCCACGCGTCCAGTTTTTGCCTGATAGGCAAAGCATCCAGATCACGCATCAGCTTGCCGATAAATTGCATCTGGCGACGGATGGCGCCGTGTTTGCGCATCCGCTTGGCTTCAAGAACGGCGTCCATCAGTGCTTCAGGCAAATCAAGCTCCCTTAAACGCTTGAGATCGAGTTGAACCAACTGCTCGCCAATGTCCTGGAGTTCGTGCATTTCCCGCTTGCGTCGCGTTTTGCTCGGCGGAAGTTCGGATTCGGAATTATCAATCATGTTCTTTTGCGCACCCATTCCCACGTTAAGAAACTGTTATCATAGCGCCATTCGCCGGTAACAAATCCATTGCAACTCCCGAAATCGCCCTCCCATGACCGCCATAGCAAAATCCTCGCCTCGTTTCTCCTATCCTTTCACTACACTCCAGACAATTGCGGAAGATGTGTTGAGCCAAGCGAAGAAGCTTGGCGCCACCGCCTGCGAAACCGACCTCTCCGATGGTTTCGGCCAGAACGTTACAGTACGGCGCGGGGAAGTAGAAACAATAGAATACAACCGCGACAAGGGTCTGTCGGTATCGGTATACATTGGGCAGAAGCGCGGCCACGCCAGTACCTCGGATTTTTCTCCACGGGCGGTAAGCGACACAGTGGCAGCGGCTATCTCAATAGCCGGCCATACGGCGGCCGACGATTGTGCGGGGCTGGCGGACGCCGATTTACTGGCGCGAGCGTTTCCCGATCTCGATCTCTATTTTCCCTGGGATTTGCCGGTAGAGCAGGCGATAGAACTTGCAAAGACATGCGAGGCGACCGCGTTGGACGTTGACAAGCGTATCACCAATTCCGAAGGGGCCAGCGTTTATCTGAATGAATCGCAGTTTGTTTATGCAAACAGTCTTGGATTCATGGGGGGTTATCCCGCGTCGCGTCACAGCATCAGCTGCGCTGTGATAGCGAGCCAGAACGACACCATGCAGCGTGACTACTGGTACAGCGTGGCGCGCAATGCGCGCGACCTCGAGGAAGCCGGCAGCATCGGCAGAAAAGCGGGGACTCGCACTGTTGCGCGGCTGGGCGCCAGAAAAATTCCCACGTGTGAGGTCCCTGTGCTGTTTGAGGCGCCTATCGCTTCAAGTCTGATTGGACATTTCGTCAGGGCCGTCAGCGGGGGCAGTCTCTACCGGAAGTCGTCGTTCTTGCTGGACAGTATCGGCAAGCAGGTTTTTGCGCCGCATATCCAGATCCGGGAATTGCCTCATCTGAAAAGGGGTTTGGCTAGCCAGGCCTTCGACGATGAAGGCGTGGTCACGCATGAGCGCAACGTCGTCGAGAATGGCGTGTTGCAAGGTTATTTTCTCAGCAGTTATTCCGCGCGTAAGCTTGGCCTGCGTACCACCGGAAATGCCGGGGGCAATCACAATCTGATTCTTGAGAATGGAACTGGACTGGACTTCCCCGCTCTACTTAAAAAAATGGGTAAAGGCGTGCTGGTTACCGAATTGCTGGGCCAAGGGGTCAATCCTGTGACCGGGGACTATTCACGGGGAGCAGCCGGCTTTTGGGTCGAGGACGGAGAGATTCAGCATGCAGTGGAAGAAATTACCATTGCCGGTAATCTGAAAAATATGCTGCTCGGTATTTCCGCAGCGGGAAGTGATGTGGTCGTACGTGGTTCAAAACAGTGTGGATCGCTGCTGATAGACAGGATGATGGTTGCGGGCGGTTAGGAACCGGATCAGAAGGGGCTAATAATCCCGGTCCGTGGAGGATTAGTCGTGCTCCTGCGCGACAGGCTTTAGCTTCGCCCTCGATGCTGTCTTTGTCAGAACACTGTCTCTAGCTCCCTGCCCGACAGCTTGACCCGCGATACGGACCATTCTTCGCTTACAGCCGAAAGTCCCATTCAATGAATCTGCATTTGCTCGTTCCCTCGCTATTCTGGCCTGACGCGTCGCTTCCCGAAATTTATCGTGATTTGCCGCTGCCTGCGCTGGAAAACCTCCTCACAAAATGCTCACGCACAGATGATGAACCGGAGGGCATGGAGCCCTGGCTTTGCCGCGCCTTTGGCGTCCAGAAGCAGCTTGACTGGCCGGTGGCCCCTATCACACTGCGGGGCGACGGCGGGGAGAGAATAAAAGCGGGACAGGATTATTGGATTCGTGCCGATCCGGTGCATTTGCGTATTGAGCGCGACCAAGCCGTCCTTGCTGACAGCCGCGTTTTTCCGATCGCGCCAGAAGAAGCCCATCAGCTGACAAGTCTGCTCACCCGGCATTTTTCTGCAAATGGCCTTGACATGGAATTCCTGCCTTTGCAGCCTGATCGCTGGTACGTGCGGCTGGTCGAGACGCCGCCGGCGCACACGCATTTACTCAGCGACGTTATCGATCGTGGCATCAATGACCATTTGCCCTACGGCTCGAACAATACGATCTGGCGCGGCTTGTTTAACGAAGTTCAAATGCTGCTGCACGAGCACCCGCTAAACCAGGCGCGCGAGGGGCGCGGCGAACCTTCCATTAACGCTACTTGGTTCTGGGGCGGTGGAATCATGCCTGAGTCTTTAGTATCCGATTATTCGCAGGTGTGGAGCAATGATGATCTTGCCGGCAGCCTCGCGCTTGCCTCCGGTACAGGCCAGGCCCCGCTCCCACCCAACGCGGCAATATGGCGCCAGTCCACCCCATCCGGCAATCACCTTGTCGTGCTCGATTCCTTACACGGAAAGGCCCAGTACCATGATCCGTACGGATGGCGTGAAAGTCTGAAACAACTCGACCATAACTGGTTTGGACCTCTTTGGGCAATGTTGAAGCAGGGGGAAATCGATCAGGTGACCCTCACCTCGTTGGAGAATAAAAAAGTGAGAAATTTCGCTGTCCGGCGCAGCGATTTGAGAAAATTCTGGCGTAGACCGAAAGCAATCGCCATGTATGCAGCCGGGTAATTTTGATAGTCGAAAAAGGCATGTTTTAGGTGCCTTTTCTGAAACTGGAAACATCCAATCATGCAGCAATATATATCCGGCGGCTGCTAAAACTTCTCATTTGCGCCTTCGAGGGAGCGGCAGGGCCGCCACGATAGATGTCATTGAGGGCGCTCAGGTTTTCCATCCCGGAACGTTGGATCAGGTATGATTACAGCCAAAAAATAACGGCTGCAAATAGCTCGCTAACTAACAATTCATAATAATACGGCGATCATTTACACGCGGTAACGGCTCTGCAATAAAGTGGATGTATTGTAAGAGGGAGAATCATGACTGATATTAATCTGTTTGAATCGTTGCTAACGTGCAGCTCGGTGGAAGAATTGCACGACAGCGCCAAAGCTATTGCGCAGACAATGGGCTTCGAGCATTTTCTGTATGGAGTTCAGGTAAATACCTCGCTAACGCGTCCTTACCGGTTCATCCTCAGCTGCTACCCGGAGATATGGCGCAAACATTACGATGCGGAAGGCTACGCGAATATAGACCCCACCGTTTCCCACTGCGCCAAAACATCAATCCCTATCATATGGAAAAACGAAATTTTCAAGGGACGCAAGGAGGCCCGCGTAAGAAGCGAAGCAAAGGATTGCGGCCTGGTCAGCGGGGCCAGCTTTTCCGTGCATGGCGGGCGGGGTGAAGCCGCCATGCTGAGCCTGGCTACATCCCGAGAGTCTCGTGAAGCGCAGAATGACATTGTCGCCATGATGGGCCAGGCCCAGCTACTGACGTGTTATCTGCATGAGGCAGTCCAGCGTATCGTGCTAAGCAAAGGACCTCTGCCCTTGAAAAAAATCAACCTGACGGACCGGGAGAAAGAGTGTTTACTCTGGGCAGCCGAGGGTAAAACAGGCTGGGAAATAGCGAACATCGTGAGTATCTCGGAACGCACCGTGACGTTTCACCTTCAGAATGCGTCCCAGAAATTGGGCGTGGTCAACCGGCGGCAGGCGATCTCCCGGGCCCTTTCGATGGGACTTATCGAGCCCGGAAATATCGGGTAAGAAGCGGCGGTACGGTGGACGATCCGCGGTAGGCAACCCCGTCGTTGTATCTCCAAGCTCAAGAATAACGTCAGTGGCTTGCCAGTTCGACTATTACTGGAGCATGATCAGAAGGACGCTCCAGCTTGCGAGTCGCCTTGTCTATGACGCAAGCCGTACATACTTCAGCCAGTTCGCGACTCAAGAGAATATGGTCGATTCTCAAGCCCATGTTGCGGCGAAAAGCCATCATGCGGTAATCCCACCACGTATAGCATTTCTCCGGTTGCTCAAACAAGCGGAAGCTATCTATCAGCCCCAAGTCAAGCACTTCCCGAAACGCCTCACGTTCTGGCAGGCTGAACAGAACCTGTCCATCCCATAATTTCGGGTCATGTACGTCCCGCTCTTCCGGCGCGATGTTGAAGTCCCCCAGCAGTACGAGCTTGGGGTGCCTGCTCAACATATCCCGCATCCAATCCCGGAGAGCGTCCAGCCATTTCAGCTTGTATTGATACTTTTCAGATGTGACATGCTCGCCATTTGGCACGTAAATACACGCCACCATGATGTCGCCATAAACTGCCGCCAGCACGCGCTTCTGCTGATCGTCCAGATCAGGGATGCCTGAAATAATATTGACGCCCGGCTGTTTGCTGAGCAGCGCGACGCCGTTGTACGTTTTCTGTCCCGAAAAAAGGGTCTGGTATCCAGCTGCTGCAATATCATTAATGGGGAAATTTTCGTCTTGCAGCTTCGTCTCTTGCAGGCACAGCACATCAGGCTGATTGGAAGCCAGCCAATCAAGAACCTGAGGGAGGCGGACTTTAAGGGAATTTACATTCCAGGTTGCTATTTTCATGTGGTGCTATTACTCGGCTCATATCACGGGCTGGAGTATATCCCGTTAAGCACATACTGAATAGTTGGCCATTTATGTTGTGTGCTATTATGAAGCACGCACCAAATGGCCTGTTGGGTTTGGACAGCAGCGGCCCATGATGTGCTTATTCAGGGGTTCCTCCAGAACTCGTTCGATATTTGACGCATCGTTATTGCTTCCCTCGAACACAGGTATAGTAACCATGGATAATCCAAAGGACTCAGAATTCGGCATCGCCGACTGGCAGCGACTGATCCGCTCAATCGGAGAAGACCCCTCGCGTCAAGGCTTGCATGAGACCCCCGGCCGGGTGTCGCGCGCCTGGGCCCATTGGACCCGCGGTTACAAGCAGGATCCGGCAGCTATCCTCAAGACATTTGCCGATGGGGGCGAAAGCTACGATGAATTGATTGTGGTCAGGCAAATACCCGTTTATTCGCATTGCGAGCACCATCTCGCTCCCTTCTTTGGCCATGCAACCGTCGGGTATCTTCCGAGTGGACACATTGTCGGGTTATCGAAGTTGACGCGGCTCGTCAACTGTTTTGCCGCGCGCTTGCAGGTCCAGGAACGGCTGACACAACAGATCGCGCAATCTTTGCTTGAGCATTTGCAACCCAAGGCGGTGGGCGTGATCATCCGTTGCCGTCATATGTGTATGGAGTCGCGTGGAATCGCGGTGGCCGGCGAGGAGACCGTGACTTCCGCCATGCTCGGCGACCTAAAGACCAATGCTGCTCAGCGAGCAGAGTTCCTCGCATTAGCCGAATAAGCCGTTCGGCTTATTGAACAGCTCTCAGCAAAACGGATAAGCTTTATATGCTGGTTTGAACTGATTTACTGAGATCTCTGAGATCTTAATAAGCCTCTCATTCCTGAGACTTGCGCGCCATGTTTGTTTGTTTCTTCATCCCTCATTCTGATTCCCCTCCTGTTGAAGGGGAGGCGGCACTGCTGCGTTAAATAACTGGAACCCAAACTCATGGCGTCATCGAAATATCTCTCCATTTTTTCTCCGGCAACAAACCAGCAAAGAAGAGAAAATTTTGAGAATTACTGGGATTTTACTCAACAGCACGGCGGGCAACTTTTTGAGGATGACAAGGACCTGGAAAAAAAACGTGCCCGACTTCAGCATTTTCAAAACAATCCAGTCAAATTGCGCCAGCCGCTTGCCGACCCAGAATCCTTTTATCGAAATTATGTTGAGATGCGGGATGATCCAACCTCGCTGGATCGCATGACGCTAATGCTGACCGGCATCTACAAGTTTGCCAGGCATGAATGGGTAGGGATAAAAGGTGCGTGGGATGTGATCCCCGATATGGCGCATTCATACCAGGTCGAGGACAAAATCAGCCGTGTCCATCTCGCCGAAGAGTTTTGTCATGTACGCCTGTTCAATGAAATGTTATGCACATGCGGGCTGGATCGAGTGGAGTGGGTGCCCTTAGGTCCCATCAAGGAAAAGATTTACGAGCAGTTTCCTAAAATCCCAGGCGTTATAAAGGATCCGCCGGCTTTTATCACGGAACTGATGGGCGTGACTTTTTATTGCCACCTGTACAAACTGTTCGATGAGATATTGGCCGAAGAACCGGAAGTACGCTACCGGTTAAAGGAGCTGCTGGACGAAATTACTATCGATGAAGTGGCACACGTAGGGCAACGCAGGAATTTTATCGGACCCATTGGAATGGGAATCTCTAAGGCACTAGTCAGACCTTTTTACACCCTGTTTTTCAAAGACATCCCGGAAATCAAGCAACTGCTCGACGTTGAAAAAATGATCGAGCATGGCGTTGCGTTTGATTTCAATGACCTGCCTGCGCATATGATTGAGCGCACCTGGATTCCTTCATACTGCAAAGCCTGACCAGAGCATTCCTTCCGTTGAGCTAGGTCTTACCCGTCAAGATGGAGGAAAACGGTAAAATCGGCGCTGATCGGAGGTTCAGGCATTACCTTTTCCTGCAGCTACCAGCATTTCCGCAGCGTGTTTACGGGTGGTGTCAGTGAGTTTTTCCCCACCGAGCATGCGCGCAATTTCCTCAGTCCGTTCCTGCTTATCAAGCACCTTGATACGGCTCGATACCCTTCCACCTTCAGCCGGATCAGCTGATTTTGCGACTTGCCATTGTTGGTCTCCCGCCGCGGCGACCTGCGGCAGATGAGTGATGCACATGACCTGACGCTGCTCGCCCAACTGCTTCAGCAACCTTCCGACAATTTCTGCCACGCGCCCGCCGATGCCTGCATCCACTTCATCGAATATGAGTGTGGGAGTTGCGCTCAGCTTGCTGACAATGACGTGAGTCGCTAACCCGATACGCGACAGTTCGCCCCCCGACGCAACTTTTGCCAACGGCCGCAGCGGCAGACCCTTATGCGCGGAAACCTGGAATTCAACTTGTTCAAGGCCATGCGCATTACCTGGTTCTAGCGGCGTTAAGGCCACCGAAAACTCCCCCCCGGCCATCGCCAGCGTCTGCATGGCCGCGGTAACCTGCTCGGAGAGCGTTCCGGCTGCTCTGGCTCTCACATCACTTAAACTTTTTGCGACCTCGAGATATTGTCCTCTGGCTATTTCTTCCTCTTCAGCCAAAGCTGGGCCGTCACCGTGATGGCCGAGCTCGTCCAGCCGGTCAGTGGCTGCCCTCAGCAGATCCGGCAACTCATCAGGCGTTACCCTGTACTTTCTTGCAGCCGCATGGACGGCTGATAACCGTTCCTCGATTTCCCGCAAACGCTGGGGATCGAGGTCGAGGCGTTGCTGATAACGGCCAAGCTCGTAGACCCCCTCCTGTAGCTGAATCTGCGCCGGCTCAAGCAAATCCAGCACGACCCTGAGGTTGCTGTCACAACTCACCAGGTCGCTGAGCCGGGAAATCACCGCGTTGAGCTGGGCAAGACAGGCCAACTCCCCTTCGGACAAGGCTTCGAGACCCGCATGAGCCGCTTCAAGCAGACTAGCAGCATTGCCGAGACGACCGTGTTCCGCTTGCAGCTCCTGCCACTCGTCTGATGAGAAATGTAATGCGGCCAGCTCGCTTGCTTGCCATTCCAGCTGTTCTCGCTGTTGTGTGAACGTTGCAGCGTTCTGTTCCCATGCAAGACGTTGCTGGCGCAGCCCCTGCCAGTGACGGTATGCCTCTGTGACTCGCACAGGCAATTCGCG
This sequence comes from Nitrosospira sp. Is2, assembly GCF_033095785.1. Classification (GTDB taxonomy): domain Bacteria; phylum Pseudomonadota; class Gammaproteobacteria; order Burkholderiales; family Nitrosomonadaceae; genus Nitrosospira. The sequence continues at coordinate 2,230,273 of NZ_CP137134.1, read as the reverse complement.
ATTGCCCGCATAGGCATCGAGCAGGTCACGTTGCGCTTCTGCGCGCATCAGCAACTGATGCGCATGCTGACCCTGAATCTCGACCAGCTGCTCTCCCGCCGCGCGCAGTTGTTGCAATGTGGCGGGGCGACCATTGATAAAACTGCGCGACCGCCCGGTGCCGTCTATCAGGCGGCGCAGCAGACACGCGCCATCACCGCTGCCAACATCTTCGAATCCATTTTCGCGCAGCCATTCTCTCAGCATCGGCAGCTCGCCTACGTCGAACTCCGCGCTGATTTCCGCCCGCTCGCAGCCCGTGCGCACATGAGTGGCATCGCTGCGTTCGCCCAGGACGAGCGAAAGAGCATCGATCAGAATCGATTTTCCGGCGCCCGTCTCACCGGTAAGAACGGTAAAACCTGGGATGAATTCCAGATCCATGCGGTCGACAATAACGAAATCCCGGATGCTGAGAAACTTTAGCATGAATAAAGAATTACGTAGCGTTTCTGGGAAGGCCGCTCCAGCCAAGCTTCTCGCGCAGCATGCGGTAATAGCTATATTGGGATGGATGAAGCAGCGTTACTGTATGAGGAGCGCGTGATACGATGACCTTGTCATTTTCCTGCAAATCGAAGTGCGAATGGCTATCCGAATGAACTCGTGCAACTGCGGTACGATGCATCAGGATCTCCACCGTGGCGTTAGGCCCAACTACAATTGGGCGGTTACTCAGCGTATGAGGGCTCACTGGCACCAGAGCGATCAAATCAAGGCTCGGATGAAGGATGGGACCCCCGGATGACAATGCGTATGCGGTAGAGCCGGTTGGAGTTGCCACGATCAGGCCATCGGAGCGCAACGAGTATACGTATTCGCCATTGATACGCACCTCGAATTCGATCATGTTGCCGCCCACCCCACGGTTTACCGCCACGTCATTTAATGCCAGCGCGCTAAACAGCACTCTATTGTCGCGAGCGACTTCGACGTACAGAAGCATGCGGCGCTCTGGCATATAGAGACCATCAAGCATGGAACCAAGGGTATCCACCATCGAATTGATGGAAAGATCGGTAAGGAACCCGAGCCTGCCCTGATTAATGCCGACCAGTGGCACGTCGAACGGCGCGAGCTTGCGCGCAATATTCAACATGGTCCCGTCGCCTCCCAGAACGATGGCCAAATCCGCGCGGGCGCCGATTTCCTCCATTGACAATGCGGGGTACTTTTCCTCCGCTGTAGTGGCAGCGGTAAGGGAATCGAGCAGTACTTCGAGGCCGCGGCTCTCCAGATATCTTCCCAAACTCAATAACGGCGTTACGATGTCCGGGTTTTTGTGCTTGCCAATCAGCGCTACGGTTTTAAATGGGGAATTCATGGTTGGGTTTGATCAGGAACGCCTGCGGCAATATATAACACGGCTTTTTTCTTTTGCCCCAGATTAAACCATATCGGCAGGAAGGTGACAAAGGATTCCCGCCCGCGCATTGGCATATTGGTGTACGTACGGGACACCAACGAGCCGATCTGAACGGAATTATTCCACTCTTTAATTGACAAAGGATTGTCCTTTTCGTGTGGCGGAAGCCTCAACATTGAATCCTGGTGTAGAATGTGCAAATGCTCAATCAGCGCGCCAAAATACTGCTAAAGACTCTGATCGAACGCTATATTCGCGAAGGCCAGCCGGTAGGTTCCCGCTCGCTTTCCAAATTTTCCGGCCTTAATTTAAGCCCGGCCACCATACGGAACATAATGGCGGATCTCGAGGAAATGGGGTTTGTCGCCAGCCCCCACACTTCGGCCGGTCGAATACCAACCCATCAGGGCTACCGCTTTTTTGTCGATACCCTGCTCGTTGTAAAGCCTCTGGATGTCATCGAGATGCATCAGCTCGAAGACCAGTTGCATCCGGACAATCCGTCTCGTCTGATCAACTCCGCTTCCCAGTTATTATCCGAATTGACCCGCTTTGCCGGGGTGGTGGTGGCTCCCAAGCGCAGCACCGCGATATTCCGCTACATCGAATTCATGACCCTGTCAGACAAACGCATTCTGCTCATTATTGTTACTCCGGAAGGGGACGTTCAGAACCGCGTGCTTTTTACCGACAGAACTTACAGTCAGTCCGAGTTGACAGAGGCGGCAAACTTCATCAACAGCCATTATGCCGGTTGCGCCATCGATGAAATCCGCTCCCGTCTCCAGGGCGAGTTGAAACAGTTGCGTCACGATATGACCACGCTCATGACCGCGGCCATCGAGGCGGGTGACGCAGCGATAAGGGAAAATAGTGAAAATGTGGTCGTTGCGGGTGAGCGCAAGCTGCTCGACGTGGAGGATCTTTCGGGCAACATGAGCAGCCTCAAGAGATTATTCGATCTGTTCGAACGCAAAACCGCACTGCTACAATTGCTCGAGCTAAGCCGCAAGGCGGAAGGCTTGCAAATCTTTATTGGCGGGGAATCCGGTGTCATCACACCGGATGAGTTCAGCGTGGTAACGGCGCCCTATGAAGTGGATGGGAAAATAGTGGGGACCGTTGCAGTAGTCGGCCCTACGCGGATGGCCTATGAAAGAATTATCCCGGTGGTCGACACGACCGCCAGGCTGCTCTCCAGTGCACTATCGCAACATTGACCGCTGCGATTTTTTCACAGTCGCGAACTTGCAGGCTTGAGCTTCTTATATCCCAATCCGTATATCCTGCTCCAACTTCGTGCTCACCACGTTCGAGGGAGGGAAAGGCGTAAGCGCGCACGTCAACTTACCGCCGCGACCGGTTAAGGTCAGCCAGCATAGGTTTTTAACGGAATCATACCAACTTGATCACTCCCGAGCCCGCTTACCGACACGGCACGCCTGACCAGACAGGCATCTTGCTGATTAATCTCGGAACCCCTGATGCACCCACCCCTGAAGCGCTGCGGCCCTATCTCAAACAGTTTCTGAGCAATCCTAGAGTGGTCGAAATTCCACAATGGATTTGGTGGCCCATTTTGAACGGGGTCATACTCAACACCCGCCCCAAAAAATCCGCGGAAAAGTACGCACAGATCTGGATGCCGGAAGGCTCGCCACTAAAGGTCCATACCGCCCGCCAGACATCGTTGCTACGGAATGAGCTGGCGGAACGTATCCAGCCGGTCCCGTTGATCGAGTACGCCATGAGCATTGGCAGTCCATCAATAGGCACGGTGTTGAGTATGATGAAGGAGCAAGGCTGCGATCGTATTCTGGTGTTGCCGCTTTATCCGCAATACGCCTCCAGCAGCACCGCATCCGCGTTCGACGAGGTGTTCACGCAACTGGGCGGCATGCGTAACGTCCCCGCACTTCGCACCGTCAGGCACTATCATGATCATCCCGGCTATATTGCGGCACTTGCGCAAAATGTGCGTGATCACTGGATGAAGATTGGCAGCCCTGGCAAACTGGTGATGAGCTTCCACGGAATCCCCCGTTCCTCGCTGGACAATGGCGATCCTTACCACTGCGAGTGTCAAAAAACCGGGCGGCTGTTGGCGGAATCGCTGGAGCTGGACTCAAACCAATATCAGATCTGCTTTCAATCCCGCTTTGGCCGGGCAGAGTGGTTGCGCCCTTATACGGCGGCCACGCTGGAGCAGCTTGGCAAAGAGAATGTGGGCCGCGTAGACGTAATCTGCCCCGGTTTTGTTTCCGACTGTCTGGAAACGCTTGAAGAAATTGCTATGGAAGGCAAAACCATATTCATGCAGGCTGGCGGCCGGGAATTTCACTATATTCCGTGCCTCAATGAGCGCAGCGAATGGATAAACGTCCTGGCCGACATCGCGCTCGAGAATCTGCAAGGTTGGCTGGGGCTGAAGCCCAACGAGGCTCAGCTCGCTCAATCCCGGCAGCGCGCACTGTCGGTTGGGGCGGGCGACTAGGGTCCCTTTGAAGAGTTCGTTACGCGACTATCGCCTTCGGGTTTGGGTGCGCGGTTTCCAAGCCGATTCCGCAAAAACTGGATGATCCCGGGTAGAACGGAAATGATGATGATGCCGAAAATGAAAAAGGTCAGGTTGTTTTTGACTACCGGGACGTTTCCAAAGAAAAATCCACCGAACACGAAGAAACTTATCCAGAAAACACTGCCGAATGCGCTGTAGGCCATGAAATGCGGGTATACCATGCGTCCGATACCGGCGACGAAAGGCGCAAAAGTGCGCACAATGGGGAGGAAACGCGCGAAGATGACCGTCTTGCCCCCATGCTTTTCATAAAATTGACGCGTCTTCTCCAGATGAGCCCGATTTAACAAGCGTGAGTTAGTGTGGGCGAATATCCGGGGACCAAAGTAACGACCGATCCAGTAATTGGTGTTATCCCCGCAAAAGGCCGCTAGCATGAGAAGCGCCGCTAGCAACTGAACCTCCATTGCGCCGGTCGCGGCGATGGCGCCGGCCACAAACAGCAGCGAGTCCCCTGGTAAGAATGGTGTCACCACCAATCCGGTCTCGCAGAAAATGATCAGGAACAGAATTAGATAAACCCAGCTGCCGTAGTTTTGAACCAGCCAGATGAGATGTTTATCCAGATGCAGGATGATGTCGATGAATGTCGCGAGAAGTTCCAAGAAAGTTCCATAAAAAGCTGCGATGAGACAAGGCGCGGGTGGGATAGTTGCCCGTAATCAGGGCACCGCTTCCACCTCTTCCTTCTTTTCAGGCTTGACAATATCCTGGCGTGAGACACCTAACAGCACGAGAAGGGGACTGGCGACCAATACCGAGGAGTAGATGCCAAACAGGATGCCGATGGTAAGCGCCAGGGCAAAATAGTGCAGCGCCTCACCGCCGAAAATCAGCATCGAGATCACCACCATCTGCGTGCTGCCATGGGTGATGATTGTCCGTGACATGGTACGCGTAATCGCATTGTCGATGACTTGCGCCACGGATGCCTTGCGCATCTTGCGGAAATTTTCCCGTATCCGGTCGAATATCACCACTGACTCATTCACCGAATAGCCCAGAATTGCGAGTATTGCTGCAAGCACGGTCAGCGAGAATTCCCACTGGAAAAATGCAAAGAACCCGAGAATGATGACGACGTCGTGCAGGTTCGCAATGATTCCCGACACCCCGAACTTCCACTCGAAGCGCAGGGCCAGATAGGCGATGATACCTAGGGAAACGATCAATAAGGCCAGAGCGCCATTTTCAACCAGTTCTTTGCCCACCTGCGGGCCGACAAATTCCACCCGGCGGATCTCCGCCGAGGGGTCGTCCTGGCGCAGCGCCGCTATTACCTTTTCAGACAACTGGGCGCTGGACATCTCAGGTTTAAGCGGGAGACGTATCAGCACATCGCGCGATGTTCCAAAATTCTGCACACTCGCATCAACCATTCCGAATTTGCCCAGCGTGGATCTTATTCTATTGATGTCAGCAGGCTGGGTATATCCAACTTCCATTACCGTCCCACCCGTGAAATCGACTCCTAGATTCAACCCCTTGGATACGAGAAAGAATACCGACACGAGAAAGGTCACCAGCGATATGGTCGTGGTGTATTTCCCCCAGCTCATGAAGGGGATGTCCCGCTTGATCCTGAAAAATTCCATACTGGCCCTTGGTTACTAAAGAGAGGTACATTCCTGCTCTAGTTGATCCGAAAAAATCCGTGATCAGGTATCCCGCTACGTCCGCACACGACTTCCACAGTCCTTAGCGCTTGCTACTCGCAGTGGTCGCGCCGCGCGCGGCACTCTCGGGATTTGTCGGCTTCCATACCTGACCAATAGCTACGTGCTCCAGCTTGCGCCGGCTGCCATATACCAGGTTGACCAGGCTGCGCGACACCATCACCGCGCTGAACATCGAGGTAAGAATCCCCAAACAGAGCACCACGGCGAAGCCTTTTATAGGTCCTGAACCAAACGCAAATAAAGCGATACCGGCAATCAATGTCGTAACGTTGGAATCGAGAATGGTACCCCACGCCCGCTCGTAACCAGCGTTAATCGCAGCTTGGGGCGGAAGACCTTGTCTCAGCTCATCGCGGATGCGCTCATTGATCAGCACGTTCGCGTCGATTGCCATTCCTATCGTGAGGGCGATGGCCGCCATGCCGGGAAGCGTCAGGGTCGCCTGCAGAATCGAGAGAAGACCGACCAGCAGCAATAGATTGACCCCGAGCGCCACCACTGAAATAACGCCAAACACCAGGTAATAGACGCTCATGAAAACCGCGATCATGAGAAATCCGTACAGAGTCGAATTGAAGCCCCGGGCAATGTTTTCGGCACCCAGGCTGGGGCCCACAGTGCGTTCCTCGACGATGTCCATAGGCGCAGCCAGCGCGCCCGCACGCAGCAGCAGCGCTACATCCCGGGCCTCTTCGGTCGTCATGCGCCCGCTGATTTGAACACGCCCTCCACCGATCTCCTCCCGGATTACCGGTGCGGTAATCACCTCCGCCTGATTTTTCTCGATCAGCAGGATGGCCATGCGCTTGCCGACATTGTCATGGGTTAGCTGACGGAAGATCCGGGCGCCATTATTGTCCAGATTGAGGTGCACTGCCGGCTGATTATTGTTGTCGAAGCCGGCCTGGGCATCATTGATGCGGTCGCCCGTTAGCACTACCTGTTTTTTCACCAGGATCGGGCCTCCGCCGCGCTCAGTGTAAAGCTCTGAGCCGAAGGGAATCTGGCCGCGCAATGCAGCGTCCACTTCACGCTCCTCATCCACCATGCGCACCTCCAGCGTTGCGGTGCGACCCAGAATGTCTTTGGCCTTGGCGGTATCCTGCACGCCGGGCAACTGAACAACTACACGATCCACGCCGGCCTGCTGAATGATGGGTTCAGCCACCCCAAGCTCATTGACGCGGTTGCGGAGCGTGGTGATGTTTTGCTGAACGGCCGCATCCTGTATGCGCTTCTGCGCTTCCGGCGTGAGCGTGGCAGTCAAGTGAAACTCGGCTTCCACGTTCTGGTCGCGCAAGCTCAAATCGGTGTAAGTCTTCTTGATTTCAGCTTCCGCCTGGGCACGAGATTCAGCGCTGCGAAATTTGACTATAATCAGCGAGCCCTGCTTTTCGAGGCCCGCATAAGGAATTTTCTTCTCCCGCAAGCTGCCGCGGATATCCGCGCTGTAGCGGTCGAGCGCCTTCGATAACGCGCCCTTCATATCCACCTGCAGCATGAAATGAACACCGCCGCGCAGGTCAAGGCCAAGATACATCGGCAACGCGCCGATGCTGGTCAACCATTGGGGGGAATTGGGGAGCAGATTCAGCGCAACCATGTAACCGTTGCCCAGCACCGACTGAAGCATGTCCCTGGCTTTGATCTGGGTATCGGTATCGGCAAAACGCACTTTGACCCCGCCTGGCTCAAGAAGCATGCCGTTTATGGGGAGATTGGCCTTCTTAAGGGCCTCCTCTACCCGTTGCAGAAGGGCCGTATCAGCCTTGGCCGTGGTGCGCAACGGAGAAATTTGCACTGCCGGGGATTCGCCATAAAAATTAGGCAGCGTGTAGAGCAACCCGAGGACTATCGAAACCGCAATGATCAGGTACTTCCAGAAAGGGTAGCGGTTCATGTTATTGGAATGGATACGGTGAGAAGAAGGAGGTGAGAAGAAGGAGGTGAGAAGAATGGCTTGGCACCCTTCGCGTCGTGCCTTTACCAGAAATCGGTTATTCCTTTTCGATGCTGCTCAGCGTTCCCTTGGGCAGAAGGGTCTGAACGGCTGACTTCAGCGTGGTAACCTGCACATTTTCGGCTATCTGAAGTATGACATAAGTACCGCTAACCTTGACGACGCGCCCCAACTGGCCACCCGTGGTTACCACTTCGTCGCCTTTTTGCAGCGCCTCGATCATCAATTTCGTTTCCTTGGCGCGCTTGGCCTGGGGACGGATCAGCAAAAGGTAAAACACGGCGAATATAGCGATCAGCGGTAGCAAGCTCATCAAATCCGCGCCGGCCGATTGCGCAGGTGCCGCCGCCTGGGCATAGGCTTCACTAATCAACATGGCATTCTCCGGGGATAAAAAAGAAGGGATTTTAGCATGACGGGGGGTTTGCTTGAAATGCTTGCGCATATTCTTCGAACTTCCCGTTTTCGATGGCGGAGCGGATTTCTCCCATCAATTGCTGATAGTAATAAAGATTGTGAAGCGTGTTGAGACGTGCACCGAGTATTTCCCCTATCCGCTGCAAATGATGAAGGTAAGCGAGCGTGAAGTTACGACAGGTGTAGCAGCCGCACTGCTCGTCCGGCGGCGCCATATCCAGACGATACCGGCTGTTGCGCAACTTGATCACGCCCTTGCGGGTGAAGAGCCAGCCATTGCGCGCATTGCGCGTGGGCAACACGCAGTCGAACATATCCACACCCCGTGCTACCGCATTGACAATGTCCGCCGGAGTGCCCACCCCCATGAGGTAGCGTGGCTTCTCAGCAGGTAGCTGCGGCGCGACGTGCCTGAGAATGCGCTGCATGTCATCCTTGGGCTCGCCCACCGACAGCCCGCCGATCGCATAACCGTCGAAGCCGATATCAAGCAATCGGGCAAGCGAGTGATCGCGCAGCGTCTCGTACATCCCTCCCTGGACGATGCCGAATAATGCATTCGAGTTTTGTCCATCATCGTGCGCGCGTCGCGAGCGCTCTGCCCAACGCACACTCAACTCCATAGATTTATGCGCTGCTGGCTCATCCGCGGGGTAGGGCGTGCACTCGTCGAATATCATCACTATGTCGGAATTGAGTATGCGCTGAATCCGCATCGACTCCTCAGGCGTGAGAAAACACGCATCCCCATTCACCGGGGATTGGAACTTGACCCCCTCCTCCGTGATCTTCCGTAAAACGCCCAGGCTAAACACCTGAAAACCGCCCGAATCCGTCAGGATCGGTCCCTCCCAGCCCATGAAGCGATGCAGACCCCCGTGCGCCTCGATCACCTCCAGGCCGGGACGCAGCCAGAGGTGAAATGTGTTGCCGAGCACGATATGTGCGTTTATCTCGCGCAACTCCCAGGGTGACATCGTCTTCACGGCGCCATAGGTCCCTACGGGCATAAAAGCGGGTGTTTCCACCTTGCCGTGCGTCAATGACAAGGTGCCACGACGGGCGACGCCGTCAGTGCAATGAAGCTGAAATTTCATGTTGAGTTGTGTGCGCTGGGTTGAAGGCGTTGGCTATATGCTTGCGGGTAACAAATACCCGAACTGCGCTAGTGTGATTTGCGGCATGGAAATCAGGCCGCTCTCGCCCAGTCCACTATTTCGGCAGCTACGCGTTTCGATAGCCATGCCATATTTATAAATTGGCCGTTCTATGAGTCCCTCTCGATCAGCATGGCGTCACCATAACTGAAAAAGCGGTAGCGGCTTCTTACAGCATACTCGTAAGCACGGCGGATATTTTCCATCCCGCCAAAGGCCGATACGAGCATCAACAAGGTCGAACGCGGCAAGTGGAAATTAGTCAACAAACGCTCCACTACGCGAAAATGGTACCCCGGCGTAATGAAAATATCGGTCTCGCCATGGCCGCCGTCCAATATGCCCCGGCCCGCCTTCCCACCCTCTGCCGCCGCTGCCTCGAGCGCTCGCAACGACGTGGTGCCGATTGCAATTACAGCCCTTCCTTCCGCCTTGGCGCGTCCGATCGCTTCCACCGTTTCCGCAGGCACATGAAAAATCTCCCGGTGCATCTTGTGATCAGCAATGTTTTCGGCCCGGACAGGCTGGAACGTACCCGAACCGACATGCAGTGTGACATACGCTATAGCCACGCCCATATTCTGCAAAGCGCTCAACATATTTTCATCGAAATGCAGGCCTGCCGTTGGGGCGGCCACCGCGCCCGCCTGTCGCGCGTAAATGGTTTGATAGCGAGTCTCGTCCGCGCTACCCGGAGAACGCGAAATATAAGGGGGCAGCGGCAGATGGCCGTATCGTTCCAGCAACTCGACGACGGTGTCCTCGTGCTCGAAGCGCAAGGCATAAAACTCATGGTCATGCCTCAACACCGTGACCTCGACTGCCTCAGCAAGAAACAGTTTTGATCCCGGCTTGGCGGGATGGCTCGCGCGCATTACCGCCAGAGCGCAATGCGCGTCCAGCACTCGCTCCACCATCACCTCAACCTTGCCGCCCGTGTCCTTAACACCGTATAGGCGGGCCTTAATAACACGCGTATCGTTGAACACCATCACATCCCCGGCGCGGACATATCGGGGTAGATCTGCAAACCGTGCATCTCGCATGGCGCCAGTCGAACCTTCGAGGTGCAGCATACGGCTGCTGGCACGCTGCTCCGCCGGGAACTGGGCGACCAGCTCGGGCGCCAGATCGAAATCAAAATCCTGAATTTTCATTTCGCGTATTATACCGATAAGCCTCGCTCAGCCTCGCTTGGTTGCCGGTTGCCGGTTGCCGCGATTTGAGTTTTCAGTGATAATCGCCCTCCTGCAAGGAAGCGCGAAAAGCTTTGCCGGGATGGCGGAATTGGTAGACGCACGGGACTCAAAATCCCGCGACTGCGAGGTCATGGGGGTTCGATTCCCCCTCCCGGCACCAAAATAGAGTTTCAGAGAACAGCAGGGCATACCTAAAACCCAGTAAACGTAATTCTAGCAAGCATGCCATGAGTTGGGCGCCGTCTTACAATGGCGCAGCCGGTACGGCGGCATGGACGTGTCAATGATGACGCGTTTGAAGGAGATGTACGCCGAGGAGCGGTTCAAGGTTGAAATCGTGGCCGGGGCGATGCTAAAAAAATGGTAGCACCATCTCGACGCCAGGAGATGGCGCTACATGTAGTCAAGGAAAAGGCTGTCAGCATCCGGCTTGCCTGTCAGGCGTTTGTTATCAGTCAAACCTGCTACCGATATCAAACCCCAACTGTCTTCGTAGAACAGCGAAATCGCGGACTGTCTGATTCGTCTGACCGCGAATCAGCGGAACTGGGGTATCCGCGTCGAATTCATCCAACCGGGCAAGCCGCAGCAGAACGCCTATATCGAACGCCACAACCACCGTCCGCCACGACAGGCTGGCGCGCATTACCTGTTCAACAGCATTGAGGAGGTTCAGGACTACGCGACCCGCTGGCTCTGGACCTATAATCACGAGCGCCCCAACATGGCCCTCGGTGGCATTACCCGAAACAGAAATTGGCCCTGGTCGCATGACCTCTACTTTCAGGCCGCTTCAAAAATGGGGGGTTTACCCCCGATGACCGCATTCTAATTTCCGTTGAAGGATATCAGTCATGGGTAGAGACGGGTCTGGTACCAAGCAAGCATCGGCGACTCGTATGAAATCTCCGTCACCTCTAAATGCATTACTTGCTGGGAAAAATGATCGGCCTAGGTCATTCCGCGTTAATCGAAAATTTGATATTTGATTTTGAGTTCGAGTTTCTAAATGACCCGATCTGGCAAGTAAATGGATGAGCGTATTGTTTCAGTGTAGGCAAGGTGTTCAAGGTCCTTCAGGGCGCGCAAGGTAAAGGAATTAGCTACTCAACTACGCCAAATTCCTGACACAACTCACTAGTCTCTCCATGCCGGAAAAGCCGGTAAACCATGGAAGAAAGCCATGTCGTGATTGGGCCAGAGTTCAGCGCCTTCCGCGCGCGCCAACTCCTTGAGCTTGCGAATACTCGTCACCGCCAGCGCTTCGTTACCCTGCCAACAGCATTCCGGCGCAATTTCCAGTGATAAATTTTCTTCCAGATCGACCGCATCTCCACAAATGATGATAGACCCGCGCTTTGGCAGCTCGATAAATAGCGACATATGGCCAGCCGTATGGCCCGGGCTCGTAATAGCATGCACTCCCGGCGCTACAAGGTATTCGCCTATCTTGGTGCGCCACCGATCCGCGTTAACCAATTCATCGGCCAATACAATAGTGTCCATCCCCGTACGCGCAGCGGCCAACTCATCGGCCTGCACATGCACTTCGCAGGCCGGCAGATTGCATAGACCGCCTACGTGGTCGAAATGCAAATGCCCGATAAACACAAGGTCTATATCGGACGGCGTTAACCCAAGTTGAGCCAGGTAGCGCGGTATACGCTGCTCTTCCTGCATGCGAGGCGGTTCCACCTGCGGACGCATTGGGTCGAAATATCGGGCGAGGAGTGCCGGGTCGGTCAGCTTGCGGTAGTCGCATCCCGCGTCATACAGAATGTGCCCGTTGGGTGTTTCGATCAGATAAGCGAGGATCGGCGCATCGATGAATTCGCCGTACCCACGATGAGGGGTCGAAAGGATCTTCTCATAGCGAATCGTGCCGGTAAGCAGGGGCCAGACCTTCAGAGCATGAGCCATAATTAACTCCCGGCAGCAAGGACACGAGTCCGTGTCGAACTAAACCTAAAAACCTTGATCGACAATTAATTGCCAGCGGCGCGGCCGCTTATTACTACAGGGTCATTAAATCTCTTCACTTTTGTTCTCTGGCTCTTTAGTATTTAAATAACGCAAGCGTTTCAGTAAATGCCCCTACCTAACATTAGTATGATTTTGCGAAACTGCAACTTGAACTTGTATGGTGTACGCAGGTGGGTGAGTGTGGCGCATTAAAGCTCTTACTCACTTGAACCAAGCAGCTCTATATTGCAGGTAGCCGCCAACTATACTAAGGACGTAAGGGCAGCGGGATAAATTCCGAAATAGAATCACTTGAAGCGTTCGCGTCTATCGTTATCGCAAATGAACGTTCTGGCGGCGGATTGGTGAAGGCCCCCGGTTACCAACTTCTGGCCAGTGCACGAGCCAACAAATTTTGAGTTACTTTCCGTGGCTGGAGGGTACTCAAGAGAAACTCATAAAGAAGCTAGGCTCTGGGCCGCACGCATGCATAAAGACCCACAAAATGGAATCCCGTCGGCCAGGTATTTTACCCGCCGGAGACATGCGCTGTGGCTCTATCAAGCGCGTTGTCTCGGCAGTGGGGGACGGGTCGATGGCGGTGCACTCCGTTCACGAATACCTGGCTTGGGGTTGAACGGATTTCGGGCAACCATTCTTGCGTAACGTGATATGAAAACATGCCAAAGACGTGACCATCTGAATCAGGTCCGCCGAGTGACGCCGTGTGCAGCAGGTTGCGAGGACTGTGTGAAAACGGCGATAGCTGGTTCATCCAGCGGTGCTTGGGTGCAATGTTCGGGGCGAACCGCCCAGGGAGCGAGAGTTGAACCCAACATAAATTTTCCCATTTCGACTTGGCATCATGATAAAAATTATCGGAATTTCAGGAAGTCTGCGTACTAATTCATTCAATACCGCGCTTTTACATGCGGCTACAAGCCTGGTGCCAAACGAAACTACGCTGGAAATCGCGACACTTAAGGGCATCCCCCTCTATGATGGTGACGTCGAGGCAAATGAAGGTATCCCTCAGGCAGTGATCGCGCTGCAAGGGCAAATCGCTGCTGCCGATGGATTGTTGTTAGCTACCCCGGAGTACAACAATTCCATACCCGGCGTATTCAAGAATGCGATCGACTGGCTGTCGCGGCCGCCGAGCGATATTCCACGGGTTTTTGGGGGTCGGCCGGTCGCGGTAATGGGCGCTTCGCCCGGGGGATTTGGTACAGTCCTGGCTCAAAATGCTTGGCTACCGGTCCTGCGCACGTTGGGTATGCGCCCGTGGTTCGAGGGTCGGCTACTGGTATCACGGGCGAACAATGTCTTTGACGAATCTGGTGATATGGTAGACGAAAAGGCACGTAAGCAGCTTCAGGTTTTTCTTGCCGGATTTGCCGAGTTTGTCCAAGGCAGTAGCAACTTCCTAGTGAAATAATTGCGTTACCGTGGGGGAGTACCAGATACACGTACCCCCAGACCTCAACAAGACTAGGCTATAAAACCAAAACGTTAAATGACCTAAGAATAACGGCTGGTGCGGGTTCGAGCCGATGCTTTGAGACCGTGTGCGAGCCTCTTGCCTTCCTGCCCTCCCCTTCTCCTCTCTTGCTCCCCCTCCTAATTCCCTATCTTTTCCCTTTCGGCCACGTCCTGCCGATTTGAGTGGGCCAGAATTTGAAGGAGCGAAATCTGGCCAGAGCGAGAGTTGTTAAAACACCTGAGCCTCTCGCTAGAGCCTTAGCTCCTACGGCGCGTCCAGCCCATCATACCCAGTCCCATCAAAATTAGTGCGTAGGTCGCCGGCTCAGGGACAGAGGTCGGGGCTACTGCACTCGCTGCGAGGGCCCCAACAGTGGCGCCGTAATAAAACTCATAATTTGGAGTAGTAAATTCAATGTCGGTGTAGGTGCCATGGAACTGAAGTAGCCCGTTGCCTTCCCCGCCGGTGATCGAGTTGCCGGTTTGGGTAAGCAAGCCGGCGCCCCAGTTTCCAGCGCCCTGGCTCAGTATGCTGAGTGTCACGTCGTTGAGGAAATTGAATGAAACCGGAACTCCTGACTGACCGACGCTAAAAAGACTGATTATCGGGTCAACTACCGCGTGGGAAAAATGAAAACCGTTTATTTGGGTTGTACCGCCCGTCATCAGAAGCGTCCCATTGGTTCCCGGGGTGTTTGTCACTTCGCTATTCGTAAACGAAGCTGGAACATTATAGAAGTGTGAGCCATAGTCCACGCCGAAGGTACTTCCGGTATAGGTCACGTTGATACTGTTGGAATCCTGGGTAAAGCTGCCGCTTGTCGATGACGTCCAACTCGTCCAGCTGGCCGTATCGAGTGGCACCGCCTGAACAGGTGCTATAAACAAAGCGCCAATGATGAAAACGATATTTCTGCTCATTTCATAATTCTCCGTGGTGTTAAATTGGCGAGCTGTTTAGTCTCGTGACAGCGCGACGTCGTCAGCTCATCTAAGCGGGAAACGGGCGGCCAGGGACTATGCGTTGTTTAACTCTGTGAAACAATTGGACTAAGGTACAACATCATCACTACTGGCATCCGAGAAAATCGACGTAGCTTAGGAGGCTGATAAGACGGTGCGCAAGTAAGAGGTGCGGGCAGCAGGTGCGCAGCGAAATGCCGCGTAGAAAGGGGTTGAAACAAGCAAGAAGTAACGCTGGCCAGGGCTAAAACAGTATGAAGACGAGGTGTGAGGATCAATACAGAATCGATATTCGAACTTGCCCTTTCCCAACTCCTGGAATAAACCCCCAATACAATCGAACTCGATCTTGACATTAAGGTGGGCAGCAAAAACCAACTTTTCCTTTCGACGCGGCATGTCCACTACAATGTCTGAAACACTTAAAAATTCTTACCACATCAGCTACAGAAACCTTCCTTCGATCGTTGTCACACTTGTAGGTGTCATGTCAATCTTCGTTAACCATGGAAAACAGGCAGAAACCGCTTGGCAAGGTCAGCAAAACCACCTCATCCGTGCGGCGTAAAAAAGACCCTCATACTGACTTATTAAGCGAACTGGCCGAATTGCTCCACTATCTGACGATAATGGAAAGCGAAGCCAGCGAAACGCTGGAAAAGGTAGATCCGCGCCATCGCGTCAGTGCGGCAAATCTGATTCATTATCTCGGCTTAAGACGGCGCGACGTGCGCCCCCTGCAGGAAAAACTTGCAGCGGCTGGATTGTCGTCAATGGGGCGCGCGGAGTCCCATGTTCTAAGCAACCTCAAGGCAATTATTATTCTGCTGGAGCAGGCGCTTGGACAGCAGGGACAGCAAACGCTTTCTTCCACCATGGATTCTTCGGCGATGGGCCCCGCACTGCTGGAGACCAACACCAACGACTTGCTTGGCAAGCCCCCAGCGCAAAGGCGCGTGCGTATTTTGGTCACGTTGCCAGGCGCCGCCGCGAATGACTACCTCTTAATCAAGGACATGCTTTTTCAGGGCATGGATTGCGCGCGTATCAATTGTGCGCACGATGACCCTGCCGTCTGGTCGCGCTTGATCCGTCAAATCAAACGCACACGTCGTGAAACAGGGCGCCCCTGTCGTATCCTGATGGATCTGGGCGGCCCCAAACTGCGCGCCGGGAAAATCGGGCCTGGCCCGGCAGTACTTAAATGGCGGCCGAAACGCGACGCCTATGGAAAAGCGACGGAGCCCGCACGTATCTGGGTATATCCAGAAGGCGATGCATCCTCCCGCCCCGCACATGCGCATGCCTAGTTCCCGGTCAAAGGGGACTGGCTGGAACAGGTAACGGCGCATGACAAAATCGAATTCACCGATGCCAGGGGCGCACTGCGCCGCCTTCACCTCGTCGGACAGGTCGGCACCGGCTACCGGGCGGCATCCATCCAGACCACCTATGTCAAACCCGGCCTGAAGCTTTTTCTGCTGCGAGTGCCCGTACCGGGGCATCCCCGAGCGGCAGGCTATGCGGGCAAACTTTGCTGATGTACGGGTGGACAGCTCTGTGCGTCCAGGTAAGCAAGGCTCGCTCAGCCCGAACCGGATGGCAGCTCCTAATTCCAGGCATCTCAACAAAAGCCTCCTGCTGGGTGGCCTTTAATGGGTGAAGGCGGCAGGTATTGAACCCGAACCCAACAAATACCGCGTCATCAGTGAAAGAGTGGAACCTTGGTTCATCTAGTCCAATGTGGGTTAATACTTCAAAAATACCGGCATTTAAATCATTTAAAAACCGCTCCCCCACCGGTGCTGGTAAGCGATCCCGATAATATCGAGGTTAGCTCCGCTTTGGGCCGAAACAACCGAGCTGCCGTAGAGCTTGATAGAATTCTGACGGTTGATTGGAAACGCCAGGCTCGCACCCAAGCGCGAGGTCTGCTGCATATCATCGTTTCTCCTGCCGTCCATCGTTGAGCGGGCACCGGTAAAAAACGTCGCATCGAGAGAACCCCAGATGCCGGAGGATCCGAAACTGTAGATCAGATGGCCCCGCGCAGCATAGAGCGGATCCCGCTCCAGGTTTCTACCCTGGAAAGGTTGATTGTTATCAGTAAAAATATATGCGCTTGCAGCAAGCTCAAGTGTGACGGGCCCCAACGCCTTGGACAGGCCAATCTCCGGTTTGAAATACCAGCGGTTAGTGCCGATATTCACGAGCCTTTGATCATCGTATTGCCCTCCTGGTGCTGAAACCGCCAGACTCACTCCCAAGATGGTGTCCTGCTTGTAATTAGCGAATTCTTTGACTGAAAGAGCCGGGGCTCCAAGGAGGTTCACGTAAAGGCGAACAACAGGATCGCTAAATCCACCGACTGCCCTGCTTCGCGGCTCCCCTGCTACTAAAGCCTCGCCAGAGAACCAGGCATGAGGAACGATGATGTCGAACTTACCGGATTTTCCCCAGATATCAAGCGACCTTGCATAAGCGAAGATGGAGTTATGAACTTGTAGTTGAGCATCTTTAATCGGCACCGCCGGAGAGAATCCCACGCCGCCGTTCATAAAGGCGTAACCTGCAACGATAAAGTTCTGCCCGACAGGAATATTGGAATAGGCTCTGGGTTCGAGATCGGCTGCACCCACCTTCGGCGCTATCGCTGTGAAAGTCGCCGCTATTAATAGCTTGCCAAACCGCATTCGCGCGAATCTTAAGAAGCAGTCGCACATGTTCCGGGTGCTGCGCTTGATAAAATAATCCAACCCATTTTCATCCATCAGTTCTTGGCGTGCAGCGTACTCATACCAGGGTAATTGATACCGTCGGCATATGAATTTATAAGGAGGCACAAAACCTACTAAGTTCTGCTTGTGCGCCCGTACCAGAGACGGATGTTTTTATTCATATACCGTCATCACCCGGTAATCAAATCGTACAGGTCAAATTGAAAACCGGTGTGGTAAGCGTGCAGGGTGACCCGACGTTTAGCTGAACCTTAGTTAACTTCAAGTTAGATTTAGCTAATATGATAAGATTCCAAAGCTTGGTCACAACCTGGATTACAAAAGGCATCGCGTGTCGCTCGATCTGGATTTAGAGAAGATAACAATCGCATGCCCTCAGTGTTCGGCTAATTTTGAGGAAACGATCTCGCGGCTGAAGTACGAACCGAAGCTTAGCTGCCCTCATTGCAAACACCATCTGGGCGTGAATCTTCTCGAACTGCATATCGTTCTGGAGTCGGTTAAAAAATCCAGTGATGATCTCCTCAAAAAGCTGGTTAGCCGCCCCAACGGTAAAAACTAAGTCGAGTATTAGCGCACCGCGCATGAGAACAGCTCGCGTGACCAATATCTAATCTTTTTGCCTGGCTGATCGAATCAGTTGCCGGGAACGCGATTCCCATCCTTACAACTGCCCTGTTTCCAAACCCGCCTGATTCTTCCTTTGCCCCTGCTGTTCACTAGCTCGTAAGTATCGGTAGCGCCTCCGTTTGTTCCCACCAGCTCTCTGCCTCGCATCAGTCTGGATCCCGCAGTGGCTCGTAAATTTCAAAACGATTTGACTATAAAAGAAACGCTGCTATG
Organism: Nitrosospira sp. Is2; assembly: GCF_033095785.1. Classification (GTDB taxonomy): domain Bacteria; phylum Pseudomonadota; class Gammaproteobacteria; order Burkholderiales; family Nitrosomonadaceae; genus Nitrosospira. The sequence goes on along the minus strand of NZ_CP137134.1, from coordinate 2,211,890 downwards.
AATAGATCGGGGGCTCACAGAAGCTGAGCCTTTTTTCACTGCAAAACAATGATTGCAGGAATTCGCTCTTGCCGTCCTCAATACTGTAAGGAGGGAACCATGAAACAGCAGCTGCGCGTGCTCGGCGTTTTCGCCGCATTGATGGGTTCGTGGGCCGTGGTCGGTCCTACCGGGATTATTCCTGTATCCCAGGCAGAGCCCGTTCAGCCCTCAAAGACAATTAAAACGGAATACCAGTACGCGGCCAAAGTTGCTTGTTCGCTTCTGCTGCCACATCAGGATGGCACGTTGGCACGGGGGACGTATCGCACCACGGTCAATATACACAACCCGACGGACAAGAAAGTCGCCGTAGCCGCCAAGGTGGCGCTGGCGACGCAGTTTGGTTCGGACCCCGGTCCATTCGGCGTCACGCCATTCAAGGAAGCAGTGCTACAGCCGGACGGCGCGGTGGGGGTAAGCTGCTTTGATATCGCGGGCTATTTTTGTCCGATTGATGGGGTCTGCGTCGATTTTGCCTTCCTCGAAGGATTTCTGGTCATTAAAAGTCCGGTCCCATTGGACGTTGTAGGGGTTTACACCGCCCGGCATACCGATGGAGAAGTGGAATCCATCGACGTGGAAACGGTACAGCCGCGGCAAATTCGAGAGACGGTCAATATTGGAGCCGCAGAGCCCACCAAACCCGGGGGTGGAAAACGCGTCGACTACCCGCCCAAGGGCAGCTCCGCATACGGGGATAAGGAACCCAAGCAAATGTGCGGCGGAATCGCCGGGTTTAAATGCCCTGCCGGCAAAACGTGCGTGGATGATCCCGCGGATGATTGCGACCCCACTAAGGGCGGAGCCGACTGCAGCGGAATTTGCGTCAGCTCGCCTCAGGCCAGGTAGCTGCGCAGCGTTCACAGGGAATATGGCGCTCCGGCCCGGTCCTGGTTTGAACAGTAAATCGGCATGAGTCGGGTTTACGATGTGATTGTCATTGGCGCGGGGCCTGCCGGTTGCGCGGCAGCACGCACCTTGGCCAAATCCAACTTATCCGTTGGCCTGTTGGATAAAGCGGTTTTCCCACGCGACAAAGTCTGCGGGGACGCGCTTATCCCCGACGCTTACCATGCACTAAAAAAACTCGGTCTCATTGAACGTGTGATCGATATCTCTTGCCCCGTCCGAGGAATGCGTCTGACCGGCTTCGACGGCAGCAACGTGCTGGTCCGGGCAGCAGGCGCGTGCGTGCCTCGTCTGAAACTGGATGAGTTACTGTTGAAGAGCGCGATTGAAGCAGGCGCGGAGTTTTTGTCTGGGCATGAGTTCGCTCGTATCGCTGACGAGGATGGAAAAACTTACTGTGTCGAATTTTTTAACGGCAACGATTCGGTCATTGCCCGATCAGCGTGGGTTTTGCTGGCAACAGGCGCCGCTATCAAGCCCATCCAACAAGCTGGCCTGTTGCTTCGAGCTGAGAGCCGAAGCGTTGCCGTTCGTCAGTATGTGCGCAACGAACGCTTGGCAAAGGATTTCAATGAACTGGTATTTGCCTTTGACCGTACCGTAAAGGGTGGCTATGGCTGGGTTTTTCCCGGTCCGGATGCGATATTCAACATCGGTATCGGCTTCTTTGGTTCAGCGCACAAGCACAGCAACCCCCGCCGAGCCTATGAGGGATTCGTAGCCCAATTGCCCCTGGCACGGGACTTGATTCGAGATGGCACAATCCTGAGTCCTCTTACAGGCGCGCCGCTTCGCACCGGCTTGGCTGGAGCGCGCTTCGCCAAAGGCGGCCTGATGGGTATTGGAGAATGCATCGGTGCGACTTTCCCGCTGACGGGCGAGGGAATTGGGAAAGCAATGGAAACAGGAATGCTTGCCGCCAGTGCAATCATCGCCCAATCCTCTTCGGGCCGCGGGGCGGTGGCGGAAGCCTATACTCAAGGCATAGCCGGTCTACAGCCCAAGTATGACGTTTATCGTAAAGCCGAGTTCATGTTTAGCTGGCCGTACCTGACCAATAAACTGGTGACGCACGCAGATAACAGTCTCTATATCCGCACCAAGGTTGAAGGATTGTTCAACGAAACCACTGACCCGGCCTTCTTATTGACGCTCTCGGGCTGGCGGCAAATTTTATTTGGTAGCGGCAATGAGGTGCAGAACGTAAGGCAAAAAGACAGAATTTTTTAACGTGCGCTTCCACCGGTTTCTGTAACGAATCCAATATCCGAAATGGGAACTCGATACGGAAACGTGTACTAACGCCGCACCAGATCTAAAGGAGGATCCGATGACCGATGCACCAGTAGTACTTGGCGTGAATCGCACGCAGGATGCAAGCATATGCCTGATGCGCGGATCACAGGTGGTGTATGCGATACAAAAAGAACGGCTTACGCGGGAGAAACACCACTGGGGCAAGCTCGACGACTTCCGTAATATATACATGCCGCATCTTCCCGATCTGAAGAGGCCGATTGATGTCCTCGTTGAGTGTTATTCTTCGGACACGGAGATAAAAAATCTTTCCGCCTACGAGCAGGAGCTGGCTGAAACGTTGACCATCTCTCCCGACTGCCGCCGGGCTCGCATCTCGCACCATCTCGCACACGTCTATAGCGTATTCCACCCCTCCCCATTCGAGGAGGCGGCAGTAATGATCATCGATGGCCAAGGCAGCCCGGTTTCCGAGTTCACCGAGAAATGGAGCGGCGCCAAAGACGTACCCTCGAACTGGCGGGAGGTGTCCTCGTTCTACCGATCTGATCGCCAACACGTCGAATGCATCGGCAAGCAATTGTGGGATCGCAACGAGCGACGCCTGGTCGGGCTGGGCATGTTTTACTTCCTGCTGACACAAACGATTTTTCCGGGGGAAGGCAACGAAGGCAAGGTAATGGGCCTCGCCCCGCACGGCGATCCGGATGTGCTTGGCCTGCCACCACTCGATGTAGACGGTGCGCAAGTGACCATTCCCATGCGTTGGATGGAAACCCTGCGAGAGCGCGAACGCTTCCGCTATACCGGCGGCGATCGTTCTCGCTTTACGGATGCTGCCAATCTTTCTGCCGCAGGGCAGCGGGCGTTCGAAGAGGCCGTGCTGGAAGTCGCCCGTTGGCTTCACCACCAAACCGGTGCGGAGAATCTTTGTTTTGCGGGAGGTACCGGGCTTAACTGTTCAACCAATGACCGGCTGCTGCGGGAGACGCCTTTTCAGCGCGTCTTCATTCCACCAGCGCCGAGCGATGCCGGGACGTCGCTTGGGTGTGCAGTATATGGACTGAATGAGCTTGCGGGCATGCGCTGCGACTATCGTTGGGAAAATGACTATCTCGGACCTGAGCCGCAACTAGCGGACATCGAGGCTGCTTTAAGCGAGGCCGATGACCTCATCGTGGAGCACATCGAAGGACCTGCCGACCTGTGCACCCGAATGGTCGACCTGCTGTGCGTCCCCAAGGTGGTTGCGCTGTACCATGGGCGTAGCGAGTTCGGGCCCCGTGCGGTTGGCCATCGCAGCATTCTCGGAGACCCGCGCCACGGCCATGTTCGCGACTGGATCAACTCCAAAGTCAAGGAGCGCGAGTGGTTCCGCCCGCTGGCGCCGGTAGTGCTGCTTGAACGCGCGGAGGAATTCTTCGACATCCGCCGGCCCTCCCCCTTCATGCAATTCGCGGCGCCGGTCCAGCCGCAGGCAGCGCATATCATCCCTGCTGTCACGCATGTCGACTGCACGGCGCGGCTGCAGACCGTGGGCGAGCACGACGATCCATTCCTGCGCTCGTTGCTCCAGGCATTCGATGCACGCACCGGCGTTCCGGTAGTACTCAACACATCCTTTAACCGCAAGGAGGAACCCATCGTTGAAACACCGGCTCAGGCGCTGGACTCGTTTCGGCGGACGCCCATGCATGCGCTTGCGATGCCACCCTATCTGATACGTAAGCGTGTCGAACCAGAGCCGGTCGCCCCTATCCCGTAACGAGGAGAGCACGTGTGATCCATGGCTATCCTGCCCCCGCAGGCGTGGCGCCCGGAGAATCTTTGGTGCTGCACATCTCAACCGACGCGGCTCGCTTTCGCGTGCTCTTCTACCGTTGGGGCGAGCGCTTGCTGCTCGTGCATGAAACGAGCTGGCTGGCGGGCAAATACGCGTTACCGCAAAGTGCGGCGGACGACTGGCAATGGCCGCCGTATGAGTTCAAGATTCCGCATCATTGGCCTTCAGCGGTGTATATCGCCCATCTGGAGGAATCCGGCGGGGGCCGTATCGATCTGGCAAACAAAAGCGCTTCAGCCCTGTTCATCGTGAGTGGCAAGCGACGCAGCAAGCTGCTCTACAAGATTCCGCTTGCTACCTACCACGCTTACAACTGCACCGGCGGAGGCTGTTTTTACATCAATCCGCCGCGGTCTCAGGACCCGGCGGGGGCGAAACTATCGCTGCACCGTCCGGGCGGAGGCATTGGGGGCGAGACCTGGGGCGCTCTCGACTACTACGACATGAGTTCGCCGCGCCAGACCTTTGCGCATTGGGATGCACGTTTCATTCGCTGGCTCCTGCGGAACGGATATTCACCGGAATTCTGTACTGATTTCGATATCCATGCGGATCGCGATCTGTGTAATCGTTATCGCCTTCTGCTCAGCGTTGGGCACGACGAATACTGGAGCGAGCCGGCGCGCGACCGGGTGGAAGATTTCGTATCGAAAGGCGGGAACGTCGCCTTCTTCGGAGCCAATCTCTGCTGGTGGCGCATTCATGTCGTCGACGACGGAACTGCGATCGTGTGCCATCAGGGGGGCCCTCATGGCGCCTTCGATCACTGGTGGCCGCAGACGGGCGCGGCGCGTCCTGAGGATGCGCTTACTGGAGTCAGTTACCGGAATGGGGGCGGCTGGTGGGACGGCCCACGCCATACGGAGGGATTTATCGTGCAGGATCCCGAGCACTGGGTATTCGCCGGGACCGGGCTGTCCCACGGTAATTCATTCGGCAGCAATACCTCGCCGCCGCTGGTCGGATACGAATGCGACGGTGCACCATTAGAGAGCTTCGACGGGACAGCCGGACTTGCCGTTCTTTCTTCAAACGCGCACCTCACAGGAACGCCATCCGGGTTTCGCGTCCTGGCCGCAAGCTTGCTCGATGGCGACTGGCAGGAACGCCCACCGCGTGAAATGTACCCGGCAGGCGCTGGCATTCACGCGGCAACCATGGGGATTTTCGCGCGAAACGGAACCGTGTTCACCGCCGGAACGACCGACTGGGCGCAGGTGCTCGAGAATGCCCAAGATCCTCACGTCGACAAGATCACACGCAACGTCATTAATCGGTTGCTCGACAAGTGAGCTCCGGCCCAACCGCACGACGAAAGTATTTCTGCATCTGCTCCGATTCGAGCGAAGAAGCAAGTCGATACGGGGTGACCAGGGATTCCTCTGGGTAGATCGGTTTAAAGCAGCTTACGGCTGGGCAACGTGGCCGCCTCTACGAATCAGAACGTACCTGTTCCGTCCGATTTCAGACGTATCAAAACCTCACTGGATAGTCCCCTTATTACTATACTTACTACAACAGCCCGGGCTCGGTACACAACCATAAGAAGGAAAAATGATGCAGCCACCATACTCTCCATCGGTCAGCGTAGTGATTCCCACTTACGAACAAGCAGGGTTCATTGGCCGCGCGCTTGACAGCTTGCAGGCGCAAGTCCTCACTGATTGGGAAGCGAGCGTAATCGACGACGGCTCGCGGGATGCAACCGCGGAGGTAGTCTCCAAATACTTGGGCGACGTGCGCATCCGTTATTACCGACTGGCAAAAAACCAGGGGCTGGGCCATGCCTTAAATGAAGGCATTACCAAAGCGAAAGCGCCGCTTATCGCTTACTTGCCGAGCGATGATGTCTATTACCGCGAACATCTGCATAGTCTGAAGACATGCATCGAGATACAGCCGGAAGCCGTGTTAGCTTATTCCGGTATCCGCCACCATTACAATCGGCAAGCGAGCGGGCAGATTGCCGGATTTTCCTTGCAACTGGTCCAGTGCATGCACCGTAAAATGGCAGCGCGCTGGTTGGAACGCCCGGAAGTGGAATCGGATGACCTGGAGCGACTCTACTGGGGGCTGCTGCGGCCCCTCGGCGCTTTTGCCGCCAGTAACAGCATTACCTGCGAGTGGGTATCCCATCCGATGCAACGGCACAAGATCATGCAAGAGCCTGAAGGCGGCATCAATCCCTTTCGCTCGCACTACCGGGTCGAAGAACCGCTGCGCTTTCATACTTCGGTAGGCCATTCGATTGATGAGGTGGACCACTATCGAAGGATGCGCGAAAGGCCGGATACGCCCCCGGCCTGCGATGGACTGAAAATACTTCTGGTCGGCGAACTGGCGTATAACGCCGACCGCGTACTTGCACTGGAAGAGCAGGGGCACAGGCTGTATGGCTTGTGGATGCAGAATCCGCACTGGTATAACACCGTGGGACCGGTGCCTTTCGGACATGTCGAGGATTTGCCGCGAGACAACTGGCGCGGAGCGATAAAGCAGCTCCAGCCGGATGTTATTTATGCGTTGCTCAACTGGCAGGCCGTGCCGTTCGCACATGAGGTATTGATGGCGACCCCTGGCATTCCATTCATCTGGCATTTCAAGGAAGGGCCATTCATTTGTCTCGAAAAAGGAACTTGGCCCCAATTGATCGACCTGCATCAGTATTCGGATGGGCAGATCTTCTCAAGCCCGGAAATGCGAGACTGGTTCGATACCATCGTTCCCGGCCTGTCGCTGAGCAAACCAACCCACGTGCTGGATGGCGACTTGCCAAAGCGCGACTGGTTCGATTGGCCGCGCACACCACTGCGTTCCTCAACCGCCAGCGAGATTCATACCGTGTCGCCCGGCCGGCCAATCGGCCTCCACCCGCATCATGTGGTGGAGCTCGCAAGACAGGGCATTCATCTGCATTTTTACGGAGAGATAACCCATGGACAGTGGCTCCAGTGGATAGAAAAAACTCAGGCCATGGCGCCTGGGTATCTGCATTTGCATCCCAACGTAGACCAAAGCCGTTGGACTACAGAGTTTTCGCAATATGATGCGGGATGGCTACACCTTTTTGACAGCGGCAATGGAGGTGAAATCAGGAGGGCAAACTGGGATGACCTGAACTACCCGGCCCGACTCAGTACCCTCGCGGCAGCCGGGTTGCCGATGCTGCAGAAGGCAAATGACGGCGCAGTCGTCGCTACACAAACATTGGCGAAGCAGCTTGGCACCGGAATTTTTTTTGACACGATGGATGACCTTGCCACGCAGCTACGAGATCGTGAGCAGTTGCAAATCATCCGCGAGCGGGTTTGGCAGCAACGCGACCTTTTCACGTTCGACTACCATGTGCCAAAACTGGTTGATTTCTTCCGCGGAGTGATCGGTTCCGCATCCAGTAAAACGGAGCGGGGCCGGAGACTGGCATGAAAGCGTCGAATACCCCGACCAGATGAGGCCGTCGATACTTCTGGCGATTTGCTTAAGGCACGCAGGGGTTTCGTCCCTCAAGCAAACGACTGTCATGCTGTTTCTCTTGCCCAATTCAGAACTATCAGCCTGTCGCTGTCGGCTATACCGACGAACGTCTAATAAATGTTTCCGCTTGCGTAGTGGCAAGAGTTCCTGTTACGACGGTTAATTTCAGTGCTGGGGTAAACCCAGCATTTCGGGCACCGGGGGTACGAAGTTACCGACGATTCGAGGGATGACGATGACCTGCCGCTACTTGCGTTTTGCATTTTTGTCTTTTTGCCTCCCCTACATGACAAAATAACAAAAAAAACGGCCGGAGATAACCCCGGCCGTTTCGTTTTGGGCCTAGGACGCGAGTCACCGGGCCTAATGGTCTTTCTTAATCTTTATGTGATTCTTGACCTTCGTGACACCTTCAACAGAGTGCGCGATCGAATGCGCTTTATCAATTTCCGCTTGGCTTCTGGCTGTGCCGCTCAGCACTACTACACCGTTCCGATCTGTATCAACACTGATACTCGTCGCGCTGACATCCTTTTCGGCGGCCAGCTTGGTTTTGATCTTGCTGGTAATCACCGAATCCTTGACAAATTCGCCCACACTTGAATCAGAGTCGTGATCTGCGGCAAAGCCCGCAACAGGCGCTAATAATGTCCCGATCATAAACACACTCGCCAAAAGTTTAACTGTTTTCATTTTCTTATCCTTATAGATGATGGAGTGCCTAGGATGCAATTTTTCTCAAGCTCTGTCTGTACGGTTACATACACAGGGGCCCCATCTCGTGCCCTACCCGACGCTACTAGCTTTTAGCGTGGGAAAAATATGTGTCGTGAAATAAGTTAACGAATCAGGAAAAAAGGAATTTGCAAAGAGAAAGAGGGGGATCTATCGGAAACTCGGGGCTGATGCAAGGCATCCATGTTAGGGCGCTATATCGCCCCAACGGGGGGAGTAACGGTAAACAATAACGGAAATGTAACGCCGGGAGATAGGATAAGAGCAGAAGATGCCCACCGGGCTATTTGGAAGCCTCTGAACAGGCCACCCTTAAGTTACTGCAGGTCTGAAACTCGGTAATTGATTTAAAGGTTCGCCGGTTGTGTCACGATAATTACCGCTCTAACGCGGACAGATGGACCGCGTTGCTCATCCTTCAGGTCTTTCATTGATTTTCCCTGTTTTTATCTTTTAGAAACGCTGCTCCATGAGGGTCGGGGCTGGGTCATCCCGGGTCTGGACTCGCCCCCTTTTTTTTTTGATCTATGTACCCGGTCCCCATCTCTTCTTTCTCTTTGGGACATGCCCTAATATTTATCTTTTGGACCCATTCTTTTTGACCCATCCTTACCCTTTTCGGTGGAGCTTTTTTCGGTGTAGCCTTCCCCCATGTGGCCTTTGATTGGGTCGTCCTTGTCGCTATGGTCGGCGGGGTTCTCCTTACCGCTTCGTTTTGTTGAACCCGCCTTACTCTTTTCGGTGGAGCTTTTTTCGGTGTAGCCTTCCCCAGTGTGGCCTCTGATCGGGTCGTCCTTGTCGCTATGGTCGGCCGGGTTCTCCTTACCGCTTCGTTTTGTTGAACCCGCCTTACTCTTTTCGGTGGAGCTTTTGTCGGTATAGCCTTCCCCGGTGTGACCTTTGATTGGGTCGTCCTTGTCGCTATGGTCGGCGGGGTTCTCCTTAGCATGGCCGCTTTGCGCGGAAGAACTGCTACTTTGGGCATGCGCAATGCCAGAAACTCCCAAAAACACGGTACAAACAAGAATCAGCATGGATGCGGACGATCGCGTAGTGCATATAGATGAGAATTTCATGATTGTTCCTTTTTTCATCCAGCAATATTGCTTGTCATGAGATTATTGATTCCCCTGCCACGCTTCGGTGCGGTAACCCACCATATAGAGGTTTTCATGGCTTTTTCCTTTCGCTATGTAGCGATATTGCTGTGATTATTTAATAGGCACCGCCTCCGAAGGCGCAGCGGAACTTTGTTTAATCTTCTTCTACGATAATTCTCGCGTCATAGCAGATCTGCACGAGGAGCCGCCGACGCCCTGCTCGGCGGCAACAACCGTGGCCCAGCATCAAGTGGTTTTTACGGCGACGCTCCAACAATGGTGGAATCTGCTAGAGGAGGCAATGACACATTGCGAGGGGACAACAACAGGCGGTGCTCCACTCACGCAATCACGTCTAAGCTAGGATTGAATCCCCACACGGGCAAGCCGTCGACACCGACCACTTTTACTTGAACGTCATCGCCACCTATACGTTCGCGGTTAGAACTCCCGTGAAAGCATCATATGACAACTAGCCCGAACGGAAGCTTTGATTCCCAGCCGCCAACAAGTTCACATTTGCATCAATTGTGGAAAGGTCGATCTTATCCCCTGGGATTAGGTGACGAAGCGGTCGGACCAGAGGGTCCCACTCCCATCTGTCTTTACTAAAATCAGTGATGGTATCGTACTGCCCTCCCGCAGGGCTCTCACTGACTGAATCGAAATCAAACTTGTCTGCTCCATCCCCCCCTTTAAGAGTGTCTTTTCCCGGCCCGCCAGCCAGGGTATCGTTCCCGGTCCCACCGTAGAGATCATCGTTGCCGGGACCACCGTAAAGAGTGTCATTTCCACCATAACCGTAAAGTTTGTCATTTCCCTTGTAACCGGAGATGGTGTCATCGTTTTTTGTGCCCTTTAATGAGGGAAAGAATTCCTCGTGGCGAAAGGGGGGCCAGGGGTCGATGGGGCGGGGCGGGATGATGGGCCCATCCTTTATCCACTGCCACGTGTCATTATCGTTATATTTTGTCCCATGTATTGTTGCCATGATAATTCTCCTCATTTGAGATTAAAGACAGCGTTCAATTACCACCCGAACCCACGATAACTTCGGCTCGCAGGATGATCTGTGCTAAACACCACACGAATCTTATGGCTACCTGATGAGGTAGCGGGCTACTCGAATGGTAGTTAGCGGATAAACCCCGAGAAAGGGTTCCAAAACGGCATTGTTGAATCCGTAGGTGCTTCATCTGGCACTACGCGGCTTTCCCTTTCATTTATTCACATAGAGGATTAAAAGTTCCGTTCTTCCGCCCTACAGCATTGCCTCTAACTCTGACACTGTAAGGGGGTATAAGAACGATAATCCTATAAGTAGGGGTATATCGGGGAAGACCTGACATCGACGCTAATAATCCCTGAAGATTTGTAGTATCGTTTCAAAATTGAGATCGGCCATATCTAGCTCTGCTCAAATGCAAGACTTCAACTCAGCATTTCGATTCGCAATCATCGCAACATGCACTTTCTACGTGTCCGTAGCACAGGCGGAAACGTTTAGCGGAAAGGTTGTGGGCATAGCAGATGGCGACACCTTGACAGTTCTTACCGCATCAAGGCAGCAGCACAAAATCCGGTTAGCCGAGATTGATGCGCCTGAGAAAGATCAGCCCTTCGGTACCAACTCCAAGCAGTCACTCACAGACCTGTGTTTCGGCAAGGAGGCAGAAGTCATTCCACAGCATCAGACCGCGATAAACGAACGGTCGCCCGTGTTAAATGTGCTGGCTTAGATGCTAATGCAGAACAGGTTAATCGCGGCATGGCTTGGGTATATCGAAAATACGCGAGGGATAATAAACTTTACGTCTTGCAGCACCATGCAAAGGTAGCAAAACGTGGCCTGTGGAGTGACCCGTCCCCCATCCCACCTTCGGCGTGGCGACACCAACGTAGACAAATGTAATTCATGTGCGGCAGACTTAAACAATCGGAAACGCGGCGGTATTACGCTAGCCCCCTAGGTGCCGAACCAGCGAGCATGTTGAGCGGTTAGGAGACGCATCCCTTCTACAATACCGCCCCGGTCAATGTCCATGGATGATTTGCTTCACGACTGCGAATTACTATTCATCGGTGTGACCCGGGGCTATAGGACCTCTAAAGAGGCGGCTGAGAAAAAGAAACCGTGGATATGCGCATGGGTAGAGAAATCGCTAACAGGACGATATTTCCGGCACATGTTTCGTGAAGGAAGAGTAATTATTCCTTGCGGCGGTGGTATGAATGGACAGTAGAGAATGGGAAGAAGCAGCCGTGGTATATCACGCGGAAAGTGAATGAGCCTATTTTCATGGCTGACCTAACAAATTTTCGCATGTACACTCATCAAACTGTTGAGTTCGGGTTTGTGATTGTCACAGAAGATTCAGGAGCGGGAATGGTAGACGTTCATGACCGTAGGCCGGTGGTGTTACAACCGGACGACGCGCGGCGATGGATGAATCCAGAAACACCGGTTGAGGAAGCCGCGAATATCGCGCAGACAAGATCAATACCACGGAAGAGTTCATGTGGTGGTGGAGGGTGGACAGGGCGGTAAATCGACCTGATCCAGACAACGGCAGGCATCTATTAACGCCCTCCTCACCTGATTCATTTAAATAACAGGAGCGGACGTAAATGAATGGCAATAACAGGCTAAGAGAAGATTTGCATCACGATAGACTAAGCGATGGTTCCAACTGAGTCGAAAGTTAGCTCCAATCCCTTCTTTTCTGCGGTTTCTTTAATTCTCTCCAACATCGCGTCCTTCCCGATGTTATTTAAGAATCGCTTCCTTTCCAGTTAACAATCGTACATGGCAAAATTGTCCGTTGCACGTGTCGACGCAACTGCCAATTACCAACTCTGCATCAACTAACAGCCACATATGGTACCCAGCGACTGTGTTCTCAATACTGACCTGCCCCTTTCATTAGCTTCATGACGTAATAGAGTCCGATTCTTGAAAAGGGGCGGACCATGAAGAAGCGATTCAGTGAAGAACAGATCATTGGTTTTCTGAAGGAAGCGGATGTAGGCATGCCTGTGGTGGAGTTGTGCCGCAAGCATGGTTTTTCCGATGCCTCGTACTATAAATGGAAGGCTAAGTTTGCGGGCATGGATGTCTCCGATGCCAAGCGGCTTAGGGCCTGGAAGAGGAGAACAGCAAGCTAAAGCGATTATTGGCTGACGCCCTGCTCGACAATGCGGCATTGAAAGATGTCGTCTCACGAAAGTGGTAGAAATAGAGAAGCGACGCGTGTGCTGATTCTCGCATACGGAATTGCGAGATAAGGTATTTGCTACGAATAAACCAATACTCAGGGAGATTAACAATGATTATAAAAACGTTTGACCTTTTCGATCAAATGCGGGCGTCCGATCGAGAACGGCTGGGCCTGCCCCAACCGTCAAACATATCATCCAACACCTCAAATTTATACCTGGCACCGTTGTTTTTCCCAGATGGCTGGAATGGGTATAGATATTGGGGAATTTTCACGCCATACCCTTCATCGGACGCACAGTATGAAAATCCCTGCCTGGTTGTCTCCAATGACGGGCGGAATTGGTCTGTCCCGGCTGGGGTAACCAATCCATTGATACCAAAGCCTGCCGTGGGAAATAACATGGATCCATCACTCGCGCAGGCGCCTGATGGGATGACATTGTATCTAATCTGGAGTTCACAACACGATGCATTAGGTCACTCTCAGGTAAAGGTATCCGAATCCTCTAACGGGATTATCTGGTCCGCACCGGTTAGCATAGTCGACCTTCCGACAAGTACCGGCGCTACAGCGAATTCATTATATACCCCATGCGTGTGGTTCAACGGGACTAACTGGAAGCTGATTGTCCACAACAGAGCTACAGCGGGTGGTGCTTTAGGCGGCCCGGCAGTTGTTCAAGTCGCCGTCACATCCGGGTCCAGCATATATTCGGGCTGGGGGACGTTTAGCGCCATTACAATGGTTCAGCCTCTAGGCCGGGGCTGGTGGCATTCTCATTTCCAAAGAACCCCGGACGGTCGCATCCTCGGTGTATGCACAGACGGAAACGAGTCCGGTGGTGATATATGGTTCGCTGAGTCGCTTGACGACGGGGCTACTTTTCGTGTGCGCAGGGTATCAACGGAAGGGGGATACTACAGGTCGGCGATCTGCATCACTCAAGATCTCGCCGGAGGTTTGGGTATGAATCTGTATATCGGCGAGATTAAAGGCGGGTTTCAAATGTTAAGGGAAGACTGGAAGTCAGGTCTTGAAGCCCGATCCAGAAGGAAGGCAGTAACCGCAATGATTACGGGCTTTGCCGATAGCAAGTTCGTCTTTCTGGATAATTACAACAGATCCAATGGTGCGGTGGGCTCCCCCGTTGTCGGATCCGCTATGACTGTTGATGTCGGATCGCTCGTGATAACGGCGGGGCAACTGATGTTTGGCACGGTGGGAAATAACAGGGGGCTGGTCACATGCCCGTCTGTTGATTACTCGGTACAGGCCACTATAGTTTCCGGAAATAATACGTGGCTGCTGTTCAGGGGAGCTGACGCCGCTAATTATTATAGATGGGGGGTATTCGGTGCGATAGGTACAGGAAATGTCATACAGTCTATCGTCGCGGGCCAGGTCGGTTCCCTCAACAGGCCGGTGGTAGGACCGGATGGCGTTGGTGCACAGCTGCCCGCTGGATCGATAATGAAAGTTGTTTGCCGTGGTGGCCGGTTCCGGCTGTATATCAATCGGAATTTCTGCGAGGAAATACCGGATACGCTTCATGCTTTGGATGGTATTAAGTGCGGCGTATCCTGTGGCGTATTTACATTGCCAAATGCGGGCGTTTGGGATGATTATTCTGTTGTGACGTGCTGAATATAGGGTCCAGCGGATTTTCGCAACGATTACAGCAACGAAGTAGCAGCCCTAAAAGACTATTTGCGGGAAGAGAATATAGAATGACACGCTCTTCATCGCTCGTCATACCTCAAACTGAGGTTGCGAAGATGGGTGACTCTGCGCTAAAAGAATGCCTCTAGCGCTAGCGCTAGGGAGTGGTAGCATCGACGATCTTTTTCTGGCAATACCTAAGCCTACCCTAGGGAATGCAATCGCTCTAGCAGTGACTTATTGATTGATTTTTAAGCAGCTCTCCATGCTTCACCCTCTTTGCCTAATGAGTGACGGGGGCGGTCTTCGGCAGACGGTGGTACGGGTAAGGGTAGCTTGCGCGCTGGCGTTGGACGACCTGACAGGCATCCTGCATTTCGTGCCCCTTGATAATTCAAACCCTTAATCTAACCTTAACGGAGGAGCCTTGCTTTTTGACAGCTTGGCAGTCCCACCCTTTGTTGAGAAAACTGAGAAGGATTCATCATGAAAATCATCCGTGCCTTCAAAGTCCGTGGCTTTATCCTCGCTGCCGCATTTTCTGCTGGTCTGGGTTTCGCCACCAGCGCCTCCGCACAAGCAAGACATTCTTACCTGGTCGACCTCAACAGCAAGACCGTAACTGATATTGGCACCTTGGGTGGTCTTTCCAGCTATGCTTCCGGCATCAATGACGGCGGGCAGGTAGTGGGTTCGTCTGATACGGCTGGAGGCACCCATGCTTTCATCACCGGCCCCGATGGGATCGGCATGAGAGACCTTGGCACCTTAGGTGGGACTAGCAGCGGTGCTTTTGGCATTAACGAGGCCGGCCAGGTGGTGGGTTATTCTTACCTGGGTGGAGGCATGGCGGCAGGAGGCGCCTACCATGCTTTCATCACCGGCCCCGATGGGATGGGCATGAGAGACCTTGGCACTTTGGGTGGTAGTATTTCCAGCCATGCGTTCGGCATCAACGACACGGGGCAGGTGGTCGGTTCGTCGATGAGTCTGACTGATCAAGGTGGTTATAACCAACATGCTTTTATCACAAGCCCCAACGGGATGGGTATGAGGGATCTTGGTATTGTGGCGGGCTCTTACAACGAGGCTCGTGGCATCAACGATGCGGGGCAGGCGGTGGGATTTTATTATGGAAACACGGACGCGTTCAGCGTCCATGCTTTCATGACAGGCCCCAACGGAATGGGCATGAGAGAGCTTGACACTTTGCGTGGTGATGCTAGCGCTTCTGGCATCAACGACGCAGGGCAGGTCGTAGGTTCCGCGGGCGGTTCTGTTTTTTCTGACCAGCCTGGCCATGCTTTCATCACCGGACCCGCCGGAGAGAGCATGAGAGACCTGGGCACTTTGGGCGGTCCTGGCAGCTATGCTGATTACAGCTATGCTTTCGGCATCAACGACGTCGGGCAGGTGGTGGGGACGTCCTCCATCGGGGCCACTTGCTTCGCCTGCGAGCTGCGGCCGATTTCCCATGCATTCATCACGGGCCCTAACGGGGCAGGCATGATCGACCTCAATTCGCTAGTTGATCTGCCTGGTGGGGTGGTTCTATCCTCAGCCGCTGGCATCAATAATATGGGACAGGTCATCGCAATCGGAATCGTCCCAGAACCGGAGATTTATGCGCTTTTTCTTGCAGGCCTAGCCCTTGTCGGGTTTGTCGCGCGGCGAAAGAAGATGGGTGGGGAAGCTTTTAGCCTGGGGCAGACTTCTAGTTGAGGTAAAGACACGTTCGCGCTTTAAAGCCCGCTAAGCCGCTTTAAATAGGTTAGAACAAAACGCCTTAGCTGCTAGGAAATAGACCGGGGGCTTGGTCGGCAGATGGGGGTGGCATGTAAGGTATCCCCTCCGTACGCGCTGGATGCATGACTGCCTCGTACACGCTCTCATTGCTCCCAATAACTAAAACCTAGAAAGGGTGCAAAGTTGGCGGTAACTACCCTACAGCAATACCCCTAGAAAGGGCGCAGGGGATACTCGCAGCGACAATCCTTCTCCGGCAATACCTAAGCCTACCCAAGGGAATGCAATCGCTCTAGCAGTGACTTATTGATTAATCTTTAAGCAGCTCTCCGTGTTTCACCCTCTTTGCCTAATGAGTGACGGGGCGTTCTTCGGCAGGGCGGGGTGTGTTTAAGGTATCCCATCGGGAGTCGCTCTACACACGACTAACCAGAATATGAGTGGGGATTTGAAGATAACCGGTCATATTGCTTTACTCTCGCGGGATATGATGTTTATTGATGGATAATGGTGAATAGGGTGTCATGGGTGCTAGGGGTAACGCGCATCTATGCGAGTCGTCCCGCGCGTCGGTGCTAGGGGTAGCATCTATGCTAGGGGTAGCATCTATGCTAGGGGTAGCATTCATGCAAGGTTTTTCTAGATCGGGTAAGAACATTCGCGGCGTCTAAGCCTGGACGGTTCCGCTAGGGCTATGGGAATGCCTCTAACTCTGGCACTGTAGTGGCAATTAGCGACCATTAGGGGTTAGGTAAGAGGATAGATAGGGTAAGAGGCAACCAGACGGTCTACAACGCGATATCAGGGAGTGTATAAAGCCTATGGGGGGTGGGAACGGCACTAAAGTATCCCTCCGTACATACTCGATGCACGACTGCCTAATACACGCTCTCATTGGTCCCAATAACTAAAACTGAGAAAGGTTGCAAAGATGGGGGTAACTCTACGCTACAGGGAATGCCTCTAGAGCTAGCTGTACGGAGGGGTGGCATCGACGATCTTTTTCCGGTAATACCTGAGCCTACCCTAGGGAATGCAATCGCTCTAGCAGTGACTTATTGATTGATTTTTAAGCAGCTCTCCATGCTTCACCCTCTTTGCCTAATGAGTGACTGGGGCGTTCTCTGGCAGGGCGGGGTGTGTAAGGTATCCCATCGGGACTCGCTCTACATACGATTAACAAAAATCTGAGTGTAGCAAGTATAGGGATTTGAAGATAACCGGTCATATTGCTTTGCTCTCGCGACAGGGTTCGCAGCGTCTAAGTCTGGCAGTTTCGGTAAGGCGATGGGAATGTCCCTAATTCTGGCGCTACACAGCATTTTAGCGATTTATTTTAAAACCTAAGGGGGCCAGTACGTTAGAGGATATGTAGAGGGTAAAACACTTTATGTGACGGATATGATGACGCCTCTAGAAAGGGCCCAGGGAAGGTTCGGAGCGCATTAACCAGTGAAGGTATACCCGAGGTAGGGTAAGAGCCATTCCCGGCCTCTAAGTCCGCACAGTTCCAGTAGCGTATAGGAATGCCTCTAATTGATGCTCAAGAGCACCGCGGACGGGCGATCTATTTCTGGCAATACCGTAGCACGGTAGAAAGTTTTGCCGCGCTCTGTCGTTAAAGCCTATGGGGGTGGGGGGGTCTCCACGGGGGGCTTTGTGGCAGGACGGGTGGCTTGTAAGGTATCCCCGCCTAGGCGCTCTATACGGGCGCCTCATTTCTCTCGCCTCTTGGCGCGTCCGAGTAATCTGCCCTTCGTTATGCAGCCTTTCTTCTAGCTGTAAAATGCCGTCAGCATTCAAAGGCATCACCGCATGATCCAATTGCGCTCCTCCTAACGTTATGGTTGAGTGCGCTGATCGGCAAAGTCGTATTTCTGCCATCCAACATCAGTCGGAATCAAGCCGAACTCCTATTTCAGGAAATCATGCTCACTCAATTTAATGTTTTTTTTAACCAAGAAGATTTCATTCCCCACGGGCATTGCTATCTTTGGATGCCCGAAGTGCTATGGCTTCATCTAATCTCCGACGCCATCATTGCTCTGGCATATATGTCCATTGCTATAGGCCTTATTTATTTCGTGAAACACCGTACCGATCTGGCATACAAGTCTGCGTTTGCTATGTTCGGGCTGTTTATCATGCTGTGCGGGTTTACTCATGCACTGAATATCCTGACAATCTGGACGCCGATATATTGGGCTGAAGGCATGCTCAAAGCGGGCACTGCCTTCGCGTCTATCGTCACTGCGGGCGTGTTATGGCTGCTAATACCCAAAGCTCTGGCTCTGCCCAACCTAGGCGTGCTGCTGGCACTTTCAAGAGAGGTAAAGGCGGGACTTCGTCGTGACATTACTGCGGGTCAGGAAATCCAAACGGGACTTCGTCGGAATATTACAGAGGGCAAACTTATTGAAAAGGTGCTCTTCACAGAGAAGGAGCGTTTGCGCGTCACGCTTGGCTGTATCGCTGATGCTGTTATCACGACAGATATAGCCGGCAACGTGACTTATCTCAACCCGGTCGCGGAAACTATGACGGGCTGGGCTTCAAAGGAAGCAAGTGGCCTTCCGTTGCCGGAGGTATTTAGCATCATCAATTCGCAAACCATGGAGGTCGCTCCTAACCCGGTTGAGCGGGTCCTTCTGGAAAAGCGACCCATGGGTCTGGCTCTGCACACACTTCTTGTACAGCGAAGCGGCATGACTTTTCCTATTGAAGATTCGGCTGCTCCAATACTTGATCAGCACGGAGAGATCGTAGGAACCGTACTGGTATTCCACGACGTGACCCATGCGGAAAAGATGGCAATGCAGATGACGCATCAGGCATCCCATGATGCGTTAACCGGCCTCATTAACCGGCGCGAATTCGAACGGCGTCTAGACCACGCGCTGGTGACGGCTAAAGTGGACGCCAAGCAACATACACTGCTTTATCTCGATCTCGATCAGTTCAAGATCGTGAACGATACCTGTGGTCACATGGCTGGTGACGAGTTATTAAGACAACTTACCAGCGTACTTCAAGCCAAAGTTCGCAGAAACGATACCCTGGCCCGCCTGGGAGGAGATGAATTTGGCGTATTGCTGGAAAGCTGCACAACGGTGCCTGCAGTGAACGTGGCTGAAATGCTTCTAAAGACCGTGCATGAGTTTCGTTTCGTCTGCAAAGAAAAAGTATTTCAGCTGGGTTTGAGTATCGGATTGGTCACCTTTAGTGATGGAAAGGAAACACTAGCCGATATTTTACGCATGGCAGATGCCGCTTGCTATCTTGCCAAGGACAAAGGGCGCAATCGGGTTCAAATCTATACGCCAGAAGACGCCGCGCTCGCGCAACGTAGCCGTGAAATGGGATGGGTAGTCCGTATTCAGAAAGCGCTAGAAGAGAATCGCTTCGTCCTGTACTCGCAAAAAATATTGCGGTTGAACAGTTTAGAGGATGGCGATCACTACGAACTGCTATTGCGTATGCAGGACGAAGACGGAACGCTAATACCGCCGATGGCCTTTATCCCGGCAGCGGAGCGTTACGGCCTGATGCCTCAACTCGATCGCTGGGTGATCACTACCGCTTTTGCGCAATATGAGGGACGTCATCCGGCGGGTACTTCTGTCGGCACATGCGCCATCAATCTTTCCGGCGCGTCCATTTGCGATGAGAACTTTTATGAATTCGTGACGGAGCAGTTCGATCTGTACAAGGTTCCACCTGGGGGGATTTGTTTCGAAATCACGGAAACCTCGGCGATTTCAAATTTGACTCAGGCTGTTGTGTTGATGGGTAAACTAAAAGAGCAGGGATGTCGTTTTTCCCTCGATGATTTTGGGAGCGGGATGTCCTCGTTTACGTATCTCAAGCGTTTACCCGTTGATTATTTAAAAATCGATGGGGAGTTTGTAAAGGACATGATGGATGATCCCATCGACCAGGCAATGGTCGAGGCGATCAATTCCATAGGGCACGTCATGAATATCAAGACGATCGCGGAGTTTGTAGAGAACGACGCAATTCTTGGAGCGTTAGAAAGGATCGGCGTGGATTATGCCCAAGGGTATGGCATTGAAAAGCCGCGTTTAAGCTGGCTTTAAATGACCTCACATAAAATCTGACCGTGACCACTATTTTCTTTCGCATAAAAAAACAAAGTGATATACCACCAAAAGATCAAGCATCTGGCATGGCGTGGGTATATCGGCGGTTACGCAAAAGGCCACGACCTATATGTGTTGGAACACGGGGCGAAAGTAGGTCAACGCGGGCTATGGGCTGATCCTTCACCTACCCCGCCCTGGGAATGGCGTAAAAACAGCAATGTGCGGAAGATTTGAACAATCTGAAACAAAGCGGTATTACGCTAGCGCCCTTGGTGCTGATACTAGCGACCATGTGACGTGGTTAGGTGACCACATTCCCTCATACAATACCGCCCCCGGACGCTGCCCATGGATGATTATGCTTGACAAGGGGGAACTGCAATTCATTGGCATGACCTGGGGTTATCGGACTCCCAAAGAAGCGGTTCAGAAGAAGAAACCATGGATATGTGCGCGGGTTGAGAAATCGCTAACAGGAAGTTACTTCCGGCACATGTGCCGCGAAGGAAGGGTAATTGTTCCTTGCGGCGGGTGGTATGAATGGACGGTAGAGAACGGAAAGAACCAGCCGTGGTATATCACGCGGAAGGTGAATGAACCGAGTTTTATGGCTGGGCTAACGAACTTTCAGAGGTATACGCATCAGACCGTTTTGGATTCAAATTCCAAAGATTCATACCCCTCCTTTGTAACCGGTTTAACAATTTTCTTAATATTTGATATAACTTGATCTTCGCGCATTAACTCAACAGCTTGAGAATGCGCAAAGATGACATTGTTGCTTCCTGTGACCGAAATTCTTGTTATATTTTTCTTTGTTGTGTATTCCAGTTCCTCAGCGTCCATGGAACGACCACCCAGCCACTTTTATGACGCCGATAACACCAAACACTCCCCCTACGCAGCCAACTATTCCAAGCCATTCAAGCAATTCTTTGGCTGATGTAACATCTGAGTTTGAGCGCAAGCTCCTTGTTTGATCCCAAATACTCTGGACTACCTGAAGGTCAAATTGTATACATTGCTGCTCAATGTCTGCTCTTATAAGAACCTTTACTGTTGAGCGATCACCATTAAATTTCTTCTGCCCCACTAGTGTCCCATGAAAGACAAAAGGCTTACGCATTTGAACGTAAGCCCCTGAATAATTGGTAGCGAATCCCAGATTCGAACTGGGGACCAACGGATTATGATTCCGCTGCTCTAACCACTGAGCTAATTCGCCACGTATTAAATCCTTCTTACTATCAACATCTTACTGTGTGAAGCAAGGTGTATTATAACATTAAAGCAAAGTTGTGAACTAGATGGAAGTGTGAACGATTGTGAATGGAATGTGAATGGAAAGTAAGGTGTATTAGATGTATAGCAAGGGGTAGCAGGGGGTGAGGGGTGTCTGTTATATAGTGCATTGCACCCACAGATTTTCTAGCAGAAATTATCAATATCAGGCACTTCTACCGGATCATGTGGGATAGAATCAGGAATCAAAAGAACAAAGATCATTATTTCTGAGTAACGCAGCCATGCCTGTGGCGCTACCCTTCTTTCTGTGAGGCAAGACTTCTTACTTGCCTGCTTCGTCGTTTACCCTTCTTTTTAACCCTTCACCTACTGCTTCGCAGCAGATACTACATTTGGCTTAAGAAGGATGCGGCAAGTCCTTCGCCGCCCATTTCGATGCTTCCGTAAGCTTCCCTGTTTTAGAGACAAGCGAAAAGTAGAACTTTCTGGCAGGATTTTGCCTGGAGGTTCAAATGAAGAAATCACGTTTTACGGAAAGCCAGATTGTTGGGATTCTGAAGGAAGCGGACGGTGGCGTTGCGGTCAACGAGATATGGCGCAAGCACGGGATCAGTTCGGCAACCTACTATAAGTGGAAAGCCAAGTATGGTGGGCTTGAGGTTTCCGAGTTGGTACGGGTGAAGGAGCTGGAAGCGGAAAATAGTCAGCTCAAGCGCATGTATGCGAATCTTGCGCTGGAGAATGAAGCGATCAAGGCGGTATTAAAAAAGCTATAGCGCCGTCTGAGCGCCGGGATGTGGTTTTGCGTTTGGCGGGTGATCAGAAGCTGTCGATCAGACAATCCTGCCAATTGGTGAACCTGTCACGGGCGGCGTATTACCGGGACGAGAACAAGCTTGCAGTGCGGGATGCGCCGGTGATTGAGGCGCTCAATGCGATTGTTGCCAGGCATGGCCGTTGGGGATTTTGGAAATGCCATCACCGGCTGCGGCTTAAAGGTCATCATTGGAACCACAAGCGAGTCTGGCGGGTGTATTGCGCCATGAAGCTCAATCTGCCGCGTCGTACGAAGAAACGATTGATCAGACCAATGCAGCCGCTGGACGCACCGCAGCTGCCCAATGAAGTCTGGTCGCTGGACTTCATGAGCGACGTCTCTACCAGGGACGTCGATTCCGCACATTGAATATTCTGGATGAAAGCGTACGAGAGGCGTTAGCTATCGAGATCGATACCAGTCTGCCCGCGCAACGCGTCGTGCGAACATTACAGCAGCTTGAGGTTTGGCGTGGGTTGCCCAAAGCGATACGGCTCGACAATGGCCCGGAACTGACCTCGCAGTACTTGGCCGATTGGTGCCAGGACAAGGGCATTGAACTGCGTTTCATCCAGCCGGGCAAGCCGAATCAAAATGCTTTCATCGAGCGTTTCAACCGATCATATCGGACGGAAGTCCTCAACAATTGGTTATTTACGTCACTGGATGAGGTGCGAGAAATCACGCATCAGTGGCTACAAAGCTATAACGAAGAACGACCCCATGACGCGCTGGGAAGCCTGCCCCCGGCTGTGTTCCGTGAGCAATTGCTCACAGGGAAGAATTCTACTTCTGAACTGTCTACTTGAGGGGGAAGCTTACGCTTCCTTATTCCCTGAATGTCATCCATTACTTAACCCCCTTCAAGTAATAGGCCAACCCCAACGTCTTAATGTCCCGGCGACGTTGCGCTTGTACTTTCGTATCCCAATAGGAATTAGGGTCGGTCTTTTGTAGATTGTCGTAATACGCCTTATTTCTTTCGGTGATCGGCTTTGAAAGAATCGTACTAATCTTGCCTTCCTGAACTTTCTGTACTGCTTCCCACGCCTTGTATTTGGCTTCTTCTTCGTAAGTTTCACGCGCAGCACGTATCTGCATCTTAGCTTGCTGACTTGTGGCATTAGCTAACATAGAAGCCCAATCAGGTTCACCCGTAGCTTCTTTATGAAGATCATGAAAGGCATTCCTCATACCCTTCACTTGTTCGTTAACGCTGTTGTGCTTCTTTGCTAGGAAAGCAGTTGCTTCGTTGCTGTGATGTTCTTGATTGAATATTGAATCGTCTTCCATTTACTTATTTCCTTTTACATTTAAAGATTACTGTGATACTATTACTATTATTGGATAACTATATACATTTAATATGCCAATATTATATCATAAGAAGTGCTTGACTTTCCAGTTTTTGATATGTTTATCTTATGCAGTTGTATAAATTATTGATTCAGAAGGACAGTTATTGATCTGATGCGGTATTACATACGACGGAAGATGCATATGTAATACGCTATTGATGCAGTAAGGATAAAAATAAATATAAAAAAAGGGCTACATTGCTGTAACCCTTATGTCTATTACCTTTCAGAAGATCGGCTATGTGATAATTATGCTGGTAGGGTGTTGCAGTACACCACTAGATAATAAAATATCTAGCTAACTGCCCTTATTTGACCATCTAGCTTATTAATAAGGACATTATTGGATATATGAGTATATCTTCTTAACATTTGTAATGACTTATGTCCTGTTATTGCAGAAACTTCCATTACATTCATTCCTAACTCAAAGTATCTTGATGTAGCTTCATGGCGTAGGTCATGGAAATGGAAGTTATCCATACCTGCCTTCTTCACAGCAGTCTTAAATGCGCCATTCATCGCATCACTTCTAGGCAACCAAGTAAAAAACACGCGCCGACAGGCTATATGCTTAGGTATAGAAGACAATATATCTATTGCCCTTAGTGATAATGGAATGGTTCTAGCTGTTCCATTCTTAGTGTCCGACAGGACTATGATACGTTTCTTAATATCAATGTCTGTCCATTCCATATTCAAAAGCTCAGATAGCTTCATAGCAGTTTCTATAGCTAATACGGCTATTGGATATAGAAGGATATTCTTAGACAGCCGACAGGCATTTAATAATCTATCTTCCTCATCATCTTCTAGTCGTCTTGTCCTAGCATTGTTGGCTGTGGGCTTCCTAATTAAGGAAACAGGGTTAGTGACGGGTATGCCCCATTCTTTCAATGCGATGGTGTACAAGTGGCTTATCAATGCTAGTTCTAATCTCAAAGTCCCAGCGGAACATCTTTTCAATAGTCGGTCATCCCTATGCTTCGCAAAGTCCTTCCCTTTTAAAGAAGACAATGACCTTCTAGCTAAAGGATGTTTAAGCCATACAGCAATGCGTCTTAGTTCCTGATCCTTCCCTTTCTTCTTAGGCGTAATCTCATCCCTATACCTTTCTAACGCTTCACCTAACGTAGTGCTGTCTGCTGTAGAACGATTGACGTATGACCCCCTATCCATATCTGATTCAATGCTACGAATCCAGACATGAGCATCTTTCTCATAGGTGAATGACTTACTGATGGGTGAATGCCCCTTGCGGCGTACCTGGGCATTCCATTTACCGGAAGATAACTTACGAACTGTTGCCATTTAAACACCTCATATCCATGTGAATGTGAATGAGATGTGAACAGCAAGAAAGGATTGAATGTAACTTATTGATGAATAAGGTGGAAGTTATGAGCAGCCTGCCTATTATGATTCCGCTGCTCTAACCACTGAGCTAATTCGCCACGTATTCGCTAAAGAGGCGAAATTCTGCCTTTAGCAAGGCATCATGTCAAGATTAACACCGGGTTAGCTTCGTATCCTTATGACGATATGAAGAAAAATTCAAATTTAGACTGAGCTTCGTCCGTATGAGGAACCTCCGTCGCGAAATCTGCCACTCTTCATCCCCTAAATTCAAAGCCGGGTATAATGCTTTTATGAAATTCGATGTCGTTATTATTGGCGGCGGTCTGGTGGGGGCAAGCCTGGCGCTGGCTCTCAAAAACAGCGGGCTAAAAATTGCGTTGGTGGAATCCCGTCCACCCGTGCCGCTCCCTGAGGACGAAAGCTGGGACAGCAGAATTTACGCTATCAGCCCGGGCAGCGCCGGTTTTCTGCAGGATCTCGGCGTGTGGCAGGCGCTGGACGAGGCCCGGATCACCCCGGTTTATAAAATGGCTGTGTTTGGCGATGACAATGCCGCTCGTCTCGATTTCAGCGCCTACGATATCGGCTATCCGGAACTGGCATTTATTGTGGAAAATCGCCAGCTCCAAACGGCAGTATGGGACGCACTGAAGCGCCAGAAAAAACATATCAAGATGTTCTGCCCGGCCCGATGCGCGTCGCTGGAATGGACCGAATCACACGCCGAGTTACATTTGGAAGACGGCACCCTGTTACAAGGTTCCCTGGTTGTCGGCGCCGATGGTTTGAATTCCTGGGTGCGAGAACAGGGAAAAATCGAAGTTTCGCGCCATCCCTATCAGCAGATAGGCGTGGTGGCGAATTTCAGCACGGAACGGCGTCACCATAACATTGCTCATCAATGGTTCCGGCGAGATGGCGTGCTGGCCCTGCTGCCACTGCCGGGGAAGATGGTATCCATGGTGTGGTCGTTGCAGGAAGACCAGGCCCGACCGTTGCTCGATGCGCCTGAGGCGGAGCTATGCACTCAGGTCAGGAATGCTGCAAGTAGGGTGCTGGGGGAGATGCAGCTTGTTACCCGGCCAGCCGGATTTCCGCTGAATTTCGTGCATGTGAAGCAACTTGTACGGTCGCGGCTTGCGCTTATTGGCGACGCCGCCCACGGTATCCATCCACTTGCTGGGCAAGGCGTCAATCTCGGCTTGCGCGATGCGCGCGAACTCGCCAACACCCTTGCAACACGCGGGTTGGAGCTGGACTGTGGGGATTACCTGCTGCTGCGCCGGTATGAGCGCGCCCGTAAAGAAGACATTCTCGCGCTGGAACTGGTCACCGACGGCCTGCAGAAGTTATTCGCCAATCCCAATCCAACACTCGTCCGCTTGCGTAATTTAGGGTTGGGAATTACGAACCGCCTCCCGGTAATAAAAGACCGGTTGATCCAGCATGCGTTGAGTTGATACCGAAGTAGCAACGCAATAACAACCTCGAAACATCCATTTAACCGGAGCGATGGTCATGCATTTGAAACCCGTTTTCACTGCCCTGATATTGTGCTTACTCGCAGGTTCGGCTGCTGCTGATGAAGAAGCTGTAAAAAAAGCCCTGCAGACAACTTTCTCCGGCGAAAAGATAGAGAGCGTAAAAAAAACGCCTTATCTGGGACTGTATGAGGTTGTGGTGGGAGGAGAACTTTTTTATACAGACGAAAAAGCAACTTACCTGTTTTTCGGGCATGTGGTTGATCCCCAGACGAAGCAAAGCCTGACCAGCGAGCGTCTACAACAGATCAAGGACACGCGCCGCATCAGCGTGGACACACTTCCGCTGGATCAGGCGATTAAAGCGGTAAGGGGCAACGGGAAGCGCAAGCTGGTCGTTTTCTCGGATCCGAATTGCCCTTACTGCAAGCGGCTGGAAAAAGAATTGGCTAATGTGAAGGATGTGACGATCTACACCCTGCTTTATCCGGTGCTCAACGGTTCGCTGCCAACGGCTACGGCTATCTGGTGTTCTCCCAATCGGCTTAAGGCCTGGGATGATTTTATGCTGAAAGGTGCAGCTCCCACCGGAAAGGATTGTGATACGCCGATTGAAACGATTCTTCAGGCGGGCCGGAAGAATGGGATAAACGGTACACCCACGCTTATATTCGCGGATGGTTCAGTGATCCCGGGAATGATCCCCGCCGATACCATTGAAAAGAAACTGAATGCCGCAGGCACAAAATAACCGTGCCAGTGTCATGCCCAATTAGTTTAACAACAGGTTTTTTGCGCTACCGGCGCCGGCGGCAAGTCTCCCTGCGACATGTAACTGGCGGGCATTAATACCCACATCTTGCCCGTTTGTCTCATCTTTCCTGCCTGATTCGCGGCATCCGGCCCAAAGCCCCAGAAGAAATCGGCCCGCACGTTACCCTTGATCGCGCCGCCTGTATCCTGGGCCACCATCAACCGATGAAGGCGCTTATCGGTATTGGGCCAGGTCGTAGCGAGAAAAACAGGTGCGCCCTGTGGTACCACGCGAGGATCAATAGCAAGGCTTCGACCCGGGGTGAGCGGTACGCCGAGGGAGCCCAGCGGACCTGTCACGTTAGCGGGCAGCTCTCTAAAAAAAACAAAGCTCGAGTTCTGCTGCAGCAGCTCGGGCAATTTTCGCGGATTTTTTTGCCCCCACGCCTTGATTCCCTGCATCGACGCCTTGTCCAGCGCCAGTTCACCGCGCTCCACGAGCAATCTTCCAACGGATTTGTAGGGATGGCCATTCTGATCGGAGTAGCCCACCCTCACGATTTCACCATTTTCAAGCTCCACGCGGCCCGAACCTTGGATTTGCAGGAAAAACAAATCGACTTCGTCATCTACCCATAGCAACTCCTTCCCCTTCGGCTGCCCCGGACCACCTTCTATTTCAGCCCGGCTGTAGTAAGGCACCACTTTGCGTCCCTGCAAGCGTCCGCGCAACCGCATGTTTTTTAGCTCCGGGTATACTTCTCCCAAATCGATCACCAGGAGCTCATCAGGGGTGGTATATATCGGATACCTGTAACGCTTTGACTGCTTGCGGCTGCCCTTCAGCAGGGGTTCATAATAGCCCGTGATGAGTCCTTCCCCGCTACCGTCCGAATTCAACACCTGATGCGGAACAAAGCGGCTCTCGATGAATTGCCTCAAAGTAACGCCATCCTGCGCTTGCAGTGATTCAGCCTGGACACAGGTTTCCTGCCACAGCGGCTTGTTTTTCAGAACCGCGCAGCTGCGGAGAAACGCAGCCCATGCCGGACGAATATCGTCCTCCGCCCAGCCGGTCACCGAATTCCAATCGGTTGGTTGGAGCACGACCACCGGCGCGGTTTCAACCGGCAACGGCGGAACGGGCTGGGGTGCCTCAGTGGTTCTCTTCGGCGCCATTGTACAAGCCTGGAGCAACAGCAGCGAGGCGATAGCGAATAAAGTTAATTGGTTTTTCATCCCGTTTTGTTTAAAGTGGCATCTCATAAATATACAGCAACCTCGAAATCATGTGGATTTTACTCCTCGAAGCGGCCGTGGCCCTGTCGCTACTGATTCTCATTGTCTGGTGGACTAGACCCCCGAGGGCGCGCAAAAATGAAGATGAAAATGATAAGAATGATGCGGAGCCCAAGTAGCGCCCGTCGCACACTAACACCTCGATGACTCTGGCTGGGCTAAGCCGGAAGTAGACGCGACTTCCCCTCAAAAAAAGCGCGGATAACGCGACGCAAGGATGTTGTGGTCGCGATTCCAGCGGCAGTTATCCGGCAACGGTTCGATGGATTGTGAAACATCGGAAGCCGCCATGTAACCCCGTTCAAGCCCGTTGTTCCTGACTTTCCTCATAAATACAGTGCGAGTCGGCGAGTAATTTGGCAGAATGCTCACCTTGGGAAAATGGTTTTGTCACACAGGGGAATCCAATGAAGTATCAAAGTTTTCAAGAATTCTGCACTTATATTGCGAAACGCAATCCCGGCCAGCCTGAATATCTGCAGGCGGTTGCCGAAGTGATTGAAAGTCTTTGGCCTTTCATCACGGAACATCCCCGGTATGCCGAGCATGGTCTTCTGGATCGCCTGACAGAACCGGAGCGAGTAATCATTTTCAGGGTTGCGTGGGTAGATGATCACGGCGATGTCAATGTCAACCGTGGCTACCGAATTCAGCATAGCTCATCCATCGGTCCTTATAAGGGAGGCACGCGTTTTCATCCTTCCGTAAATCTCTCTATTCTGAAATTTCTCGCATTCGAGCAGACCTTCAAAAATGCGCTCACCACGCTTCCCATGGGGGGCGGCAAGGGCGGCGCGGATTTCGATCCCAAAGGCCGCAGCCAAGGCGAAGTGATGCGTTTCTGTCAAGCTTACATGAGCGAACTGTTCCGCCATATCGGTTCCGATACCGACGTCCCCGCCGGTGATATCGGCGTGGGCGGGCGCGAAGTGGGATTCATGGCCGGGATGATGAAAAAGCTGTCCAATCGGGCGGACTGTGTATTTACCGGAAAGGGTCTGAGCTTCGGCGGATCGCTGATCCGCCCGGAAGCCACCGGGTACGGAACGGTTTATTTCGCCGAGGAGATGCTCAAGCAATCCGGCCGTTCTCTCGACGGGATGCGGGTTTCGGTGTCGGGCTCGGGAAACGTGGCGCAATATGCGGTGGAAAAGGCGATGGCGCTTGGCGCCAAAGTCGTCACCGTCTCGGATTCCAGCGGCACAGTGGTGGATAAGGAGGGCTTCACCCCTGAAAAACTGGCTGAGTTGATGGAAGTCAAGAATCGCCTTTATGCCCGGATAACCCACTACGCCGAACGTGTGAAAGCGGAATTCTTGCCCGATATGAGCCCGTGGCATGTGCCGGTGGATGTCGCCTTACCCTGCGCGACACAGAACGAACTGAATGAGGAGGATGCCGCAACCCTGATTAAAAACGGAGTTATCTGCGTTGCCGAGGGCGCCAACATGCCATCGACCGCCGAGGCTGTGAAATGCTTTGAACGCAGCGGAATTCTTTTTGCACCTGGCAAAGCCAGCAATGCGGGCGGCGTAGCCACCTCCGGTCTGGAAATGAGCCAGAACGCCATGCGGCTTTCCTGGCCCAGGGAAGAGGTGGACGCTCGATTGCTTGAAATCATGCAGGCGATACATCGCTCTTGCCTGCAATATGGCCGGCGCACGGACGGGACGGTCAGTTATGTCAACGGTGCGAACGTGGCCGGTTTCGTAAAGGTCGCCGATGCGATGATCGGTCAGGGTGTGGTCTAAACGATCCTGATTACCGGGATAGAGCGTCCGAGGTGTCTCTGGACGTATCCCGGTCTGCCCGAGCCGAAACTCCCCATACTTCGGCCAGCCTTTTTGCTGCCAGCATAAGCGTTAAAATTACCGTATCCAGACCGTTTTGATGTTAACGAACTCTCGTATGCCATGGTACGACAACTCGCGGCCAAAGCCCGAATCCTTGATGCCCCCAAATGGCAGGCGGGGGTCGGACCGGACCATACCGTTGACAAAACTGCATCCGGCTTGAATTTGGCGCGCGACTTGTTCGGCATGGTCAGAGTCTCGGCTCCAAATACTTGAACCAAGTCCGAAACGGGTGTCGTTGGCAATATGGATGGCCTCCTCTTCATTTGCTGCAGGGATTACAGTAGCCACGGGCCCGAATAATTCTTCATTATAAGCCCGTGTTTTCGCGGTTACCCGGGAGAGTATCGATGGCGGGTAAAACGCCCCGTTTCCGTGGACCGGCTCGCATCCAAGAATTGGCTCCGCACCTTGCGCAATTGAATCGACGACTTGCTCATGCAAGTCTTTCCGCAGATCAAGCCTTGCCATTGGACCGAGCTGCGTTGCGTCACTCATCGGGTCGCCCATCTTCAGTTCCGCCGTTTTCTTAATGAACAGCGACAAGAACTCCTCGGCTATTTCCGCCACCGGGATGATGCGCTTGGCGGCAATGCAGGATTGACCACAGTTCTGGAAGCGCGATTTCACCGCAAAGCTGGCAGCGATATCCAGATCCGCATCTTTTAATATAATAAACGCGTCCGATCCGCCGAGTTCCAATACGCATTTCTTTAAATGCTGACCGGCATGGGAAGCAACTTTACGCCCTGCTGCCTCTGAGCCGGTAAGCGTTACCCCGTGCACAAAGGGGCTCGCGATAGCATCCGCCACATCGGAAGCTTCGATCATGAGCGTAGTAAAAAGATGCGGAGGAAATCCGGCGTCACGGAACAGCTGTTCCAGCGCCTGGGCGCATTGCGGAACGTTGGACGCGTGCTTCAGGACGCAGGCATTGCCCGCCATCAGGCTGGGAGCAGCGAAACGCATGACCTGAAAAAAAGGAAAATTCCAGGGCATTATGCCAAGTACGACGCCTAGCGGTTCGTAGGAAACATAGCTTTTGCCGGCGTCAGTCTGGACCCTCTCGATCTGCATGAAGTGCTCCGCATGCACCGCATAATAATCACACGCAAGTGCGCACTTCTCCACCTCGGCCCGCCCCTCGCGCAATGGCTTGCCCATTTCGGCGGCCATCAGCACGGCATACTCATTGACCCGCTCGTGCAGCAGCATGGCGGCGCGATTCATGCGGTCCGCCCGTTCGGGTAATGTGGTCAGCGCCCAGGTCCGTTGCACACCGTCCGTCTGCTCCAGAACAGATGCGAGATGACGGCTGTCCCAACTCGCGTAGGTCTTGAGCGTCTCATTGGTGGCGGGGTTTAAGCTGATATACGGCATGATGTGCTATTCTTTAACGGACGTTTTAAAGTTGAAGGGGCAAGAGCGGGACGGTTGAATCTTCACTTCACTTAGATATAGCAGGTTATGAAAAAGTTGTTTGCAGGTTTATGGTTGGCAGTTTGCGCCGGAACCCTGACAGCTGGGCAGGACGACGACTTCCTTGCCATGCGGCAGGCGTTCCAGGCGGGTAATTCCGTGCGGGTAGCGACATATGCTCAACGTCTGAAAGGGCATGTACTTGAACCATATGCCGCCTATTACCAGTTGCGTCCGCAGCTTGAGAACCCATTAGTGGACCCCGGCGCGATCAAAACGTTTCTGGAACGCTACAAGGATACGCCGCTGAGTGATCGGCTGAAAGCCGAATGGCTGAAGACATTGGGCAAAACACAGCAATGGGCTTTGTTTGCAGAAGAGTACCCGGGTTTGACGAGCACGGATATGGAACTGACCTGCTATTCCCTGCAGCAGCGCCTGGCTGCATACGATGCCAGCGCACACACCCAAGGCCGTCCCCTGTGGTTTAACCCCCGCGACCTGCCGGAAAGCTGCACCCCTGTATTCGAAGCGCTTGTAGACAACGGAGTGCTAACCATAGACGACGTATGGGCTCGACTGAGACTGGCGCTGGAAGCAGGCAACGTAAGCGTGGCAAAGCGCATCAATCTGTACCTTCCCGAAGATCAAGGGCTCAATGAACGCAAGCTTGCCGCGGCCACAGACAATCCCCTGCGCTACCTTGAAACACATGGAAAGAACTTAAAGACTCGCGCTGACCGCGAAGTTGCAATATTCGCACTGCTGCGGTTGACCCGTAGCGGTCCCGACCAGGCTTACGCCTATTGGCCAAGGATACGGGAACAGTTCGATGAAGCGGAACATGCTTATTTCATGGCCCAGCTCGCAGATCAGGCGGCACGGAGATTGAACCCCCGTGCCTTAAGCTGGTTTATGGAGTCGGCGAGCAGTAGTACACCCGTTGCGTTATCCGATGCGCAGCTCGGCTGGAAAACCCGCGCGGCTCTGCGCGCAGGCGACTGGGACCTGGTACTGGACACTATTGAAGCCATGTCAACCCAGGAACAACAGGCCGGAGTATGGCGTTACTGGAAAGCACGCGCCTTGAAGGCGAAGGGCAGAACACCCGAGGCGAACGAGATTCTTGCTCCTTTAAGCAACGAACATAATTTCTATGGTCAACTTGCGGAAGAGGATTTGGGATTAACGATCGGCGCTCCGGCAGAGTCATACAAGGCCACGCGGCAGGAGATGGCCGCAGTCGAGCGATTGCCCGGAATCCGCCGGGCGCTTGCGCTGTACCGCCTGAACCTGCGGACGGAGGCCGCACGCGAATGGACCTGGGTAATACGCAATTTCGATGATCGCCGCCTGCTGGCGGCGGCCGAAGTGGCCAGCCGGAACGGGATTTACGACCGCGCTATTTATACGGCGGACAGGACCGTGGAGTATCACGATTTCAGCCTGCGTTTTCTTGCTCCTCATCGCGATACCCTGCGCAACATCCTGAAACAACAGGAACTGGACGAAGCCTGGGTTTATGGCCTTATCCGCCAGGAAAGCCGCTTTGTGAGCGATGCACGATCCAGCGCCGGAGCGATGGGCCTGATGCAGCTGATGCCAGCCACGGCAAAATGGGCCTCAAAAAAGGTGGGAATAAGGAAATTTCAGGCTGCACGCGTCACCGAGGTCAACACCAATTTAATGTTGGGCACCTATTATCTCAAGCACGTCCTGACCCTGTCCGGAGACCAGCCGCTGCTCGCATCCGCGGCCTATAACGCCGGCCCCAGTCGCGCGTGGCAATGGCGGGATGAAAAACCGCTTGAGGGAGCCATTTACGCGGAAACCATCCCCTTCAGCGAGACCCGTGATTATGTAAAAAAGGTCATGAGCAACTCGATGTATTACGCCCGAACCTTGGGACATCAGATAACGGCCCTGAAGAACCGACTAGGCATCGTCGCGTCCCGTTCCGGTGTTGAAAAACTCGCGGAGGGTGAAAACACGCCATGATCATCAATAATGTGTGCATTTTTGGCGGCAGCGGTTTTGTAGGCCGTCACCTCGCCAACGTTCTGACGGACCAGCAAATCCAGTTGCGTGTTCCCACCCGCAATTATGAGCGGGCCAAGGACCTCCTGGCTATCCCTACCGTGGATTTGGTGGAGGTGACAGCTTACGACGACGACCAACTCGACCTGCTCCTGATGGGCATGGATGCGGTCATCAACCTGGTGGGCGTTGTCCACGGCGATTTTCATAACGCGCACGTGGAGATGCCGCAGAAAATCGTGGCCGCGTGCAGACGCAACGGCATCGGGCGGATACTGCAGATGAGCGCCCTGAATGCCGGCCCAAACCAGCCCAGCGCCTATCTTCGCTCCAAAGCCGAGGGCGAACGGATCGTCATGACATCCGGCTTGGCTGCCACGAGTTTCAGGCCCTCGGTCATATTCGGGCCGGGGGATTCTTCAATTAACCTGTTTGCGAGGCTGGGTCGGCTGCCGGTATTGGCCCTGGCATTACCGGATGCGAAATTCCAGCCGATCTTTGTCGAGAATGTGGTTCAAGCATTTACGTTGAGTCTTGATGATCCGAAGACTTTTGGCCAGAGTTACGATTTGTGCGGTCCGAGGTGCTACAGCCTGCGGGAATTGGTCGAATATTCGGCGCACGTCACCGGACATGACCCTGCAATTGTCGCCCTCAATGACGTGCTCTCCCATCTGGAAGCGGCAGTGATGGAAATCCTGCCGGGCAAACTCATGAGTGTGGACAACTACTATTCCATGAAAATTGACAACGTATGTGATTGCGCCAAACCCAGCAATTTCATGGAAATATGGGGCATCCATCCGACGATGCTGGAGGAAGTGGCGCCGATATATCTGGCTCATCAGACCCCGCGTGAAAGGCTCGATTGCCTCCGTCACTGGTCAGCCGGACGTTAACCCACGTCCATTGGGAAAAACGCGTCCTGAGAATTTCCATTACAAGAGGTTTCCGAGTACGCCATAGAGCCCCAGCTGAACGCGCAGAAGAAAAAATTACACTCGCCACCTCAGATTGTTAGCGCTGGTAAAATTTCTTGAGTACCTCGTTTCGCTGACGAGATTAGACTAGATTAGGATTGATGTAGCCCAATAATGAAAACTTACCTTGTTGGCGGCTCGGTACGTGACGAGATTCTTGGCCTGCCGGTTTTCGATCACGATCATGTCGTGGTGGGTTCGTCGCCTGACGAAATGGTGCGGCTTGGCTACCGGCCGGTAGGAAAGGATTTTCCGGTTTTCCTCCATCCGGTAACACAGGAACAATATGCCCTTGCCCGCACCGAGCGCAAGGTTTCGCGCGGATACAAGGGCTTCGAAGTTTACGCTTCGCCCGAAGTGACATTGCAGGAGGACCTGGCGCGACGCGACCTCACCATCAATGCCATGGCCAAGGATCAGGATGGCAATATCATCGATCCTTTTGGAGGAGTCGCCGATCTCGAAGCTGGCGTGCTGCGCCACATCAGTCCGGCTTTCACCGAAGATCCCGTGCGGGTACTCCGAACAGCCCGTTTTGCCGCTCGTTTCGGTTTCCGTATTGCGCCCGAAACGCTCGCGCTGATGAGCGAGATGGTTCACAACGGCGAGGTGGATGCCCTGGTACCCGAGAGGGTTTGGCAGGAGTTTGCGCGCGGCTTGATGGAACGGCGACCTTCGCGCATGTTCTATGCGCTGCGCGAGTGCAGTGCATTAACCCGGATCATGCCCGAGGTCGATGAACTCTTCGGTGTGCCCCAACCGGCGAAATATCACCCCGAAATCGATACCGGGGTGCATGTCATGATGGTAATCGATCATGCAGCGGGGAAAAATTACACTCTACCGGTGCGGTTTGCTTCGCTTACCCATGATCTCGGCAAAGGCACCACCCCACCTGCGGAGTGGCCTCGTCATATCGGTCACGAAGCGCGCAGCGTAAAACTGGTGGCGGGTTTATGTGAGCGCGTCCGTGTACCTAACGATGCGCGCGATCTGGCGTTGTTGGTGGCGCGCTACCATGGCGACGTGCACCGCGCAGCTGAATTACGCGCGGCTACTATCGCCGACATGCTCCAAAGGGTGGATGCATATCGCAAGCCCGACCGCTTCGAAGAATTTCTGCAAGCTTGCTCATGCGATTTCCATGGCCGCCCCGGCTATGCCGAACGTCCATATCCTCAGACGGAGCGTCTGCAACAGGCATTCGAGGCAGCCAGGAGGGTTGATGCAGGCTCCATTGCCGCACACCTGAACAGAACCATCTCCGACCCCGCCCGCTTGCCGGCAGCGATCAATGCCAAAGTAAGCGAAACGCGCATCGCTGAAATCCGCAACCGGTTAGGCACACCGCTGCCCGAAGGATCTTGAGGATTCTGCAGGCTTGCGACAGCTGGAGTAGAGCGCACCCCATTATCCGCATTCCAAACCCACTGTCGCGCCCGCGACGACTTGTTCAGATGTTTCTCAAGTGTGGCAATATCCGGATATGTTGCGCTTCTCAAAATAGCGTTGATGGTATTCCTCAGCGCGGTAAAATTCGCCGGCGGGCGAGATTTCCGTCACGATCGAGCCCTGCCAACGCCCGCTTTGCTCCTGCTTCTCTTTGGAAAGTCGCGCCGCAGCCTCCTGCTCGCGCGTATAAAAGAATATGGCCGAACGATACTGAGTGCCGATATCCGGGCCCTGACGGTTGAGCGTGGTTGGATTGTGGCTATTCCAGAACGCATCGAGCAAAGCGTTGTAACTGACCCGAGACGGATCGTATTCCACCTGCACAACTTCCGCGTGGCCGGTATCTTCAGTGCAGACATCATGATAGGTCGGGTTTTTCCAGCGCCCTCCGGAATAGCCGCATATTGCCTCGTGCACACCCTCGACTGCCGGAAACGCAGCCTCCACGCCCCAGAAACAGCCCGCTCCAAAAATCGCTTTTTCTGTCATCGGTAACACCTCTTAAGTGTATTTTTACCTGACGTTCAACATTAAGCTCACTCCCTCTGCTCCGGCTTATCACCAGTCGATCGCCCTACCCCAAACCACCCTCCTTCCCGGTAATTCGTTTTGCTGTCACCGGGCTTGCGCGGCGCATTAGCAAAGAGGCGATCGTAAAGAAAATCGGGCAGCAGTTTCAGAATACGCGCCACGATTGCCATCTGCCAGGGAATCACCGCAAACGATACCTTGTTCTCAACAATGGTGATGATTTTTTCAGCGGCGACTTCCGCTGTCAGGATAAAGGGCATGCGGTAGGGATTATTTGCCGTCATGGGGGTTACGATATAGCCAGGGCAAATAGTGATGACGGACACACCGCTACCGTACATCTCTACCCGCAGGCTCTCAAGATAGCTGATTGCGGCGGCTTTGGAAGCCGAGTAAGCACCGCCTCCCGGAAGACCTCGATAGCCGGCCACACTCGCAATGCCAACCAGACTGCCGCGTCCGGCTGCCTGCATCGCGGCAAGGAACGGCTGGAATAAGTTGACCATGCCCAGAACGTTAGTCGTCACGATGTCCTCGAAAACTTCGTTATCCTCGGCATAGGCGGTTAAGGTCCCCCGGCTGATACCGGCATTGGCGATAACGACGTCGGGACAACCGTAGCGGCGCATGAAATCCTCCCCCGCCGCCCGGATTGCTCCCGCATCGCGAACATCAGCCTCATAGATTGACGCACGCGATGATCCCGCGGCCAATGTCTCCAGCAAGTCACGCCTCCTTGCAATCAGGCCAAGCGTGGCGCCCGCTTCGGTGTAATGTTGTGTGAGCGCCCTGCCCAGCCCGCTTGACGCGCCGCTAATGATGACCTTCAATGGCACTTGCCGAATTAACCAACAGATTCTCTATGGAAGGTATTGCTGGCCGATTGGCAAAAATGGCCAATCGATCCAATACCCGTACGTCTTCTATTTCTTCCTTTCCTTGCGCACTTTTTCGATCAATTCTTCCATTGTCCGGATCGTGTCTTCCGGCGTGCTGCCCATCCTTCCGCTGGTAAGGTACTTTCCATCCACCACCACGGCCGGAACCCCCGTCAGTGCGTAATCCTTGGACATGCGCGTGACGCGTGTAACCTGGTTCTGAACCGCGAACGAGTTGTAGGCATCGATGAATTTCTGCCGGTCGACCCCTTGTTTGGCTATCCAGTCGAACAGTATCTCGTCCTTGGTCAGATCGATCTTGTCCCGATGAATGGCATCGTAGACTTTGTCGTGCAATTTATCACTCACCCCAAGCGCTTCGAGCGCGTAAAAGGTTTTTGCGCCCGGGATCCAGTTTGCGCGAAAGACAGCGGGAACATAACGGAAGCTTACATCGCCAGGCATCCGCTTAAGCCAGGCCTTGATCCGCGGGTGGAGCTCATAGCAATGCGGGCAGCCGTACCAGAAGAACTCGATAACTTCGATACTTTTTTCATCCGCCGGCTGAGGATGAGACAGGGTCGTGTAATCCCTTCCTTCGACAATTTCAGCGCGAGCGCTGGAAATAGTCGTCAAGCTCATGCCTGTCAGTAAAAGAATTGCCGCTAGAATCCGCAATAAACTCATCGTTTGTCTCCTTGAGATAGACAGGACCCTGAACCTGAAAACCACATGCGCCTGAGCGAAGTCCCCGGGTTGACATGCACAAAATTCGAGACTACAAGAATGCGATACCGTCCTTCGCTGCGTGCTGCCTGGAGCAACTAGCAAATCCGTACCCATCTCTCGGGGTGGACAAGTCGGCCGACATTTTGTGGTATCGCGTGGATGGTAAGCCAGCGGCCACCGCACCTGATGCTCATCCCGATTCTACCAGCATCGTGGTTGATGGCGCACTCGCTCCGAGGGTTAAATATGCTGGTATTGCCCCGCTGCAATTGGGGTATTCCTGCTACTGCACTGCGTCGTTTACTTTGATAATGCTGCTTGGAACGCCATTTTGTTGAAGGGAAGCGCGCACCTTGTTCATGTCGTCGGTGCTGGAAAAGGGTCCCACGCGCACCCGGTGCCACATGCCTTTCCCTGCCAAGTCCGCAGCTTGAACGGTTGCTTCGACGCCTATCATTGCAAGTTTCGCTTTCAAATTATCCGCATCCTCGGACTTCTGGAACGAGCCAGCCTGCAGGAAATACTTTTCGTGGACAGAGGGCCGCTGAGCCGGTTGCTTAAGTTGCTGGTCCGTTACAGGTTCCTCGCTGTTGGGCAGTATTTTGTAGAATTCAAATCGGGGCTTGCCATCCGGTGCTTTGCCGCCGCCATCCTCACCCCCCCCGACTTTCTTCTCGGGTTGATTCACGGCGCCCATGGTCTCGGTGCTGCGCGGCCTTTCGTGGGAAATAAATGGACTGGGACTCTTATTGATATACATCCACGTCCCGATCGCGCTGAGAAGACCTAGCGCATAACCGATAAACACCCCCAGGAGCAACGCGTTCTTATCTTTGCCGAAAACCGAAGAGTTTGGGCGCGTTTTGTAATCGCGACTCATAAAAAGTCAATCATGGGGCATCCTACATTTTCGCGGGTGCGCTTACACCGAGCAGTTTCAACCCGTTGCTCAACACCTGTCGTACGGCGGCCACCAGTCCCAGCCGGGCGAGCCGAAGCGGTATGTCCGGAACAAGGAAACGTGTTGAATTATAGTAACTGTGAAACTCCCCTGCCAGTTCTCTGAGATAGAACGCTATCAGATGTGGGGAAAGCTCCCTCGCTGCCGCTTCCACCATTTCAGGATAATCGATCAGCTTTTGCAACAGTGACAGCTCCACGACGCTCGCTAACGGGGACATATCCGCCCCAGCCAACATGGCAGTGTCTTCGCCCCACTGCTCCAGCACGCTGCAAACTCTGGCGTGGGCGTATTGCACGTAATAGACAGGGTTATCGTTGCTTTGCGACTTGGCCAGGTCGAGATCGAAATCCAGGTGCTGGTCGCTTTTTCGCAACACATAAAAAAAACGCGCTGCATCATTGCCCACCTCCTGGCGCAACTCCCGCAATGTGACAAACTCGCCGGCGCGCGTGGACATCGGGGCCTTTTTCCCGTCTCGGTAAAGTACCGCGAACTGCACCAAAGCTATCTCCAGCTTGCTCGGGTCGAACGCCATTGCCTGCAACGCGCCTTTTACACGAGCGATATAGCCGTGATGATCGGCTCCCCAAACGTCGATGACACGTTCAAACCCCCGCTGGAACTTGTTGAGATGGTAGGCAATATCGGAAGCAAAGTAGGTGAACTGTCCGTTTTCGCGCTGAACCACCCGGTCCTTTTCATCGCCAAAATCGGCAGAACGGAACCACTTCGCGCCATCCTGTTCGTACAGGTAATTTCCTTGTTCGAGCACTTGAACCACGTTTGCAACCGCACCGCTATCGAACAACGATTGCTCTGAAAACCATGTGTCGAAAACTACGCCGAATTCAAGCAGGTCGTTGCTGCAATCACCCAATTGCTCGGTCAGCACGAAATTGTGTATATAAGCATAGTCCTGTCCCAGCAATTTTTTGGCGTTGGCGATCAAGGCATCGAGCATCTCCTCGGAATCCTCTTCCGAGGAGATGCCTTCATACAGCAAAGCGGGCGCATGTATATATCGACCCGCGTGCGCCTTATGAATCAACCGCGCCATATCGCGCACGTATTCGCCCTGGTACGCGTTTCCGGGAAAGTGGATGGCGAGACTGTTTAGTTCCAGATAACGCAGCCATGTAGAGAGCGCCAGAATATCCATCTGCCGGCCCGCATCGTTAACGTAGTACTCGCGGGCGACGGAGTAACTGGCGGCGGCGAGTACATTGGCAAGGCTGGCCCCAAATGCCGCTCCTCGTCCATGCCCGACGTGCAGCGGCCCGGTGGGGTTGGCCGACACGTACTCCACCTGGATTTTTTTCCCGGCACCGATATTGCCATGACCAAAAGTCTCACCGGCACGCAGGACGTGCCGAGGAAACTGCTGTTTCACGGACGTGGTGAGAAACAAGTTGATAAAACCCGCTCCCGCGATCTCGATTTTTTCCAGATAAGGCGAAGCCGAAAGCGCTTCGACAAGGGATGCGGCCACGTCGCGCGGACTGCGGCGTAGCGGCTTCGCAAGCTGCATGGCGAGATTACAGGAATAGTCGCCGTGACTTGCCTGCTTGGGACGGGAGAATTCAATTTCAATGTCAGGGCTGGACGGCGCCATGCCGCTTAATATAGGGCGCAGGAGTTCGGCAAAGTGGTACTTGAAGTTTGGCTGGAGTGATGAATTCATGGCTGCGTCTTGCGTGGGCACTTAGATTTATGCAGCCGTTATTATAACGACATCGGTATCCGTTACGCGGAGTTTGATCGCAGGTGAGGCAATCTTCCAGAAACAAAGGGTGATAAAGCCGACAGAGAACGAAACCAGAGTGGTTTCGCTCGAACGATCAGAGCAGTCGCTTGAGTGTGCGACGTTTACACATCACGGAAAGTCACCGTTTACCAGCGCAATTGCAGGTAGCCTTCCGTTTCAGAAAACTTGAAACGCACGCGATTGGCGCCGCGGCGTATTCGCGGTTGCTGCGCAAATGGTTGGAATGGCCCGGCAGCGGAACGGGATCGTTCGATACGCAAACGCGTTTCGCGTGGCGAAAAAATATGGAGCTCGAACTGCCCAGGGCGAATTTCCCGCAAATAAGGCGCAAACGGCTGAGATAGCGGTTCTCCCACGAAAACACCTTCGCCCGGCCAGGCAACGCTTTTCCAGTAAGCTTCAATTGCGCTTGCGCCAAGCGCGTAGTGAAACATGGCAATGCCCGGAAACGGAAACTTCTGCATATGGTTGCACGGCTCTACCACGGTGCCGTAACTGGCGGTCGCACCCGCCTCCAGCCAACGCAGGCTGCTCATCTGGCCGAAGCCCGTCAACTGACCGCCAGTAGATGTCAAGTGATCCGCCAGGGCTCCGGGCAGGAACGCCAATGTATCAAGTTGCGGCACATGTACCCGGCCGGTAAAGTAAAAGAGAATATCGCGGCGGTCTGCAATTGCTTCGTTTTCGACTATTTCGATGGGAAAAACGCCGTCCAGTTCTTTCGCGGCAAGGTCGAAGTTTACCGCCCGAACG
This sequence comes from Nitrosospira sp. Is2, assembly GCF_033095785.1. Taxonomy (GTDB): domain Bacteria; phylum Pseudomonadota; class Gammaproteobacteria; order Burkholderiales; family Nitrosomonadaceae; genus Nitrosospira. The sequence continues at coordinate 2,170,128 of NZ_CP137134.1, read as the reverse complement.
CTACGTGCCTTGTCAGCGGTAATGACCAGATAGGCACGTCCAGCAGGGAAGCTGTGGTCGGCGGCAACGCCGCGGTCGATGAGTGTCTTGACCTGTTGAAAATCAATACCTGCCAGCATCATTGCCGGCCGCAATTCATAATCGCTGGCAGGATAATGGCTGGGGGAGTTGAAATAGCGGCTGGGTTGAGTCGGGCCACAACTGGATGAGCAGTAGCGTTCATCAAAACCAAACGCCAGTGCCGAGGTCAGAGACATGCATGCGACCCGGTACGGAACGGTCCACGCTACGGCATAGGCCTGGACGTGAGCAGGCGTCGCCCGGTCAATCTCCACCTTTAATTGCTGAAACTCGTCGCTGGAAAGCGTGTCGCGGCCCGGGGGGAACCGCAAATGAATAATGTTTCCCGGTGGGATATGACGCACCTTCTGATAATAATCCGCGATTTGCCTGGATAACGGGTCGCTATCGTTGACGATAACGGCAAGGTCATCCGCGGTCAGCCCGGTGCGAGGCAGCTGAATGCGCGCTTGAGGGTCGGCCGCAACGGGCGCAAACATCAGCACTAGCAGCAGTGCGACGCCAATCTGTGCCAGGAATCCTGCCCCAATCGGGTTTCCGCAACCAAATCCGCATAGCGCCATCTGAACATTTACTACGACCATATACTGATATTGCGCCAGGCTTGAGGCATCGTCAACTGATGCCTGAAACTGGAATAGAGAGGTGTTCTCGTTCCATTTAGCGTCTGCAGCTTTTGTCGTTATGCATCATAATGCTCGCCGGACAACGGTCCACCCACTACGCCATGCTTTCTCTCCATGATCTTCTTTACCGGCGGGCACGGGGCGTACCCGTAACCAGGCTGCTGGTAGTCATCAATCTGGTTGTCTTCCTGGCCATGCTGGTCGGCGGCGCCGGCTTATGGCATTCATCGAACAGCGTGCAATTGGCGTGGGGCGCCAACTTTGGCCCGGCCACTCAGGATGGAGAGTGGTGGCGTCTGGGTACGGCCATGTTTCTTCACTTTGGCGTTATCCACCTGGGGCTGAATCTTTGGGCTCTCTGGGATGGAGGCCAGCTGGTCGAGCGGATGTATGGGCCTGTCCGCTTCACTGCCATCTACTTCGCCAGCGGTCTGGCGGGCAATCTTCTATCGCTGGTGGCGAATAAGGGATTAGCCATATCGGGCGGCGCGTCCGGGGCGATTTTCGGAATATATGGCGCCCTGCTGGTATTTCTCTGGCTCGAGCGCCGCAACATCCATCCTCACGATTTTCGCTGGTTCTTCTGGGGAGCGTCCGGTTTTGCAACCGCGAGCCTCGTTCTCGGCTTTTTGATCACCGGCATCGATAATGCCGCACATATCGGTGGTTTTCTGACTGGTACGCTGGGCGGCGTACTGTTTGCGCCTGCTGCTGAGGCAACCGGTTATGTATCCCATCGCAACCGTTTGGCTGCAGGGGCCGCCCTCGCGATAGCGATCGTTGCCCTCACTAGCCAGATCCCCGCCCCTGCTTACCGATGGAGTGAAGAGCTGCTGACGCGCAAGGAAATTCGGGAATTCCTGCGCGACGACCGCATGATCAGTCAGGCCTGGCAGAAGATACTGGATGAGGGCAAAGCGGGGAAAGTTTCCTTCGAGGAACTGGCGGGACGGATCGACGCCGCTGTAAGCGATCGTTACGAAGAAAGCTTTGAGCAGCTTTCCCAGCTTCCGGTCAATCCGGCGCTGCCTTCCGCAGCGATGGCGGAAAAGCTGCGTGATTATGCCGAACACCGGCTGGATGCATCGAGGATACTGGTTGAAGGGTTACGCGCCCATAATCCGCAACAAATTCGCGATGCCCTAGAGATGGCACGAGAACCGCCGCAGTCGAAACCCGATGATACTGGTGAACTCTCCGACCGCAGCGTGCCGGGCAAGGTCAAGCGCTAAGAGGAAGAGTCGCGTATGGCCCCATTCCTCCATGGGCGGTAATTAATTACACGCTGAATTACCGCGCAGAAGTAGCAAATCACGCCAGCTTATAGTCGGTCTCACTCCCGCAAAAAACCTCTTGCCGCTGGTAACAAAATGGTTGCACTAATCTGCTCACAGTACTACTATTAGTAAACGTTGAGCAATTTTAATACTAGATATAGTGGTTGGACGATAAACATCGTTCAGCTTCAACCGCCGGGAAATCGCCCTTTCCCATATAGATTAGGAGGTTCCAAGATGCAGCTTGCTACAGATCATACAGCCCGCCCGACGGTCACCGGATATGAGTTTTCTTCAGCCCTCTCCGGCCAGGATTCGCGCTATTCCCAATACAAGATTATCCGCCGCAATGGCTCCGTGGCCGCGTTCGAGCCCAGCAAGATTTCCATTGCCATGACTAAAGCATTCATAGCCGTTAATGGCGGCCAAGGTGCGGCTTCCGCCAGAGTGCGCGAGGTAGTGGCGCGACTGACCGATGATGTGGTGAACGCATTGATTCGCCGCCAACCCTCGGGTGGAACCTTCCATATCGAGGATATCCAGGATCAGGTCGAGCTGGCATTGATGCGTTCGGGAGAACACGATGTCGCCCGCGCTTATGTGCTTTACCGCGAGGATCGCGCGCGCAAGCGGGCGCAACAGAAAGAAATGGCGGCCGCGGAAGCAGCCAACGTTCTGAATGTACTGGAAAACGGCCATAAAACTCAGCTGGACACAAACCGGCTGCTGACGCTGATCGAGTCCTGCTGCGAAGACCTGGGGGACGTGGTGAACGCTCCCTTGATACTCAAGGCCACTTTGAAGGATTTGTACGACGGTGTCCCGATGGATGAGGTTCGCAGATCGCTTGTCCTGTCGGCGCGCGCGTTAATCGAAAAAGAGCCTGCGTACAGCTACGTCACGGCGAGGTTGCTGCTGCACAGTCTCCGTTTTGAGGTGCTCGGCGAAGAGGCTCTGCAGCAGGAAATGGCGGAGCGCTATGAGACATATTTCCCCGAATTCATCAAGCGCGGGATCGAGGCCGAGTTGCTGGATGAGCGTCTGGCCCAATTCGATCTGCCACGTCTGGCGAAGGTGCTGGATTCAAGCCGCGACCTCAAATTCGGCTATCTGGGCCTGCAAAACCTGTATGACCGGTATTTCCTGCACGTGCGCGAACACCGCATTGAACTGCCGCAGACGTTCTTCATGCGTGTGGCGATGGGGCTGGCGTTGAACGAAATCGACCGGGAAGGGCGCGCCATCGAGTTCTACCACGTGCTGTCGAGCTTCGATTTCATGAGCTCCACGCCGACCTTGTTCAATTCCGGCACCCGACGCTCGCAGTTATCTTCGTGCTATCTCACGACAGTGCCTGATAATCTGGATGGTATTTACGAATCCATCAAGGAAAACGCGCTGCTGGCAAAGTACGCCGGGGGGCTGGGGAACGACTGGACGCCAGTCCGCGCAATGGGCGCGCGCATTAAGGGCACCAACGGTAAATCGCAAGGCATCGTACCGTTTCTGAAAGTGGTATCCGACACCGCGGTCGCGGTGAACCAGGGGGGAAAGCGCAAGGGCGCGGTCTGCGCCTATCTGGAATCATGGCATCTGGACATCGAGGAATTCCTGGAGCTGCGCAAGAACACCGGCGATGACCGCCGCCGTACTCATGATATGGATACGGCCACCTGGGTTCCCGATTTGTTCATGAAACGCGTGATGGAAGGAGGTGAATGGACGCTGTTTTCTCCATCCGATGTACCCGATCTCCATGATAAATACGGCAAAGAGTTTGAAAAATCTTATCTTGCCTATGAGGAGAAAGTGGCGCGAGGCGAGCTAAGCCTGCACAAAAAGATTCCCGCGCAACAGTTATGGCGCAAGATGCTCAGCATGCTCTTCGAGACCGGCCATCCCTGGATCACGTTCAAGGACGCCTGCAATGTTCGCTCCCCTCAAAACCATGTTGGCGTGGTGCACAGCTCCAATCTCTGCACCGAGATCACACTGAATACAAACGAGCATGAAATAGCCGTGTGCAATTTGGGTTCCGTCAATCTGGCCGCCCACATCAATGATGGAGGTGAACTGGACGCAGGCAAGCTCAAGCGGACAGTACGCACCGCCATGCGTATGCTGGACAACGTGATCGATATCAACTTCTACGCCGTGCCGAAGGCGCGCAATTCGAATCTCAAGCATCGTCCGGTAGGACTGGGGATCATGGGTTTTCAGGACTGCCTGCACATGATGCGCATCCCCTACGCTTCTAACGAGGCGGTGGAATTTGCCGATCACGCAATGGAAGCGGTCGCCTACCACGCCTATTGGGCTTCGACCGAACTGGCCGAAGAGCGCGGCCGTTACGCCTCTTACCGGGGCAGTTTATGGGATCGCGGCATTCTGCCTCAGGATAGTCTCGATCTGCTGCTTGAAGAACGGGGCGGATTTGTCGAGGTAGACCGCACATCCACTCTGGAATGGGGCGCGCTGCGCGAGCGCATCAGGCAGTACGGCATGCGTAATTCCAATTGCCTGGCGATTGCGCCAACCGCAACCATCTCGAACATCGTGGGTGTTTCCGCGAGCATCGAACCTTCCTTCACCAATCTGTACGTCAAAGCCAATTTGTCCGGTGATTTCACCACCGTACACAAATATCTGGTATACGATCTGAAAAAGCTGGGGCTCTGGGACGAGGTGATGCTTTCTGATCTCAAGTATTTTGATGGCTCGTTAAGCAAGATAGACCGGGTACCCGCCGATATCCGCACTCTATATGCCACCGCCTTCGAGATCGAACCGCAATGGCTGATTGAAGCAGCGGCACGGCGGCAGAAATGGATCGATCAGGCGCAGTCGCTGAATATTTATATGGCGGGCGTTTCCGGGAAGAAAATCGATGAGACTTATAAACTGGCTTGGCTGCGCGGCCTGAAAACCACCTATTACCTGCGCTCCTTGGCAGCAACGTCAGCGGAAAAATCGACTATCGACGCCGGTTCCTTGAATGCAGTGTCGGCAGAGGGGAACATGACTGGCATGAGCGCGATGGTGCCGACCACCGATGTGAAGCTTTGCGCTATCGATGATCCCGGGTGTGAGTCGTGCCAATGAACGGAACAACAGGAACGTGATCAATTAAGGAAAAGGAGATAGCGAATGCTGACATTCGAGGATGAAGCAGTACAGCCGGGAATGCCCCGAATAGATGGGCGAATAAACGAGTTACAAAATGCATCCCGGCTGGGCCTGGATGCGGAGGGCGGCCTGACTGGCATGAAGAATACCGGATCGGAAAATGGCGCGAACGCGGGACAGCATTCCGCTCCGGTCGGGAATACCGTCCGCCGCGTATCCGTAGAGGATAAGCGGATCATCAATTGCCAGGCCGATGTGAACCAGTTGGTGCCGTTCAAATACAAGTGGGCATGGGACAAGTATCTTGCTGCTTGCGCCAACCACTGGATGCCGCAGGAAATCAACATGAGCCGCGACATCGCTCTTTGGAAAGATCCACATGGACTGACTGAGGATGAGCGACGCCTGATTAAACGTAACCTGGGATTCTTCGTTACCGCGGATTCGCTGGCTGCCAATAATATTGTGCTCGGTACCTACCGGCACATTACCAATCCGGAGTGCCGGCAATACTTGTTGCGCCAGGCATTCGAGGAGGCGATTCATACGCATGCTTATCAGTACATCGTAGAGTCGCTCGGACTGGACGAGGGTGAAATTTTCAATGCCTATCATGAGGTGAAATCGATCCGCGATAAGGACGAGTTTCTGATTCCGTTCATCGATACGCTTACCAACCCGACATTTAAAACCGGGACCTCCGAAACCGATCAGCAATTGCTGAGAAGCTTGATCGTATTCGCCTGCATCATGGAAGGCCTGTTCTTTTATGTGGGTTTCACGCAGATACTGGCGCTGGGAAGGCAGAACAAGATGACTGGTGCCGCGGAACAATATCAATATATCTTGCGGGACGAGTCGATGCACTGCAATTTCGGCATCGACCTCATCAACCAGATAAAAATGGAAAACCCGCATTTGTGGACCAAGGCGTTTCGGGAGGAAATCAGCGCGCTGATGCAAAAAGCGGTGGAACTGGAATACCGTTATGCCGAGGATACGCTGCCGCGTGGCGTATTGGGCCTGAATGCGCCCATGTTCAAGGAATACCTGCGCTATATCGCCAACCGCCGCTGTCAGCAGATCGGCCTGGATATTCTCTACCCGGGGGCCAGCAATCCGTTTCCGTGGATGTCGGAAATGATTGACCTGAAAAAGGAAAAAAACTTTTTTGAAACCCGGGTCATCGAATATCAAACCGGCGGCGCGCTGAGCTGGGACTAATGAAGATCAGTCACGCCCCGCTACGCGGCTTTACCGTAGAAGTTAAAAATCCCGCAATACTTGATCTGGGGATTGAGATGGTTACCAGCAAAAAACCCGCAGCAACCAAACCAGTTGACCAATTCATTTCGCTGATAAAAACATCGGATAAGAAAGAAGTTGCGGCTCAAAAAACGGTGGCAAAGGCTTCTGTCGAGAAAAAAGCAGAGAAAACATCCGAAAAGAAAGCGCCGACTTCTACTTCCACGGCGAAAGAGACAAAAGCGGCGAAGCCTGCGGCAAAGCCATTGGCTAATAAGAAGGAATCTGCCGATAAAAGAACTGCAAAAAAAACTGAATCCCCTCGGGCCGATCGCCCAACCTCGGCGTGGCCGTTTCCCTCTTCGGAATCCAAATCTTGAGTCGGCGGCTCGGGTTGTTGCGCAATAAATCTTCTAAGTTAACTCAAGAAGCCATAAAAAAACCGATAGCGTTATCAGCGCTATCGGTTTTTTGTGACGTGGTGGTAAGAGCACCCACATCACCTACAACTTGTCTTTCGCAGACGACAATAAGAATACTTCTTTTTGGGGTTGTAGACAACAATATTGCTCTCCAAACCATTTGGAGAATAGCATGGCTATTTACCCCAACCTCAAGAGTGTTCAAGTACGCTCGTACGTCCGCCAGGCATACTAAACTCATATTTATTGGATCAGCCGAGCTAGGGTTTTGGAGGTTCGCCTGTTGCTCTTTCTTCTTTTAAGATCTCACAAATTACCATTCCTCTTTCTCCCCATAGCTCCTCGAAAATACAAAGACCCTCTCTAAAAATATTCCTGAAAATAGACGATGCACCTTATCTGTTTGATAAACGCATAACAATACATGACAATATAGATCAAATAAACGCAGATATCGTTTAACTATATAACAAATTTACGCTGGTAAAATTTTACGGACGAGGTTAACATTAACCTGAGTTCAATCCCTAAATCGTAGTGGAGGTAGCCATGGTTCATACAATTCCACAAACGTCGCGCGATTACGACACCACGCGTATTATCGAACGTCCCGATGGGTTTTACTGGCTTGATGAGACGGAGAGCGAGAAGGTTTTCGGTCCCTTCCCCACGCTGCTTGAAGCCGTTCAGGACATGGAATACAACGCTGAATCGGATTATGAACCGGGTGAAACCCTGGAGCAGGCGGAGAATGAGATCGGAATCTCCGACTGGATAGACCCTGAAACGGGGCAACCCGGTGAAGAGTCCTTCCGACTCGAGAACTGAGCATCACCTGTCGGGCCCGTAGTTTATCGCTCGATCTCCTTTTCCAAACCCTGGGCGTCCTCCATCGCTGCTACCTGGATTGTGCGAAGGAAAAGCCACACGACCAGGCAACCAGAGCCTCGAGTAATGGGAAGGATAACTCCTCGCGTCCTCCGTGAACGCGAATGACTCGTCCACTTTCCCTCGCGCGGAACTGATTGGCGAGGTCGAATTCACCGAAGCGTTGAGTCAGCGTGTGAGCCACCTCATGTGTTTTTCCCAGCCCGCATGAACTACCGCGAAGAGCGGGACACCATGGGCACGATGCAGGTACCCGCAGACGCGCTTTGGGGTGCCCAGACCCAGCGTTCCTTGCAAAATTTCCGAATCTCCGGCGAACGTATGCCGGTCGCATTGATCCACGCGCTTGCGATGGTGAAACGCGCAGCAGCGAAGGTGAATTGCGACCTTGGCCTGCTTGAGGCGGAACGCGCCAGTGTCATCATGCAAGCTGCCGATGAGGTCATCTCCGGCTGTCGTGATGCAGAATTTCCGCTGGTGGTCTGGCAGACCGGCTCAGGCACGCAGACCAACATGAACATGAATGAGGTGTTGGCAAACCGCGCATGCGAGCTGCTCGGAGGAGGGAGAGGGACGGAACGCAAGATTCATCCCAACGACGATGTGAACAAGGGGCAGTCTTCCAACGACGTGTTTCCATCAGCGATGCATGTCGCGTCGGTACGCGCCATCCATCAGCAATTGATACCCGCGCTTACGACGCTGACGGCGTCGTTGGCCGCCAAGGCAGAGGAATTCGCGCATATTGTCAAAATTGGGCGGACCCATTTACAGGATGCGACGCCCCTGACATTGGGGCAGGAGTTTTCGGGTTACGTCTCGCAGCTGGAACATGGGCTTGAGCACGTGCAAGCAACACTTCCGCATCTGTACGAGCTGGCGCTGGGTGGAACGGCGGTGGGAACGGGATTGAATGCCCACCCTCAATTTGCGGCGCGCGTTGCGGACGAACTTGCACGCCTGACGGGCCTGCCTTTTGTTACCGCACGCAATAAATTTGAGGCTCTTGCGTCCAATGACGCGCTCGTGTATTCCCATGGCGCACTGAAAACCCTGGCAGCCTCCTTGATAAAAATCGCCAACGATGTCCGCTGGCTCGCTTCGGGACCTCGTTGTGGCATCGGCGAGCTTAAGATTCCGGAAAATGAGCCGGGCAGTTCCATCATGCCCGGCAAGGTTAACCCCACCCAGTCAGAGGCAATGATCATGCTGTGTTGCCAGGTAATGGGCAATGATGTCGCGATTAACATAGGGGGAGCCATGGGAAATTTCGAGCTCAACGTGATGAAGCCCCTCATCATCCACAATTTCCTGCAAAGCGTGCGCCTACTCGCTGATGGAATGATGAGCTTCGACGAGCATTGCGTGAGAGGGATCACGGCCAACGTCGAGCATATCGAAGAGTTGACGCGCAATTCGCTGATGCTGGTTACCGCACTTACACCCCACATCGGCTATGACAAGGCAGCAGAAATAGCCAAGAAAGCGCACCGTGACGGTACCAGCCTAAAACAGGCCGCAACGGAGCTGGGATATGTCACAGCGGAGCAATTCGAACAGTGGGTAAAGCCGGAGAACATGGTGGGAACTTCCAAACAAACATGAGTAATGTTGTTCGGCATCTTTTTTTTCCCAATGATGCGTCCATATCTCCGCTTGCCAAGACGCCGCCGTTGTTTGAACGTTTTTTTCATCAACCCGGCGTACCCGACAACCGGAAAGCGATTGGCTGCTGAGAATGAGTTTCGTGCTGCAGTCAGCGCGTCCTAAGGTCGGTCTTGTCCTAACCGGCGGTGGCGCGCGTGCGGCGTATCAGGTAGGGGTAATACGCGCCATCGCGGAAATGCTGCCGGATAAGGCGCCGAATCCCTTTCCTGTCATTTGCGGAACCTCCGCCGGCGCAATTAATGCCGTCAGTTTAGCGCTTTCGGCACGTAATTTTCATGAAGGCGTGAGACGTCTTGCCTCGGTGTGGGAAAACGCGCATGTAAACCAGGCCTATCGCTCTGATCCCGTTGGCGCATACGGAAACGCCGCTCGATGGTTTGCATCCTTGCTATTTGGTGGTCTGGGAAAACGCACGGCTGTTTCCATCTTGGACAATTCACCTCTGGCTCAACTACTCAACCAAAGTTTCCCGCTTGGGGGGATTCGTAAAAGTATTGATGCAGGCGCTCTGCACGCACTGGGGATCACGGCCTGGGGCTACACTTCGGGACAATCGGTGACCTTCTACCAGGGGGTGGACAGCATCGCTCCATGGAAACGGCATCGCCGCATTGGTATCTCAGCGCGCATAAAGGTTGATCATCTTCTAGCATCGTCGGCTATTCCACTTCTCTTTCCAGCCGTAAGGCTCAACCGGGAATATTTTGGCGACGGCTCCATGCGGCAGCTTGCACCGATCAGTCCCGCCCTGCATCTCGGCGCGGACCGAGTGCTGGTGATTGGGGTGCGGAAGGCTGTCGATACGCAACCCGAACGCGTTAAGGTGGACAGTTATCCGACCTTGGCGCAAATCGGCGGTCACATCATGGGAAGCATTTTCCTCGACAGTCTGGAAGTCGACCTGGAGCGCTTGCAGCGCATTAATAATACGCTTCGCATGATCCCGGAGGCGAGTCTGAAGAATCATGCGCTGCGGCCCATAGAATCGATGGTGATATCGCCAAGCGTGGAAATTAACGAGATTGCTGAACGGCACTCTCACGCGCTACCGGGCACGATGCGACTTTTCTCTCGGGCCATCGGGGCGATGAGACGCGATGGCTCGGCACTGTTGAGCTACATTTTGTTCGAGGAACCCTTCTGTCGCGCCTTAATCGAATTGGGTTATCACGACACCGTTCCAAAACGTGATCAAATTCTGCGGTTTATTGGCGCCGAGGCGGAGGATTGACTGGACGCTGGTATAATCGTGGTTGCGCTCCCCCGGGTTTTGGGGCGTGACGATCCAGCCTTCATTTCGCGTCCACATCATTTCAGAGATCACGTATGGACTTTGCCAGTCCGGAGTTTTGGGTCGCGGTACTTCAAATCATCGCGATCGACATTGTTCTGGGTGGTGATAACGCGGTAGTTATTGCGCTTGCTTGCAGGCACTTGCCGGAGAAACAACGGAACCTAGGCATTTTCTGGGGGGTATTCGGCGCGATCGCGCTGAGGGTAGTCCTGGTATTTTTTGCGTTGAATTTGCTGGCGATTCCCTTCCTAAAAATTGTGGCGGCGATGCTGCTCGTGTGGATTGGAACTAACCTGCTTAAGACCGAGCCTGAACATGACGGACACGCAATTGCCGCGAACACAACACTGCTCGGTGCTATCAGGACTATTATTATTGCCGACGCGGTGATGAGTCTCGATAACGTCGTTGCCATCGCTGGCGCCTCGCGGGACAGTATAACCCTGGTTGTTATCGGACTGATCGTTAGTGTGCCCATCATCGTTTGGGGTAGTAAGGTGGTCATGAAACTCATGGATCGCTTCCCGGTGATCGTGGTAATAGGCGCGGGATTGCTCGGCTGGATCGCGGGGGGGATGAGCGTAACCGACGCGGCCAGTAAGGAATGGGTGAACGCAAATGCAGCTTTTCTGAATTGGGGGGCGCCTGCTATTGGCGCATTACTGGTGATCGCTACCGGCAAGTGGCTGGCGGCAAGGACGCGGGAAAAAACGGCACGTATTGTCGATCTGGCAGATGACGCAGATAAACCTTTGTAGTGCGTCAACCGCTCGCGGAAAGGAGACAAGATGTTGAGATTCCTTTTTCCGGTTGATGGTTCCGATGCTTCCAATAGAGCAATTACGGAATTCATCGCACGGTTGGATTGGTATAGGCACATCCCCGAAATACACCTGTTGAACGTGCAATTTCCTCAGCGCGGAAACGTACCCCTTTTCATCGATAAGGAAAGTATCGACAGGTATCATCGGGAGGAGGGGCTGAAAGAGCTGCAGGCGGCACGTGAATTACTCGATCGGGCCGGGCTCGTCTGCCATTACCACATTGCCGTGGGAAATCCGCCGGACGTGATTATGCAGTATGGGAAAGAAATCGGCTGTGATCAAATAGTGATGGGGCCGCGTGGCCTTGGCGCAGTTAAGAGAATATTGCTGGGCTCTGTGGCGAGCAAGGTTATTGAGCTTTCGACCATACCAGTATTGCTTATCAGATAAACCGCATGGCGAAGTAACGGGACAGTATGCGTTTTAACCGAAGGAGTTTTATGAGGACGAAGCAGGATCAGCGGGGCTTAACGTTAATCGAAACAATGATGATGTTGGCGGTCGTCGGCATCCTGGCAACCATTGCCATTCCCCCAGCTTACCAGCTTTACGAGGATTCCCAGGCTCGTGCACAGGTGACGGAGGCAGTTAATCTTCTGGATAGCGTAAAATCCCCTATAACGGGGTTCTACTCCGAAAACGGAAGATGGCCCACACAATCGGAGTTTGACGGTCTGATAACGGATCGTAGCGGAAAGTATGTTGCAAGCCTGACGCCTGTAACCTTGCCTTCCGGCTTCCAGGTAACGGCGACCTTCAAGAATAGCGGTGTCAGCCCCGGGCTTCTAAATAATGACAGTGGCCGAACCTTGGTGTTAGCCACAACGGATGGCGTCAAATGGGTCTGCAACGACAGCAACGACCCTGCAGCAGGGGTCCCGGGCCTGCGTCCGGGCACCCTGCTGCCGCAACACCGCCCCGCGTCCTGCAAGTAACATGAAGGTAGCTTGCCTCAGCATTACCGCACCGCTACGGACCGAATGCCCCTTATATTGGTGAAGGCGGACAATCCGCTCTCTTATCAAAAAATAAGATAACCGGAACTCAAAATATGAATGAATGGACAGAGCAAATAGCTGGCTACTTCGACCGCGTACCCATGTGGCCACTGGTGTTGCTTGCCATTGGCATCGTTTTCGCTGGCATCTATGAGCTGTTCACCCGCAAGCGACGCGCAGACGCAGCCGATGAATTTCGTGCAGCTATTCTCTCAACGCTTTCGGGCTTGTATCCCGAGCCCACCAGATGGCCTAAAAGTATCGATATGTATCTATCTGCCAGGTTGCCGGTAATGCATGAAATCATCGAAAGCTTTCGGCCCAGTGTGCCGCAGAAGGATATTCCGGCATACAACAACGATTGGGACAATTATTACGACTTCTGCGCGGAGGTGACCGACGATAAATGCGTTGAGGCCGAGGCGAATCCCAGCTTGCCAGATCCCAAAAAAAAATTCCATGCCCTCGTATCCAGTCTTTTACGCTATGCCGATTGATTTATCGGCATAAATTTGTAGGCAGCGGCAACGGATACTCCAAACACAGCGTGCGCCGCAATCGTGATCCAGTCACGGACCGCCGCAAACCAGGGAAATAAGGCAGTGATGCCGTACATATTAATTACATATAAAATCAGCCCGAACACAAGCCCGGAAAAAAGAGCGAGTATCGTGCTTAGCCGGTGAATTGCAAGAACCAGGATCAGACTGTATGCAACGGAAAGTCCAACGTGGATAACTGTCGCGACGATCATTATCTTCAGATCAAACGTTGAGGGTGGCGGCAGAACTTCTGGTCCCATAAGGACCGCAGCGGTCAAACGTGCATCCCGGTACAATATGTTTGGCAGGTCATCCGTGAATGCCCACCACAAAACGATCTGAGCAATCGTAGCCACTACCCCGGCTATTAAGCCGGCGGTGGCCGCTCGCATCCAGCTCAAAGACATGTAATGAAAGTCTCAACCATTTGCGCTAGTGTCACACAGTAAATGGGACCCTCTAGGTCTTGAACCAGCACGAGGGTATAGCGGTCGGCGGTATAGACGGGTTGGCCTTCCAGTTTGAGCGGGGATCGCCTTGTAAAATCCGCTGCTTCGGCCCGATTCGTTCTACAATGATAGCAAAACAGTGGTTGAAGGATAGCCTGGCGCCCTAATAAGACGCCGGAAACATCAGAAAAATACTGAACTCATCGAGGAGAGTACGAACTTGCATATTCTTAGGGAAGCGCACTTGGTCGGATGATCTCAAGTGTCACCAGAAACGAACCCGGAAGCGAGATTTTCAAATCGGATGCTGTATTCAATATACTGCAGTGATAGCCAATCCGCACATTCATGCAAAGCGTCGACCTGACCCATCATTTTCTGATTGCCATGCCGGCTATGGCAGACCCGTTTTTTTCCAGGACCCTCACTTATATTTGCGAGCACAGCGAGCAGGGAGCATTGGGTGTCGTTGTCAACCGCCCGATCGATCTTACTCTGAAAGACCTCTTCGATCAGCTTGGCATTTCTTCCGATGGCGAGGGCGCAGAGGCAGTGCCTGTCATGTTCGGTGGCCCGATCCAACTGGACCGGGGCTTTGTGCTGCACCAACCGGTGGGCAACTGGCAGTCGACCATGGTTGTCAATGAAGACGTCGGACTGACAACTTCGCTCGACATTATGCGAGCAATAGCAGATGGCGAAAGCCCAACAGGATTACTGGTGGCGTTAGGCTATTCGGGATGGGCCCCGGGCCAGATAGAGCATGAATTATCACTGAACGCTTGGCTGACGGTGCCCGCTGCGCCCAGCATTATTTTCGAACTGCCGGCTGAGGAGAGGCTAGCAGCCGCGATGCGGTTGCTCGGCGTAGACTTCTCAAGTTTATCGGATGAAGTGGGGCATTCATAAACCGCGCTGGCATCAATAATACTTAAGTCATGCGGGATCAAGCCGAACAACTTCCACCGGTTCCTAATGAGACCGGCGCGTTTCGCCGTGCCGGGATGATTTTGGCATTCGATTTTGGGGTAAAGCGTATCGGCACAGCAGTGGGGAACCTGGAGCTCAGCCTCGCGCATCCACTTTCCACCATTGGCAACGAGAGCAAGCGCGCATGTTTTGCGGGCATCGCCCAGCTCATTGAGGAATGGCAGCCGGTCCTCCTCGTGGTTGGCCTGCCCACCTACCCCGATGGCGGGGAACACGAATTGACCCGCAGAAGCCGTCGCTTTGCGCAACGACTGGAAAGGCGTTATGGGATCGAGACACTACTGGTGGATGAGCGCTACACCTCGACCAGCGCGAGCAATGCGTTACGAGAAGCAGGTGTTAACGGGATTAAACAGAAACGCGTAATGGATCAGGTGGCGGCCCAGCTGATATTGCAAACCTATTTTGACAACCGAGATGCAGCTACCTGACGCAGAACAACTACTGGTCCAATTAACCGATCGCATCCGGCATGATATTACTCCGGGCACCGCGCTGGTGGGAATCCATACCGGTGGGGTATGGCTAGCTGAGCGGCTACATCAGGACTTGCAGCTTCCGCTTGCATCAGGCGCGCTGGATGTGTCGTTTTATCGGGATGATTTTGCCCAGATTGGCCTGCATCCACAGGTCAGGCCCTCGGACATTTCCTTCACGGTGGAAGGCAGCCATATTATTCTGGTAGACGACGTCCTCTATACCGGTCGCACCATCCGGGCGGCAATCAATGAATTATTCGATTACGGCAGGCCCGCGAGTGTCCGGCTAGCCGCCCTGATCGACCGCGGGGGCAGAGAACTTCCCATAGCCGCTCAATACGTTGGCGCCATGCTCGACATTCCCGCAGATAAAATGCTTGCGCTGGAAAAAGCCGCGGATGGAGTATTAAGCCTGAGCCTCTATAGCAAGATTCGGAACGATGGGTAACAATCCGCAACTGAACAAGACAGGGCAACTGCAGCACCTCCTCACTACTGAGGGGCTGCCTGCCCCCATCCTGCTCAACATCCTCGATACCGCAGAATCCTTCGTCGGGGTTACAGAGCGCGATGTTAAAAAAGTACCCTTACTACGCGGCAAATCGATTTTCAATTTATTCTTCGAACCCAGTACCCGGACCCGTACTACCTTCGAGATCGCGGCAAAGCGGCTCTCTGCCGATGTAGTCAATCTCAACATCGCGGCCTCCTCTCAATCCAAAGGAGAGACGCTGCTGGATACGGTGAATAACCTTTCTGCGATGCATGCCGACATGTTCGTCGTGCGCCACGCTCAGAGCGGAGCGGCACACTTGATAGCGCGCCATGTGCGACCCGAGATTCATGTCATCAATGCCGGGGATGGACGGCACGCCCACCCCACCCAGGGATTGTTGGACGTGTTCACTATTCGTCGTTACAAACGTGATTTTCGCAGCCTGCGCATTGCCATAGTAGGCGACATTCTTCATTCACGTGTGGCGCGTTCGCAAATACACGCACTTACCACGCTCGGCGTCCCGGAAGTGCGGGTCATCGCGCCAAAGACATTGCTGCCCTCGAAGGTTGAACGTCTAGGGGTACATGTTTACCATGATATGGCGCAGGGACTGAAAGATGTGGATGTGCTCATGATGTTGCGTCTGCAAAATGAGCGGATGCTAAGTGCACGCCTCCCCAGTACGGAGGAATATTTCAAATATTACGGGTTGACTCAGGAAAAACTTGCGCTGGCGCGGCAAGATGCAATCGTTCTGCACCCGGGCCCAATGAACCGCGGCGTGGAAATCGATTCTGCCGTTGCTGATGGCAGGCAATCCGTTATTCTGCCGCAGGTGACCTTCGGCATTGCGGTAAGGATGGCGGTCATGTCGATTTTGGCGGGAAATTGAGGGCTGGTATGAAGCTCGTCATCAGGAATGGCCGCGTCATCGATCCGAAAAACGGCTTAGACATCGTAATTGATGTGTCCATTGACGCCGGAAAAGTTGCTGCTTTGGGCCCCATCCCTGCCGATTTCAAGGCCGATTGCGAAATCGAGGCGAAGGGACTGATCGTCTCCCCAGGCCTGGTGGATTTATCAGCAAGACTGCGTGAACCTGGTTTTGAATACAAGGCGACGCTGGAATCTGAAATGGCAGCCGCGGTAGCCGGCGGTATCACCAGCCTGGTGTGTTCGCCCGACACCGATCCCGTACTGGATGAACCCGGTCTGGTGGAGATGCTCAAACACCGTGCCCGTAGTCTTCATCAGGCCCGCGTCTACCCTCTGGGGGCGCTTACGCGAGGATTAAAAGGCGAATGGCTGACAGAAATGGCCGAATTACGCGATGCGGGGTGTATTGCGTTCGGGCAATCGGACATGCCGCTTCCCAACACGCGCGTCCTGTTGCAAGCAATGCAATACGCTTCGACGTTCGGGTTCAGCGTATGGTTGCGTCCTCAGGATGCGCATCTCGCGGACGGCGGGGTGGCCCATGACGGTGAAGTAGCGACACGGTTGGGTCTGGCGCCGATTTCGGTATGCGCCGAGACGGTAGCGCTTTCAAATATTATTTTGATGGCGCGCGAAACGGGAGCCAAAGTTCACCTGTGCCGAGTCTCGAGCGCAGAGGGTGTCGCCATGGTTCGGGCGGCCCGCGGGCAAGGGTTGCCCATTACCTGTGATGTAACCGTCAATCACATCCATTTGTCAGAAATGGATATCGGCTACTTTGATTCCAATTGCCATCTTGTCCCCCCGCTGAGAGGGTTAAGCGATCTGGATGCGCTTCGTACCGGATTGCTGGATGGCACGATAAACGCGATCTGCTCCGATCATGCGCCAGTGGACGAAGATGCCAAGTTGCTGCCATTTGCTGAGGCCGAGGCTGGCGCGGTAGGCCTGGAATTGCTACTGCCGCTGACCTTGAAGTGGGCAACGCAAATGAAGATTCCGCTGGCTGCCGCGCTGGCAAAAATTACGGTAGAACCGGCACGCATACTCGGTCTGGAGACGGGCCATCTATCGCCAGGCGCACTTGCTGATCTGTGCATCTTCGATCCAGGCCAATATTGGACGGTGCAGGCGTCAGAACTTAAAAGCCAAGGCAAGAATACTCCGTTCCTCGGTATGGAACTGCAAGGCAAGGTAAAATACACCGTGGTTGATGGTAACATTGTGTATGAGGGGTAAGACCCTGGACACGCATTGCATGCATAAATATGGACACTGGGCTGGCTATTCCCGACAATATGATGAATCCACTGCTTGATTTTTCCGGACTGCCGCGCTTTACGGACATTCGAACCGAGCACATCGCTCCCGCGGTAGCGCAATTACTGACCGAGAACCGCACGCTCGTTGCCAGGGTACGCGAGGATACCGCTCCGCCGACGTGGGACAATTTCGTGCAGCCTATGACTGATGCGAACGAGCGCCTGTCCCGCGCCTGGGGACAGGTTTCGCACTTGAATGCAGTGGTTAATAGTCCGGAGCTACGCGAGGCCTATAACGCCAGTCTACCGCTAGTCACACAATATTATGCCGAACTGGGCCAAGACCAGGCGTTATTCGAAAAATTCAAACAGCTGCACAACGGAAAAGAGTTCGAGAATCTGAGTAGCACTCGGAAGAAGATTATAGAAAACGAGTTACGGGACTTCCGCCTAGGCGGCGCGGAGCTGCCGCAGGAGAAAAAAGCGCGATTCCTCCAGATTCAGGAGGAATTATCTGCGCTCGCTTCCAAGTTCAATGACAACCTGCTGGATGCCACCAACAACTTTGTATTACACGTGGAGAACGCCGACGAGCTTACCGGTATACCCGAGGATGCCCTCATAACGGCAAGGGGACTCGCGGAGCGGGATAATGCCGTGGGCTGGAAATTCACCTTGCATGCCCCGTCATACATGGCCATCATGCAATATGCCGACAACCGGGCGTTGCGGGAAAAGATGTATCGCGCCTACTCCACCCGCGCCAGCGAAATCGTGCCATCGGGTTCTGTCAAGGCTAGTGCGGCTAATCTCGATAATGCGCCTCTTATTGCGAAAATACTTGAACTTCGCCAGGAAGAGTCGAGGATGCTGGAGTTCGATTGCTACGCAGAAGTGTCGCTGGCAACAAAAATGGCTTCGACGCCAAAACAGGTTCTGGAGTTCCTCGGTGACTTGGCGACCAAGGCGAGACCCTATGGTGAGCGCGACCTGAAAGAGTTACAGCAATTCGCCGCCGACAAGCTGCACCTAGATTATCTGGAATCGTGGGATCTGGCCTACGCAAGTGAAAAACTTCGCGCTGAACGGTACGCATTTTCCGAACAAGAAGTGAAGCAATATCTTCCCGAAACAAGCGTCTTGCCCGGAATGTTCAAACTGGTGGAGAACCTTTACGGTATCACCATCGCTCCGGCGGATGAAGCGGGGATTCAGCTGTGGCACGCGGATGTAAAACTTTTCAATATAAC
Source organism: Nitrosospira sp. Is2 (assembly GCF_033095785.1). Classification (GTDB taxonomy): domain Bacteria; phylum Pseudomonadota; class Gammaproteobacteria; order Burkholderiales; family Nitrosomonadaceae; genus Nitrosospira. Next base: position 2,151,272 of record NZ_CP137134.1, on the reverse strand, counting down.
CGCCACCGACGGAGAACTGATCGGGCGATTCTATCTTGATCTTTATGCGCGGCCCGGCAAGCGCGGTGGCGGATGGATGGATGACGCGATCAGCCGTCGACGCGTTGAGGCCGTGGATGCGAGCGAGCAAGGGATCCAGGCGCCTGTCGCCTATCTCAACTGCAATTTTTCGGGGCCTGTCGTAGTTGACGGCCACGTCCGCCCTGCCCTGTTTACCCATGATGAAGTGATCACGTTATTCCATGAATTTGGGCATGGTCTCCATCATCTGCTGACCCAGGTGGAAGACCTGGGCGTTTCCGGCATACATGGAGTGGAATGGGATGCGGTGGAATTACCCAGTCAGTTCATGGAAAATTTTTGCTGGGAATGGGAAGTGCTGGGCAATATGACTAGACATGTGGATACCGGCAAGCCCCTTCCCCGCGAGCTGTTTGAAAAAATGCTGGCGGCCAAGAACTTTCAGAGCGGCCTTCAAATGCTTCGTCAAGTGGAATTCGCCTTGTTCGATATACGCCTCCACTATGATTTCGATCCGAGCAGAGGCAAAACAGCGCAGGAATTACTGGACGAAATTCGTGCACAGGTAGCGGTGATCATCCCCCCCGAATTCAATCGCTTCCCCAACAGTTTTTCGCATATTTTCGGCGGCGGCTACGCCGCCGGCTATTACAGCTATAAGTGGGCAGAAGTATTGTCGGCGGACGCCTACAGTCTTTTCGAGGAAAGTCACGCGGGCCAGGTAATTAATGCTGATACCGGTACGAGATTCCGGAATGAGATCCTTGGGGTGGGAGGAAGCCGCTCTGCACTGGAGTCATTTATAGCCTTCCGCGGACGCGAACCTACTATCGATGCTCTCCTGCGTCACAATGGGATGATGCCGGTCTGAAACTGGCGTGAGCCGGTTAGCATCGGGGAAAACGGCAACAGATTGGCGGAAGTATAATAATGCGACCGTCAACAAGGTACATCTGCGAATGACGGTTGACGCAGCGCGTTTGAGTTAAATCAGGGTATCCAGAACTCATGCAACGTTAATCAGGCACTTCCAGCGTGGCAAGCAAGCCATAACAGATAATATTTTGTATCGCTGTCGATAATAAGGAAGGAGAAAAAATCAAATGAAATGTTTCAACGGGATTCTTTCGGCTGTCGCGCTGACAGCAATACTGGTGGGTTGCGCGCAAGTGCCTCCCGCTCCTCAGGTTCAGAAATACAAGGATGGGGAATTACCCCTTCCCGCAGAGTACAAGAGTTGGCCGAAATTCCTTTCCGATATTCAGCGTGCAGACAACAAGCAGGTCCGGGAAATCTATATTAATCCGATTGGACACAGCACCAAGATGGGCGATTCCTTCCCCAACGGGACCATTTCCGTGATGGAAATTTACAAGGCGCGCGAAGCGGCCGACGGTTCTCCGTTGAAGGGGCCAGATGGCAAATTTGTAAAAGGTGAATTGCTGAAAATAGCGGTGATGGGGAAAGGTGCTGGATGGGGGGAAACCGTTACTCCTCCAGAACTTAAAAATGGGGACTGGATCTACGCGATGTATATGGCTGATGGAAAAACCAAGGCGCCAGATGATACCGCCACATGCCGCGCCTGCCACTTGCCGCTGAAGGACAAGGATTATATCTTCCGTTACGACGAGTATTTTCAGAAGCGCGGATAATATCGTGATCGCTCGTTACGCTTGCTGCAAGCCAATCGCAAGCGTAACGCGCCTGCGACCTCTCGCATACGCTCCGCGATAACACCCACCGGGGGCGTCCGTCAAGCCCTCTTGAATAGATAACGCAGCATGGATACTGCGACGGAGCGGACGGATGACTGCGTGTCCGTGCTCGGCTTACCAGCCGAGTTGGCGACTGAGCGTCGCACGAGACCTTAGTGGCATTCTCAGCTCAGCCTACCGTGGCATTGTTTATATTTTTTTCCTGATCCGCAGGGGCAGGGATCGTTACGGCCGATTTTTCCGCCTTGACGAACAAATGGTTGCAGCTTTTCAGGACGCTCTTGAGCTTCTTTGTCCTCCTGGGGCTCCTCTTCGCCCAGCGCCTCTTCGTAGGCTGCGTGATGGTATTGCACGTTGACCGGCGGCTGCTGCATCTCAGCCGCTGCTTCCACTTGTTGCTCACTTCGTATCTGGACGGTCATGAGTATCCTGGTAACCTCTGCCTTGATCTCCTCAAGCATGCCCGTAAAGAGCTCAAATGCCTCGCGCTTGTATTCCTGTTTCGGGTTTTTCTGCGCATATCCACGCAAATGAATACCCTGGCGCAAATGATCCAGGGCAGCCAGATGCTCACGCCAGTGCGTATCCAGGCTCTGCAGCATTACAGCCCGCTCGTACTGATGCATGATTTCCACCCCGACCTGGTCCACCTTGCTCGAATAGTGCTGGTCGGCTGCGCCGATAATCCGCTCATGAAGGTTCTCCTCATGCAGGTCGGAGTCTTTTTCCAGCCACTCGTGCACCGGCAACGACAGTTGATATTCGAAGGTTAAAGCTTTCTCCAACCCCGGGATATCCCATTCTTCTTCAACGCTCTGCGACGGCACGTGAAGAACGATGAGATTGCGCAGCATATCCGTACGCATCGCGGTGATGGTCTCGGAAATATCCTGAGACTCAAGAATCTCGTTACGCTGCTGATAGATCACCTTGCGCTGATCATTGGCGACATCATCGTATTCCAGCAGTTGCTTGCGAATATCAAAATTGCGGGCTTCCACCTTTCGCTGAGCGTTTTCGATGGCGCGGGTGACCCATGGATGTTCGATAGCCTCCCCTGGTGGCATATTGAGCTTTTGCATGATGCCAGCAACGCGATCGGATGCGAATATGCGTAGAAGGGGGTCTTCCAGGGAGAGGTAAAAACGGCTCGAACCCGGATCGCCTTGACGGCCGGCGCGGCCTCGGAGCTGATTATCCACACGACGGGATTCGTGCCGCTCTGTGCCGATGATATGCAACCCTCCCTGCTTCAGCACCTCTTCGTGCAGCAGCTCCCATTGCCCCTGCACCTCTGCAATACGCTCGTCTTTATCCGCGTCGCTCAAATCGCTGTCAGAACGAAGGCGCTCAAGCTCGGGTTCCGGATTGCCCCCAAGCACGATATCGGTACCCCGGCCGGCCATATTGGTGGCAATCGTGATCATCTTTGGACGTCCTGCCTGGGTTACGATCTCCGCTTCCCTCGCGTGCTGCTTTGCATTTAGCAGCTGGTGCGGCAAGTTGTCGCGCGTCAGGAGACTCGACAGCAATTCATTGTTCTCAATCGAGGTCGTCCCAACAAGAACCGGCTGCCCTCTCTGATAGCAGTCCTTGATATCTTCGATTATGGCGCTGTACTTCTCATCCATGGTTCGGAAGACCTGATCCATCCTGTCAATCCGTACCATGTCACGATGCGTTGGAATAATGACGGTTTCCAGCCCATAAATCTGCTGGAATTCGTAAGCCTCCGTGTCCGCCGTTCCCGTCATGCCGGCCAACTTCTGGTACATGCGAAAATAATTCTGGAAAGTGATGGAGGCCAGGGTCTGATTCTCTTTCTGGATCGGGACCCCTTCTTTGGCTTCCACTGCCTGGTGCAACCCTTCCGACCAGCGCCTTCCCGACATGAGCCGGCCAGTAAATTCGTCAACGATCACCACTTCGCCATTCTGTACTACGTAATGCTGATCGCGCAGGAACAATGCGTGCGCGCGCAATGCGGCGTAAAGATGATGGACGAGGTTGATGTTTGCGGGGTCGTACAGGCTGGTGCCCGGCGCGAGCAAGCCGCTTTGGGTAAGCAATTTCTCCGCGTGTTCGAACCCTGCCTCGCTCAATAGCACCTGCTGGGCCTTTTCGTCGACACTGAAGTCGCCGACGCCTTTCTCGGTTTCCTGCCGGACAAGTTTAGGAATGAGCGTGTTCATGCGCACGTAGACGTCGGTATTGCCTTCCGCCTGGCCTGATATGATCAAGGGCGTGCGCGCCTCGTCAATCAAAATTGAATCTACCTCATCAACGATGGCGTAGTTGAGCATGCGTTGCACCCGCTCGACAGGATGGCTGACCATATTGTCCCGCAGGTAATCGAAGCCAAATTCGTTATTAGTGCCGTAGGTAATGCCAGCGGAGTACGCAGCCTGCTTGTCGCCATGGTCCATCTGCGAAAGGACTACCCCAACGCTGATACCAAGAAATTGGTATATGCGCCCCATCCATTCCGCATCCCGCTTGGCGAGGTAATCGTTGACCGTGACAAGGTGAACGCCCTTGCCAGCCAGCGCATTGAGATATACCGGCAAAGTCGCCATCAATGTCTTACCTTCGCCTGTTCTCATTTCGGCAATTCTGCCGTTATGTAGCACCATGCCTCCGATCAACTGCACGTCGAAGTGGCGCATGTTTAAAACACGTTTGCTCGCCTCGCGCACGACCGCGAACGCTTCCGGCAAAAGAGCATCGAGGCCTGTGCCGTCGGTGATGCGTTGTTTGAACTCTTCGGTCTTTGCACGTAGCTCTGCATCCGTAAGGGACGCAGTTTTTCCCTCCAGCGCGTTGATTGTTGCAACAGACTGGAAATACTGTTTGATCAGCCTATCGTTACGGCTTCCGAAGACTTTCTTTAACAAATTGTTCAGCATGAAATCGGAATATTCAATTAAACGACGTCCAAAAAATAAGGGGTGAGGTTTTTGGCCTCACCCCCGCAGAGTATTCATCCGGCTCAACCGGGCATCTTCAAGAATCGGGATGGATTTTGCGGTAAGCCCCTGTGCCTGACTTCAAAATGCAAATGCGGACCGGTAGAACGGCCAGTGCTGCCGACCTCTGCAATTTTCTGTCCCCGCACCACTACCTGGCCGACTTTGACCAAGCGCCTGGAAGCATGCGCGTACCTACTGACGAACTCATTACCGTGGTCAACATCGATCATATTACCATATTCGGGATGGTAGTCGGAATACACCACCACGCCACTCGCCGCAACCACAATCGGAGTTCCCGTCGTGGCCATAAAATCAACCCCCTCGTGAAACGCGCTACGTCCTGTGAAAGGATCGATGCGCACTCCAAATCCGGAGGAGTACCACTTTGCCTCGATCGGCATTACGGAGGGAAGCATCTTCTTCTTGAGCCTGTCCTGCATCAAGACCGAATCCAGTGCGCCGAGCTTGTCGCTACGGTCATCTAAAATAGCAGACAACTCCTGGATTTTATTGCCCATCTCTACAAATGACAGATCTTGAGTCGGAAGAGTGGGGTGCGCTCCGCCCTGCCCCGGGCTTTGATTGAACAAGAATTCCTGTGGCTTCATGCCGGACAACTCTGCCAGGCGCGCACCTACGGAATCGAGACGCAACAGTTGGGCCTGCATCTGGCCCATCCTGATAGCCATTGCATTCAAACTATCGCGCAAATAAGACTGGGCTTTCTGATGCTCTTCCTGATGTACGCTTAGAACAAGCGACCTGAATGTGGGACTATCGAGTTTGTCAGCATAGCGCAGGGAGAGATAATTCAACCCCATCGCCAATAACACGGAAGACGAAATGAATGCCGCTGCCAGCAATACAAAATGCTTCGTTGTTAAGGTCAGAGTTCTGGCTTTTGCCAAATTGTTGGAAATTAGAATAATATTCATCTCATTCCCTAAATTATGATTCAGCCATGGCCGCGCGCAAAATCAACTTTTACCTCGGGTCCTTGAGGCTGACGCCCGAGCATCAACGGCTGTTTAGCTCCACAGACAAGCTTATCGCGATGCAACAGGTATTCATGAAAATTGCCCCGCCTCAACTGGCTCAGCGCAGCGCCTTAGGCGCGTTCGTTGACGGAGACTTGACCATATACGCCCGAAACGGCGCAATTGCAGCAAAGCTCAGACAAATGCTGCCCTCGTTATTATTAAAATTTCGGGCGCGGGGTTATGAGGTTACTGCAATTCGGATTGCGGTGCAAGCAAATTACCATAGTACTATCGAGCCTGATGTAACGGTAAAAACACGCCAGATGGGCCGGGCAGGCGTCGAAAGCCTGGCTAATCTTGTCGTAGCGTTGCCCCCATCGCCCTTAAGAACCGCGGTTGCAAGATTACTGAAACGGCAAGCCAAGAGACCGGAGTAAGTCTATCGCGTCAAGAACTCATCCTGACACGAAAACGCAAGCGACCCCGCGGCCGACATTCATCACCCTCCGCTAACCGCTACGCGACTGCAAGCAGCTGCTCATACTGATTCTAGTCGGCCTGCTTCCTAAGGAAGGCTGGAATATCCAATACATCCACGCCGGATTGTTTCATCGCCTCAATGGTTGCATCACGCCGCCTGTTCGTCCGGATCGAGGCTGGGGCATCGAGATCTTTCCAATTCATGCCATCTGCAAACACGTTATCCGTCCCTGTGCGGGTGTGAACGACACTAAACGGCTTGGACTGCGCGCGATTGACTACGCCTCCCAGTCCTGTCGCCACCATAGTCACCCGCAGATTTTCCTGCATATTCTCATCAATGACCGTGCCGACTATCACGGTCGCGTCTTCGGCGGTGAAGTCCTTGATGGTACTCATCACGTCGTGGACCTCCCGCATCTTCATTGCCGAGCTCGCGGTAATATTGACCAATATTCCTCGTGCACCCGAAAGATTTACGTCCTCCAGAAGGGGACTGGCGACCGCCTGTTCCGCAGCCGCGCGTGCGCGACCGGGGCCCGCGGCAAATGCGGAGCCCATCATTGCCATCCCCATCTCTGACATCACGGTTTTTACGTCGGCAAAATCGACGTTGACCAAGCCCGGGCAGTTGATGACCTCGGCGATGCCGGCCACTGCGCCATACAACACGTTATTCGCGGCCTTAAACGCGTCCAGCATGCTTATATCCTCGCCAAGCACGCTCATCAGCTTATCGTTGGGGATCACAATCAACGAATCTACATGTTGGGACAATGCATCCATGCCGACCTGGGCCGCCTTCAGACGCCGTCCTTCGAACGAGAACGGTTTGGTGACTACCGCTACCGTCAGAATGCCGAGCTCCTTAGCCACCTGCGCGACCACGGGTGCGGCCCCTGTACCGGTCCCGCCCCCCATTCCGGCGGTTATAAACAGCATGTCCGCCCCTTCAATCAACTCGGCAATGCGGTCGCGATCTTCCAGCGCTGCGTTGCGTCCAACTTCAGGATCGGCGCCCGCCCCCAACCCTTTCGTGATCGCTGACCCCATTTGCAGCAAAGTACGCGCCTGGTTGCGTTTCAGCGCTTGAGCATCGGTATTCGCGCAAATGAATTCCACGCCTTGCACGCCATTCTGGATCATGTGATCCACCGCGTTACCGCCGCAACCGCCGATACCGATGACTTTTATAACCGCTTCCTGTGTTTGTGTGTCCATGATTTCGAACATGACGCCTCTCCTTTATTAAATTGGACCAACTGATCCGTACCTATCCAAACCTTCCGTTTCTGCCCGCTCCCCGCACCAGCCCACTCTCTACGAAGGCCTCACCCGCCCCCTGCGCAAAGAAGACTGCGTTTAGAAATTAACCTGAAACCAACTCCTCATCCTTTCCAAAATCCGCTTAAAAGAGTTGCCCTGCAATCTTGTGTGCTGATGCCGCTGAAACTGCTCCATGCCAGCCACAACCAGGCCAATACCGGTAGAGCAACGCGGCGTGAGCACGACTTCTTCCAAACTGCCGTGGTAGTGCGGCAGACCCAGCCGTACGGGCATATGGAATATCTCTTCACCGAGTTCCACCATTCCCTGAAGGGAACTGCTTCCGCCGGTAATGACGATCCCGGATGAAAGCAATTCCTCAAAACCACTGCGGCGCAGTTCGGCCTGAACCATTGAGTAAAGTTCTTCCACGCGCGGCTCAATGACTTCCGCCAATGTTTGTCTTGAAAGCTGCCGAGTTCCGCGGTCTCCCACGCCCGCCACTTCAACCATTTCGTGGGGGTCTGCCATTCCCCGCAGTGCGCAGCCAAAACGGCATTTGATATCCTCAGCGTCCTTTGTCGGGGTCCGCAGCGCCATCGCGATATCGTTGGTGATCTGGTCCCCGGCAATGGGGATCACGGCCGTATGGCGAATCGCGCCGTGTGTGAACACGGCGATATCCGTGGTGCCCCCACCAATATCCACCAGGCAGACGCCCAGATCTTTTTCATCTTCGGATAGCACGGCCATCGCCGAGGCCAGCGGCTGCAACACTAAATCGCGTACTTCGAGCCCGCAGCGGCGCACGCATTTCATAATGTTCTGCGCCGCGGACACGGCGCCTGTCACGATATGCACCTTTACTTCCAGGCGAATCCCGCTCATGCCGATGGGCTCTCTTACATCCTCCTGCCCATCAATGATGAATTCCTGATTCAGGACGTGGAGAACCTGCTGATCATTAAGTATGTTCACTGCCTTCGCGGTTTCCATTACGCGTTCGACGTCCTGCCGGGATACTTCCTTGTCCTTGATGGCCACCATTCCATGCGAGTTGAAGCTCTTGATGTGGCTGCCGGCAATGCCGGTATAAACCTCACGAATTTTGCAGTCCGCCATCAGCTCCGCCTCTTCCAATGCCCTCTGGATCGCATTCACTGTCGTTTCGATATTGACGACCACGCCTTTCTTCAGACCCCGGGAAGGGTGACTGCCCATGCCGATCACCTCATACCCTCCCTCGGGTTTCACTTCCGCGACGATTGCCACAATTTTTGATGTGCCAATGTCGAGGCCCACAATCAGGTTTTTTGTTTCGTTGCCTCTACTCATCTACATCCAGAGCCTTAAATCTGCTGCATTCAATAGACCGACCGGGTTTCGCTGGCAAGCCACCCGTTCATCGCACCGCAAAGCCGTTTGGATAACGCAAATCCACATAACCGGGTTGCGGATTTAATTGTCCGCTGCTCCGGGGATACACTAGAACGTACCGCTCCAACCGGGCTTCCATCTGCTCTCGACCAAGCTCTACGACGGTTCCGTTATCAAGACGAAGCCGCCAGGCACGGCGGGGGGAAAGCTTGATTTCCCGGATACTCTGTTGAAGTGGTTGCAGTAATCCGCTAAACACAGTGTGCTGCCGTAACATTTCAAGCGGACTGTCGCCGGGACCCTCAAACAGCGGCAGTTTCTCATCCGAGACGGCATGAAACAGCTCCCCATGCACGTTTACTGTTGCGCTGCTGCCCCAGCGCGCCAGCGCAACATGTTCCTCAAGCGTCACTTCCAGGCTCTGCGGCCAAATGCGCCGCACGGCAGCGGTCCGGACCCAGGGTAACTTTGTGAACGCGTTTCGCAACGCGTCCAGGTCAACCGTAAAAAAATTTCCCTTGACTTCGTGGCGGACGACCGTCTCGATTTGCTCTCGGGTTACGTGTCTTAAGCTGCCATTACGACCGTTGCCGCCTTTGCCACCAGCCCCATCGCTACCGCTTATATCTATTTGCTTGAAAGGGAAAACGGGTAAATTCACCGCCCACTGGCTGATGTAATAAGCCGACGTCAGCGCAGCCGCGACGATCAGCACGTTCGATATCAGATCAAGTGCCTGATGGTTATCCCACATGTGCAAGCTCCAGTATCTGAAGCACTAACTCATCGAATGAAATTCCGGCCGCTTTCGCCGCCATCGGCACAAGGCTGTGGTCAGTCATGCCGGGGGACGTGTTAGTCTCAAGAAAATAGGGCCGTCCTGACTTATCCAGTATCACGTCGACCCTGCTCCATCCCTCGCAACCCAGTACGCGATGCGCACGCAGCGCCAGCGCCTGAATCGCCTGCTCCTGGATGCTGGATAAACCGCTGGGGCAGAAGTACTGGGTCCGGTCAGAAATATATTTCGCCTCGAAATCATATAATCCACTTTCGACTTCGATTCTGACGAGAGGCAGCGCGACATCTCCCAGAATCGCGGCGGTCAGTTCCGTGCCCTCGATAAACTGTTCGGCAAGTACCATTGCGTCATGTTGCGCCGCAATGCGCCATGCGACGGGTAAATCCTTTTCGTCTTCCACTTTGCTCAAGCCAATTGTCGATCCCTCGCGCCCTGGCTTTACGATCATGGGCAGGCCAACCTCCTTTACTACCTTGCCAAAATCACTCTCTTCGTTAATCAGGATATGATGGGGAGTGGTAATCCCCGCAGCCTCCCACAGCAGTTTTGTACGCCATTTATCCATTGCCAGTGCGCTCGCCATTACGCCGCTACCCGTATAAGGGACGCCCATGAGTTCCAGTGCGCCTTGTACAGTGCCGTCCTCGCCATAGCGTCCATGCAAGGCAATATGTACCCGATTGAATCCCTGCTCCAGAAGCGCCTCCATAGGATGCTCGGAAGGGTCAAATGGATGGGCATCGACACCACAGCGCAGCAAGGCGCCCAGCACAGCATGGCCGCTTTTGAGCGAGATCTCGCGTTCAGCCGAGCGCCCCCCGAGCAGAACAGCTACTTTTCCAAAATTGCGATTACTTTCCATATCGTTCGTCCTGGACAAAACAGGAGCGGTATCGTGAACTCGGCACCATCATACGACCGATCCGATAATCCGCACTTCCGGTTCAAGCTCGACCCCGGTCTGCTCTTTCACCTTGCTGCTCACCGCCCCTATCAACGCTTCGATATCTGCCGCCGAGGCGGCCCCGGTGTTGACAATGAAGTTCGCATGCTTGGTCGAGACCATTGCTCCGCCAATACGAAAGCCCTTTAAACCGCACGACTCGATCAACCGGGCTGCCCAGTCTCCGGAAGGATTGCGAAACACCGAGCCGGCATTGGGCAGGTTTAAGGGCTGGCTATTGATACGCATTGCGAGAAGATTTTTGATCTTCTGCCGCGATTCCCCCTCGTCTCCGCTCGCCAGTCTGAACCATCCACCCACAAACCACTCCTCACCTGGAGAATCTCCAGTTATCTGCTCGTTCTGCTTCCCTAAACCCGCTCCATGCTTCAGCGCCACGTGCCGATAGGCGATCACATAATCGCCGACCTTTCGCGTGCGTAATTGTCCGTCCCGGCCGAGGGTCTGCACGTGCTCGACAATTTCCCAGGTCTCGGCGTCGTAGCACCCGGCATTCATTGCCAGGGCGCCCCCAACCGTACCCGGGATGCCCGCAAGAAATTCCGCGCCTGTCAAACTGTGCAGGGCAGCGAACCGCGCTACTTTTGCGCAGGCTACGCCAGCCCCTGCGTAGATCAATGACCCGTCCTTATCCCGCCGCTCCAGCCGCAGTCCATTAAGCCGCGCGTGCAATACCACCACGGTGCCCCTCACGCCACCGTCGCGCACCAGCAGATTACTGCCGAGTCCGACAACATATATCGGCTCATCGCGCGGCAAGCCGCGCAGGAACTCAGTAAAATCGGCCAGATCGGCGGGGATATACAAGCGTTCCGCTTCCCCGCCTGCGCGCCAGGAAGTATATTTTCTCATTGGCTGGTTCACGCGCATCTCGCCGCGAAGCGGCCGCACACCAGGGATTAAATCAATTTCCGACATATCCATTTGCAATCCAGGAGTTGTTTCTGCCAGCGGGTCAAGCCGGTCTTTCATCCGTTGCGTCCACCGTCCCCTCGTTTCTGGCGCCAGACTCTCTCAGTAAGTTAGGCGCAACGCCGCCAACCGACCCTGCCCCCATCACCAGCACCACGTCGTTATCCTGAGCCACGTTATGAATGTTGAAGGGCAACTCGTCGACCGTTTCGACAAAAATCGGCTCCACTTTGCCTTGTACTCTAAGCGCCCGGGCGAGCGACTTGCTGTCCGCTGCAATCAGGGGTATTTCGCCGGCGGGGTAAACCTCAGTCAGAAGCAGCACATCCGCACTTGATAGCACTTTGACGAATTCCTCGAATAAATCGCGGGTACGGGTATAGCGATGTGGCTGAAAAACGAGTACAAGGCGGCGACCGGGGAAAGCACCCCGCACCGCCGCGATGGTGGCGGAAATCTCTGCCGGATGATGTCCGTAGTCATCAATGAGGGTAAAGCTTCCCTCTTCGGTGGTTCTGTTACCAGATAGGTTGATTTCGCCGTAACGCTGAAAGCGGCGATCAACACCCCTGAAACCTGCCAACGCCCGAACGATGGCGGGGTCAGGCACACCCAATTCGTTGCATACCGCGATGGCCGCGAGCGCATTCTGCACGTTATGCAGCCCCGGTAAGTTCAGCATCACGTTGAGCTTGCGGGTTTTGCCGTTCACGCCTATCAACGCAGCAAAATGCATCTGTCCCTCGCTGTGATGAATATCAGCGGCACGGACCTGCGCGTTATCCGATAAACCGTACGTGGTAATGGGCTTGGTAATGGCGGGCATGATTTCGCGCACTTGCGCGTCGTCCACGCACAACACCGCCATACCGTAAAATGGCAGATGTTGTACAAAGTCGACGAAAGCCTGCTTGAGCTTGCTAAAGTCGTGGCCATAGGTCTCCATGTGATCGGCGTCGATATTAGTCACGACGGCTAATACAGGTTGCAGATAAAGAAAAGAAGCATCGGACTCGTCGGCCTCGACCACGATAAATTCACCCCGACCCAACTTGGCATGGGAGCCTGCCGCTTCCAACCGCCCACCGATCACGAATGTCGGATCCATCCCTGCTTCCGCGAGAACACTTGCAATCAGGCTGGTGGTTGTGGTCTTGCCGTGGGTTCCTGCAATGGCAATCCCCTGGCGAAGCCTCAACAACTCGGCCAGCATGATCGCGCGGGGGACTACTGGCACGTTACGCTCTCGTGCCGCGATAACCTCGGGGTTCTCAGGCTTGATTGCAGTCGAAGTTACGACCGCGTCTGCGAATTGCACATGACTGCTTGCGTGGCCAATGTGAACAGTGGCCCCAAGTTTTCTCAAGCGCTGCGTGGTGGTTCCGTCCCACAGATCGGAGCCACTGACCTGATATCCCAGGTTGAGCAATACCTCTGCGATTCCGCTCATTCCGGAACCGCCAATACCGACAAAGTGAACACGCTTTACCTTATGCTTCATAGCGATAAACCATGCAGCGCGCGGCGATGAGTGAAAAAGGGAAAACGGCGGTATTATTGGTTTCCAGCACAGTCATCATCTCGTTATCATTTTCATGCATTCGTCTGCCACCACCCTGGTCGCATCCGGTTTAGCCAGTTCACGCGCGTTGATTGCCATTTTCATGAGCGATACCCGGCTCAATCCCATCAGTAACTCCGCAAGGACTTGTGGCGTCAATTCGTTTTGTGGCATCAGTACCGCCGCGTTCCTGTCGCTGAGAAATTTCGCATTGCACGTCTGGTGATCATCCACGGCGTAAGGAAAAGGCACCAGAATGCTCGCCACGCCGGCGGCGCTTAGCTCGGCAACGGTAAGCGCGCCCGCACGACAGATCACAAGATCGCATTCGGCATACCGCGCCGCCATGTTGTCTATGAACGTAACAAGTTCGCCTTCCACTCCCGCTTCGGCATAATTCTTTTTCAGTGCTTCCAGGTGCCTGTTCCCAGCCTGATGCGTCACAGACGGCCGCGACGCTTGGGGAATGCGATTCAAAGCCTGCGGCAAAATAGTATTGAGCGCCTGGGCGCCGAGGCTGCCACCAATCACCAACAGCTTCAGTCTACCGCTGCGCGCCGCGTATCTTTCGGCGGGCGAGCGCAATTGGCTGATTTCGCGCCGGACTGGATTACCCGAAAATATGACCTTTGCGCCGCTCTTGATCACGCCCGGAAAACCCAGCAATACTTTGTCCGCAACATTCGCCAGGATCCTGTTGGCAAGCCCGGGAATCGAGTTCTGTTCGTGTATCAGCAATGGCTTGGCCAGCAATGACGCCATCATTCCTCCCGGAAAGGCGGGATAGCCGCCCATGCCCAACACAACGTCCGGACGCACTCTGAGTATTACCCTGGCGCTTTGCCACAGCGCCAATAATAGACGCAGCGGCAACAGGAACCAGTTTCGGATACTTTTCCCACGCAAACCCGAAAAACGGATTGTTTCCAGGTCATACCCTTGCCGCGGCGCGAGCGTTGTTTCCATTCCTCCCTCGGTTCCGAGCCAAACGACACGCCAACCCGCTGACTTCATGTAATCCGCTACCGCAAGCCCTGGAAACACATGTCCCCCGGTTCCGCCTGCCATAATGAGAATCGTATTAGTCACGTCGACGTTGTATTAATCTGGATAGTTGAGGCGCATTTCTGCCGGCTCTCGTACCGCATTTTCATACCGGGAACCCCTTCGCCAATTGCCTGTTCTCCCAGTCCGCACGCATGAGCACCGCGAGCGTTATACAACTGGCGACGATGCTGCTGCCACCAAAACTCATGAACGGCAGCGTCAGCCCTTTCGTTGGCAGCACACCCATATTCACGCCCATGTTGATGAACGCCTGCACACCCAGCCAAACACCAATTCCTTGCGCCGCCAATGCGGAAAAATGCCGTTCTCGCGCGGCTGCGTGCCTGCCTATGACAAATGCGCGTATCACCAGCGAGGCAAACAGCGCCACCACCGTTGCGACGCCGGCGAACCCAAGTTCCTCCGCGATTACCGCAAGCAAAAAATCGGTGTGCGCTTCCGGCAAGTAAAACAGCTTCTCCACGCTGCCACCCAAGCCGACACCCAGCCATTCACCCCGTCCGAATGCAATCAAGGCATGACTCAACTGATATCCCTTCCCGAAGGGATCGTCCCACGGATCCATAAATCCGAAAAACCGTTGCATGCGATAAGGCTCAATCCAGATCAGGATCAACAGAGCGGCAATCAGGAAACCGATCAGCCCGGCGAACAGCTTCAGGTCCATTCCCCCCAGGAACAATATGGCCATCATAATGGCCGTTATAACGACGAAAGCGCCGAAGTCCGGTTCGAGCAACAGCAATCCGCCTACTACCAGCACCATGATTAACATGGGGAGAAATCCCTTGCGAAAGCTGTCGAGATGATGCGCTTTGCGCACGGTATAGTTGGCCACGTAAAAGACGATGAACAGTTTCATGAACTCGGATGGCTGGAAATTCACTATCCACAGCGATATCCAGCGACGACTGCCGTTTACTTCATGTCCTACCGCCGGAATCAACACTAGCGCCAGCAACGCGACGCCCAGCAGGAAGAGTGGAAATGAATATTTCTGCCACAGGCGCATCGGAACCTGAAAAGCCACCAGACCTGTCAGCAGCCCCACTGCCAGATAAGCGCTATGGCGGGCAAGAAAATGGGCAGGATTGCCATTCGTGCCGCGCCCGGCTTCGGCAATGGAAATAGAAGCGGAATACACCATCACCAGCCCCAGGCTCAGCAATAATATTGCGGACCAGATCAGTGACTGATCAAAATCAGGCAGGTTTTTTTTGCTGCGAATATCGTATTGAAAGATCATCAGTTAACAGTCGTTTGAGCCGCGGCCGTTTTTCCGGCCTGCAGGCTCCGCACCGCGGCGATGAATACCTCGGCGCGATGAGCATAATTTCGGAACATGTCCAGGCTTGCACAGGCAGGCGACATCATTACCGCGTCCCCCGCGCGCGCCAGCTCGAAGCTTTTTTGCACCGCCTCTTCCATTGTTTTCATGTAATACAGCGGCACGCGGCAATGATCGATGGCGGCGCCGATCTTGTCCGCGTCGCGCCCGATCAAGACTACCGCCCGTGCATGCCGCGCGATCGGTCCGGCCAATGGTGTGAAATCCTGGCCCTTGCCATCTCCGCCAGCAATCAAAACCACGCTCTGCCTCATGCCGTCCAGCGCCGCGACCGTCGCACCTACATTGGTGCCTTTCGAATCGTCATAAAACGTGACGCCACCCAAGGTCGCCACCTTTTCCATTCTGTGCGGCAAGCCCTGAAATTGGCGTAAAGCACGCAGCAGGGGCGGCGATGGAAGGTCTACCGCCCGGCATAGCGCCAACGCAGCGAGTGCATTGGCCACGTTGTGCAACCCGGTGACCCGAAGCTCACTGCTTTGCATCAGGCGCACGCCTCCCTGTGCCAGCCAGATACTCCCGCTCTCGTGCAACAGGCCAAGATCGTTATCGTTCGATGGCTGATCCAGACCGAAAGTCATCTGCTTACGTTCGGCGACCGCCATTGCCCGCACCACGGGATCGTCGCGATTCAGAATCTGAATCCCGCCCCCCTCTTTGCCCGCAACAGGGGTGCTCGTGAATATTCGCGCTTTTGCGGCGGCATAATCCTGCATTCCGAAATAACGATCGAAATGATCTTCGCTCACGTTCAGTACCGCCGCGGCGTCCGGTTCAAGGCTTCGCGTCGATTCGAGCTGAAAACTGGAAACCTCCAGCACCCACGCTTGAGGAAGCGTCCCTGAATCTTCGCGCCGCATCAGGGCATCCAGTACCGCTGGACCGATGTTCCCAGCCACCTCGACATCCAAACCCGCTTCTTTCACCATTGCACCGACCATTGCGGTCACGGTCGTCTTACCATTGGAACCGGTAATGGCAAGTATTCTTTGCTGCGAAGTGCCCGGTAGCCGGATTGCCGAAGCAAAAAGCTCCATATCACCCATGATAGGTATACTGGCCTGTACCGCCTGCTGCACGACGTGCTCCGCCATGGGCACTCCCGGGCTGATAGCAATGAGGTCTATGCCGGCAAATGCTTCGGCGGGATACCCGCCGGTGAATATGCGAACCTGCGGCAGAATCCGTTTTAACGCCTCCATACAGGGCGGTACGGCACGGCTGTCAGCGGCACGCACCTCCGCCCCCCTGCGCGATAACCACTTCGCCATCGAAAGCCCGGTCTCGCCCATTCCAAGCACAAGTACTTTTTTCTCTCGAAAGCTCATATGCCTGATTTCATCTCAACTTCAACGTGGACAACCCAAATAACACCAGCATCATGGTGATAATCCAGAACCGGACTACTACCTGGTTTTCTTTCCAGCCCTTCAATTCGTAGTGATGGTGGAGCGGCGCCATTCGAAAAATGCGTTTACCGACCAACTTGAACGATGCAACCTGCAACATCACCGACAAGGTCTCGACTACAAAGACGCCGCCCATGATGACCAGTACGATCTCCTGCCGTATTATCACCGTCACAATCCCGAGGGCGGCGCCCAGCGCCAATGCGCCCACGTCACCCATGAATACTTCCGCGGGGTAGGCGTTGAACCAGAGAAACGCGAGTCCCGCACCAGCCAGCGCACCACAAAATACCGCCAGCTCACCGGCCTGGGGGATGTGCGGAATACCGAGATATTTCGCGAACACGGCATGCCCCGCTACGTAAGCGAAGATGGCAAGAGCACTGCTTATCATTACCGTGGGCATAATGGCGAGGCCATCGAGGCCGTCGGTAAGATTCACTGCATTGCTCGTGCCTACGATGACGAAATACGCAAGCGCCACGAAACCGGCGACGCCCAGGGGTATCGCCACATGCTTGAAGAAAGGAACGATCATCGTCGTCTGCGCCGGCAGCTCTGCCGTCAAAGCGAGATATAACGCCACCGAAATCGCAATTGCTGATTGCCAGACCAGCTTGGCCCGCGCAGAAAGTCCCTTCGGATTGCGATATACCACTTTGCGGTAATCGTCCACCCAACCGATCATTCCGAAGCCAAGCGTGGTCACGAGTACAACCCAAACATAGCGATTGCTCAGATCGGCCCAAAGCAGCGTGGTAACGGCAATGGATACCAGGATTAAAGCGCCGCCCATTGTTGGCGTACCGGCTTTGACGAGATGAGTCTGTGGCCCGTCATCGCGTACCGATTGGCCGATCTTATAAGCAGCAAGCTTGCGTATCATGGCTGGGCCGACGATGAATGAAATCGCCAGACTGGTCAGGGCGGCGAGGACGGTGCGCAAGGTAATGTAGTTGAACACGTTGAAGATACGGATATCCTTCGCCAACCATTGAGCGAGCTCTAGCAGCATGTCAACCGCCAGAACGAGGCATTGCTCATCAGCATGTGGAAAGACATCAATTGACGCGGCTCCGTTATCATCCGCACGTACTCGTCATTTAAGAGGTTATAACTCAACTCGCTTAACCACCCGCTCCATTTGCATGAAGCGCGATCCCTTTATCAGCATCGTATCGCCAGGCGCCAGCAGACCTTCGACTTCGGCAATCAACTCCTCGATTTTCTCGAAATGGCGAGCGCCCGCGCCGAACCCGGCCACCGAATAGGCGCTCAATTCGCCCATGGCTATCAAGTTATCGACACCGGCAGCACGCGCCTCCACCCCTATACGTTCATGGAAACCTTTCGCAGCCGCGCCCAGTTCACCCATGTCACCGAGCACCAGTATCTTCCTGCCCGCCGCTTTCGCCAGCACGGCCAAAGCGGCGCGCACCGAATCCGGGTTGGCGTTATAGGTGTCGTCTAGCAAGGTTGCCCCGTGCAGGCCCTGCTTCTTCTGCATGCGCCCCTTCACCCCGGAGAAAGCACTCAACCCGGACATAATCGCCCCTGCGCTAGCACCCAGGGCTACGGCTACTGCGGCCGCGGCCGCTGCATTTTCCACGTTATGCTTACCCGGAACCTGTAATTCCACCTCTTGAACCCCATCAGGGAGTAGTAGCGCCACGCTGCTCCCAAAGGGGCCAGGTTGGTAGCGAGCAGTCACGGCAGCCTTTTGCTCGAGACCGAAATCCATCACTTTTCGGTTACCGGCGAGCCCACGCCACAGCGCCGCGTGAGGATCGTCCGCGTTGATGACAGCAACGCCTTGCTGATCAAGTCCCTCAAAAATCTCCCCCTTGGCACGGGCCACCGCCTCCACTGAACCAAGCGCTTCGACGTGGGCGGCCCCCGCGTTGGTGATCAAAGCCACGGAGGGTTTGGACAGACCGGTCAGGTAGGCGATCTCCCCGGCATGATTCATGCCCATTTCGATCACCGCGTATTTGTGCCCCTTACGCAATCGCAAAAGCATTAAAGGCACGCCGATGTCGTTATTGAGATTTCCTTCGGTCGCCAGTACGATGTCGGAGCCATTCCCCTGCCCGGACTCCTCCGCGGTCTGGCGCAGGATAGAAGCGACCATTTCCTTTACCGTGGTCTTGCCGTTACTGCCGGTTACCCCGACAAGCGGAATCCCGAACCGCCTGCGCCAGTCCCCCGCAAGCCGTCCCAAAGCCAATCTCGTATTGTCCACCAGTATCAGCGGAATCCCCGGCCGCGGGTTTCTCGCCCCCCAGTCCCGATGCACGATGGCTGCCACTGCTCCCTTTTCGATCACCTCGGCAACGAAATTGTGACCGTCAAACTTTTCCCCCACCAGCGCGATAAATAAATCGCCGGGCATGACTGCGCGGCTATCGGTACTGACTCCGTTAAACCATACGTCTTCACCCAACCACTTTTCTTGCAAAGCACGGGCCGCCGCCTGGACGGTCATCATGTGTTGGCCATTGCACTTTCGAGCAGAGCCCGTCTTGCGACCTCTCCATCGTCGAAGGGAAGTCTTTTTCCGCCGACTTCCTGATAAGCTTCATGCCCTTTCCCCGCGATCAATACGATATCGCCTCTTCGCGCGCGATATATCGCCCGATTGATAGCCGACGCCCGATCCTTTTCAATCTCGTAACGTGCGACGGCGCCCGACGCGATTTCACGGATAATGACATCGAGGTTCTCCTCCCGCGGGTTGTCGCTGGTAATGATGACCTCGTCCGCGAGGCGCGACGCCACTTCACCCATCAACGGCCGTTTCCCGCTGTCGCGCTCGCCCCCGCAACCGAACACACAGATCAATCTCGGCTTCCGTAGTTGTGTTCCCGCACCCGACCCCGAGCCGGCTTGAAGAATTTCGCGCAGCGTGGTCAATACTTTTTCCATGGCATCCGGGGTATGGGCATAGTCCACCACGATCAAAGGTCGATCACCGCCGCCGATTTGATGCATCCTGCCCGCTACAGGCCCGGCTTGCTGCAGGGATCGCACGGCCTCTTTGAATTCAATGCCGCTTGCCAGCAAGGTCGCGAGTACGCCCAGTAAATTGGATGCGTTAAAACCTCCTATCACGCCGGTTTTAAATTCCAGAGGTCGGCCTTCGAACTCGATATCGAACGCAAGCCCGTGGGGACTTACCTTGAGATTGCGCCCTTGCAATACTTTGAATTTGTCCCGCGTGCGCTTCGAATCCTCCAGCCCCGTGAAGCCGTAGCCGATGACCTGGGTGCCGCTACCGGTCATACGCTTGGCCAAATCAATGCCGAACGCGTCATCAAGATTGAGTACGGCATACTTGAGTCCAGGCCAGTAGAACAAACGCGCTTTGGCGGCAGCATACGCCTCCATGCTCCCGTGATAGTCGAGATGGTCGCGCGAAAGATTGGTTAACATGGCGATTGCGAATGTCACGCCACTGATGCGCTCCTGCGCAATCCCGTGCGATGACACTTCCATTGCGGCGACACGAGCGCCACGCGACAGCAGTTCCGCCATTTTACGCTGCAATAACACTGCGTCCGGTGTCGTGTTGACGGTGGGTTCGAGCTCTCCGGGAAAGCCGACTCCCATTGTGCCGATAACCGCGGTTTTCGTGCCCAACGCAGTCATGGCCTGAGCGATCCAGTGGCTACACGAGGTCTTGCCGTTTGTTCCGGTCACACCGATAAGCTGTAATTTTTGCGATGGATGATCGTATACGTGATCAGCGATCATGCCCGCCTTCGCGCGGAGGTCGGGTACGCTCAAATTGGGGACCTTCCATCCGGGATTCCATTCAAAACCGCCACTTTCCCAAATGATTGCTTTTGCCCCCGCTGCGATAGCCTGAGGGATAAACTTGCGGGAATCCTGCTTGGCTCCCGCATAAGCGAGGAAAGCATCCCCCGGCTTGATCATGCGGCTGTCGGTCGACAGGTTGTCAATTTTGACACCCATACTGTCCAGCCGGTGAAAATCAAAATACATGCGCGATCCTTCCGGAAGCAGGTCTTCGTTTGACTGGAGAATCATGCATCACCCGGCGGTTTCGGCGCGGCAGTAAGCGACACAACGTTGGTCACGGGCGCGTCATGCGGCACATTCAGCATACGCAGAGCACCCGCCATGACACGACTGAACACTGGCGCCGCTACCGCGCCACCAAAATATTGACCAGCAGACGGCTCATCCAGCATCACGGCGATGACAAAGCGCGGATTGGACGCCGGTGCGTAGCCGACGAATGTCGACAGATAACGGTTTTTTGCATAGCCGTTGCCCTCCAGCTTGTGGGCCGTGCCGGTCTTTCCCGCCACCCGATAGCCGTTGATCCGGGCTTGCGTCGCGGTGCCGCCCGGCTGCGCCACCAGTTCCAGCATTTCGCTCACGGCGAGCGCCGTGTTGCGGGAAATCACGCGCTTACCTTCCGGCACATTTTCAAGCCTCAACAGGGACACCGGTTTCAACTCGCCTTCTGCTGAGAACAGGGTATAGGCACGCGCAAGCTGCAGAAGACTGACGGCAATGCCATGTCCGTATGACATGGTTGCCTGTTCGATAGGGCGCCAAGTTCGATAGGGTCGGAGCTTACCACTGACCTCGCCGGGAAATCCTGACCCTGTGGGCGTGCCAAACCCCACGTCGTTGAGCATCTCCCATAACGTTTGCGGCGGTAGTGACAAGGCAATTTTGGCTGAACCAACGTTACTCGATTTCTGAATTACTTGCGACACAGTCAGGGCGCCTTCCTTATGAGCATCACGTATGGTCGCCTTACCGATGGTGAACGTCCCGGGAGCCGTTTCCAGAACGGTATCGGGCTTTATTCCCCCTGTTTCCAGCGCCGCCGCAATTGTGAACGGTTTCAGGGTCGAGCCCGGTTCAAATTCGTCCGTAAGCGCCCTATTACGAGCTCGCCCGCCCTTCATGTTTTTCCGGTTGTTGGGGTTGTATACCGGCAGATTGACGAGCGCCAGAATCTCGCCCGTTTTCGCGTCCAGCACTATGATCCCCCCAGCCTTGGCCTTATTGGCTTCTACTGCCTGCTTCAATTCCCGGTACGCCAGATATTGAATTTTGCCGTCTATGGACAAAGCAACATTCTGCCCCGGCTTGGGGGCCCGGATACTTTCCACATCCTCGACAATTCGTCCTTTCCGATCCCGGATTACCCGACGGCTGCCAGGCTTGCCCGCGAGCTCATCCTGCCACGCCAGCTCTACCCCCTCCTGTCCCTTGTCGTCCACATCTGTGAACCCAAGCACATGCGCAGTCAACTCGCCGGCTGGGTAATAGCGGCGGTATTCCCGTTTCAGAAACACACCGGGTATATTAAGTTCGACTACCTTGGACGCAATATCAGGCGACAAGTGCCGTTTGAGGTAGACAAAGTCCCGCCTTGAACCGGCGGACGACCCGGGCTGGCTGGCGCCGTGCTGCGTTACGTTTACACGCTTGCGAACTTCACCTACATCCAGATCGATCAGGTTTGCCAATTTTTTCATCTGCTCCGGCGTCGCATTCATATCCTGAGGGCTGCACCATACCGACTCAACCGGCGTGCTGATCGCAAGCGGTTCACCATTGCGATCGGTAATCATTCCGCGATTAGCATTCATTTCCAATACGCGGCTGTAGCGCGACTCGCCCTTCTCTTGCAAGAAGTCGTTGTGTATCCCCTGCAGATAAGCGGCTCGCCCCGCCAATCCCGCCAGACTCAGCACCAATAGCGCCGCCAGTAGACGTGAGCGTCCCGCGGGCAGCACAACATGCGGCAGGTGCCTGGCCTTCACTTTGGCGTTTCCAAAGAAGCAGCTGGATCGGCTGGCGCGGTCAGCGAGATAATTTGCACTCTTGACGCGTCCGGCAGCCGCATGTGCAGCTCCTCCGTAGCGATCTTTTCTACACGTGTATGCATCGCCCAAGTGCTCTGTTCAAGCTGTAATTGTCCCCACTCTACGGTCAGCCGCCGCGCCAGCGCCTGTTCATTTTCCAGTTCTACAAAAAGCTTGCGCGCCTTGTGCTGTGAAGTCACAACACTCAGCGCGCAGGCGATGAGGATCAAAGTCAACAGAATGTTTATTCTGGTCACATCAGTCTCTCATTTAACCGCGAACACTCTCATGCCAAGCTTCAGCTATGTGGTGTTCAGCCGCTCCGCCACCCGCATCACTGCGCTGCGAGCGCGAGGGTTTCTTGCCAACTCTTCCGCAGTCGGACTGACCGCCTTACCTACCACGCGCAGCTTGTGCCGGCTTAGACGCTGCACTTCTGTCGCCCGCAGCGGCACTTCCTTCGGCAATCTGTCGGCGTTCGCCGCCTCACGCATAAAACGCTTCACAATTCGGTCCTCCAGGGAGTGGAAACTGATGGCAACGAGCCGCCCGCCGGGCTTCAATACTTCCACGCATTGCGGCAGGACCAGCGACAATTTCTCAAGCTCCTGGTTGATATAAATCCTGATAGCCTGAAAAGTGCGGGTCGCCGGATTTTGCTTACCTTCCCCCTTGCGCGAACGCACCGCGGATGCCACGATCGCGGCAAGCTGGTGTGTAGTGGCGATGGGCTCCCGCGATCGAGCCGCAACAATCGCTCTTGCAATCTGTTTAGCAAACCGGTCCTCTCCATAATTTCTTATCACCTCTTCCAGATGAGCTTCAGAAGCAGCGGCGAGCCACTCTGCGGCGGTCTGTCCCTCGCTCGTATCCATTCGCATATCTAGCGGACCATCCAGGCGAAAGCTGAAACCGCGATCCGCTTCTTCAAGTTGTGGTGACGACACTCCCAAATCGAGCAATATCCCGTCCACCCGCTCCACATCTAATTGCACCAATATCTCCTGTATCCGCGAAAAACTGCTGTGGATCATGCGGAAGCGTTCGTCCCTAAAAGCCTCCCCTGCCGCCCAGGCCGCCGGGTCCCTGTCAAACGCTATCAGCCTTCCGTATTCTCCCAGTTGCTCCAATATCAACCGGCTATGTCCGCCACGGCCAAATGTTCCATCAACATATGTCCCTCCTGGCTTGACTGCCAGGGCATCCACCGCTTCCTGCAGTAACACCGGCGTATGCGCTGAGGCATCAACCACGGCTTACAGCGAGAAACCGTCAAGTTCCGCCGGGATGCCGTCCTTGAAAGTGAGCGCATTTTCGATTTGCTGATTCCATTTCTCGCCGTCCCACAACTCAAACTTCGCACCTTGTCCAACCAGAACCACATCTTTGGTCAAGCCCGCAAAATGACGCAACGGAGGCGGCACGAGAATACGGCCCGCGCCATCCATGTCCACGTCGCTTGCATTGCCAACGAGAAGACGTTGCAAACTGCGTGTTTGTGGATTAAAGCTGGAAAGACTGTTGAGCTTTTGCTCAATCGGTTCCCACACGGAATGCGGATAGACGAGCAAGCACTTGGACGGATCGGCGGTAATGACCAGGCGGCCCCCGCAAAGCGATAAAAGGTCTTCGCGGTATTTTGCAGGCACCGCGAGTCTACCCTTGTTGTCGAGACTGATAGGTGTCCCACCGCGAAACATTGTGCTCCCTTATTTGCAGGATGAAGTTACCGGAAAACTTCCCCCACTTTTTCCCACTTTTGCCCACTGTAAATAAAAAAAATAGCAAAGTCAAGGATAAAAGAAGGGTTTTTGATTGACGGGACAATGGGTTAAACAGATCAATGCAGGAGGCGCAACCACAATTAAGGGCGGAAATCAGATGCATAGAACTTCGGCAAGGGGAAGGACGACCTGCCTGAGGAGCGATAGAAGTCCCTGGTACCGGATGAGCACATGCCGAGCAGCACGCGCAGAGGTATGAAGGACTGGCTGAGCAGTTTGGAGGCAAAGCCTGCCGATCGCTTGTTGCCGCGATGACGCGCCTGCCAGGTCGCACTTCGCCATGCGGCATAAGCAGCAGCCCGGCAAAAAATGCCCGGTCAAATTCGTGAGCGATGGGCGGAAGAAACAAATCGGCAGTAGCGAGTCCCCTGGTTCGCCACGGCATTGGCGCTCACTTCCGGGAAACCGATGTCACCCCGGGCAGGCTCTGTATCAATCCCAGAAGCCGGCTCAACTGTGTCAGACCTGTGATCATCAGGGTAAAACGCATGACAGCGGTATGTTGGTGACTTTGGGTACGAGTGGCGGTCACATTTATTTTTTCTCGTAGCAGAATAGTCGAGACATCGTGCAGCAATCCCTGCCGGTCAAGGGCTTCGATCTCAACATCCACCTCATAACCTGCACTTTTTGACATATCGGCCGCGCCCCACTCCGCTGTGATAATGCGCTCGGCGCTATCTCCAGCCAATCGCGACAAACTGGCGCACCCCTGTCGGTGTATTGTGATACCGCGTCCATGTGTGATAAAGCCGACGATGGGGTCGGGTGGCGCTGGCTTGCAACATTTAGCCAGAACGGTGAGCAGTTTATCGACACCGGCAACGACGATACCTGTCGGCGTTGCCGAAACGGGCATGGCGCTGGCGGGCGCTTCGGAACCTTGAGCTGCCGGGGATGGGATTTTCTCGCCTAGAAAATTCGATAATTGCCGGCTGCCGATCTCGCCTCGAGCGACCGCAGCCAAAAATGCATCGAGTTTGGGGAATTTAAATTCAGCAGCAAGCTTGTCCAGCCCTAGCGCAGTCATGCCATGACGCTGCAATTCCTTCTCCACCAGCGCCCGGCCCTGGGCCAATAAAGCTTCACGCTCTTGACCGCTAAACCATTGCCTGACTTTTGCTCTTGCCCGCTGGCTTTTGAGATACCCCAAGGCGGGATTGAGCCAATCACGACTGGGGGCGCCCTGTTTGGCCGAGATGATTTCGACGCGTTGCGCATTGTGCAACTGGTAGTCGAGCGGCACCATGACACCGTCGACTTTCGCTCCGCGGCAGCGGTGGCCCAGATCACTATGAATATGATAGGCAAAATCCACCGGCGTAGCGCCTTTCGGTAGAGCAATCACCCTGCCCTGCGGGGTCAATACATATATTGAATCCTCGAACAGCGCAACCTTGAAATGCTCGGCCAGTTCGCCCGCATCCGCTACATCGTTCCTCCATTCGAGGATTTGTCTTAACCAGGCGATTTTTTCATCATACCTGGAATCTCGTTTTGCACCCTCCTTATAGCGCCAGTGCGCGGCAAACCCCATCTCCGAATGACGATGCATTTCGTATGTACGGATCTGCACTTCCACTACCTTGTCTTCAGGGCCGAGCACGGCGGTATGCAGGGATCGGTAATCATTTCCTTTCGGTCGCGCGATGTAGTCGTCGAACTCCTTCGGGATGGGGATCCAAAGATTGTGCACCGTCCCGAGCACGGCATAGCAGTCTTTCACATCCTCCACAAGAACGCGCAAGGCGCGGGAATCGTGTATTTCCTCGAAGTCCAGTCCCTTGCGTTGCATTTTCCTGTGAATACTATAGATGTGCTTAGGGCGTCCGGTAACCTCAGCCTTGATTCCCGTCCGCCGCAATTCACCCTGTAATTTCGCCACCACCGTGGCGATGTAATCTTCGCGGACGCGGCGAGTCTCTTCCAGCAAACGGGCGATTTTTTTATAACGTTCCGGCTCGAGTATCCGGAACGAAAAATCCTCCAGTTCCCACTTTACCTGCCACAGCCCGAGGCGGTTAGCCAATGGGGCAAATATGTCCATTGTCTCGTGCGCGATTTCCGCTCTGCCATGAACGTTATTGGCAGCAATGTAGCGCATCGTTTGTACCCGAGCCGCAAGGGCAATGATAACGACGCGAATGTCCTCCGCCATTGCGAGAAGCATTTTGCGCAATGCCTCCACTTGCGCGCTGCGGTCCGGAACATTGCGGGCTCCCAGCGTATGGATGCGACCCATGCGCGCAACGCCTTCCACCAGGTGAGCTACCGTCGGATTAAAAGTCGCGTTCAGCTTCTCCTGGTATCCATCCAGATACAGCGGTACGGAATGCAGGATGCCCGCCATAAGAGTATCGGCGTCGACCCGCAACGAAGCAAGAATCAACACCACGCCGTGCATGTGCTCCGCGGCGGGCTCACCGGTGAGGAGCAATTTGCCTGCATAAAACGGTTGGGAAAAGTCGAGGGCATGGCCGAATGCTTCCACTTCGGCAGGAGAAAAGATGGGTGGCAACGTATCCAGCCATACGGATGCGTTCCACTCGTCGGTTACGAGCGGAGCAGCCGCGGAAGAAGAATGAGAGGCCATTGAGCCCGAGTCCGATGCCGCGTTGCCCATTATTAAGTTTACGTCTCTCCTTTTGATGAACGATCAGAACCGATTCTGAAGTCTTCTGCGAGACCCAACAACGAAATCCAGAATCGTCAAGCCGCTATGATGGGATGTCGTGCCAGTAGCGACGGCGTAGCGAGCGAGCGGTTTGCACCGTAATTTCGCTATTTGCAAAGCGCAGCGATACCGCCCCATCCGTATCGCTCCGTAGCAATCGACTTCCGATTGACTTATAACGCTCCACCACTTCGTTCTTCGGATGACCAAAGCGGTTACGGTAACCGACGGTGAATATTACCAGCCTGGGATTCACCCGGCTCACAAACTCAGTCGTCGAGGAAGTTTTACTGCCGTGATGCGGTGCAACCAGGACCGTCGCGGCTAGCGCATCCCCGGCACGTTCGACCAACTGATATTCCGATTTCTTTTCGATGTCGGCCGGCAGCAGTACGCTACCGTGCGAAGTGGTGATTTTCATCACGCAACTCATCGCGTTGGTTTTAAGCTTGGGATTACTGTAGCTCTGATCCGGTGGATGTAGCATTTCGAACCTGACGTCATCCCATTGCCACGATTCTCCCGCTCGACATTGATGCGTACTTGTGGCAGCCAACTGTATGGGGTGATCTTCCTTTAAGGATGAAACCAGCCAGTCCACTGGTACTGCCTGGAGCACGGACAATGCTCCGCCACTATGGTCGGCGTCGGAATGAGTCACGATCATGGCATCAATACGTTTCACGCCCTCGCCCCGAAGGAAGGGGATAATCGTGCGGTTACCGCTGTCCGCTTCCAGATTGAAGCCCGGCCCGGTATCGTACAGCAGGGCATGGTTTTGGGTGCGTGCAACTACCGCCAATCCCTGACCTACGTCCAGCACCGTCACCCATAATTCACCTGGCGAAGGATTTTGCGGGGGCGTTAGAAAGATCGGCAGTAGCGCGACTCCGCCCAGCCAGCGAGCAGGGAATCCCGAGGGAAGACCCAGCCCCAGCCTTCCGGGTAGCAACATCCAGCAAATGCCGGCCATTCCAGCTGCCACTGCCCAGGCAGGCGGCGCATGCTGACTCCAGATCGCTTGCGGCACATCGCTCATCCACTGCATTAGCTGCATGCATCCGCTTAGTACCCAGTGCGCCGGCAGCAACATGAAACCCAGGGGAGGTAGTGTTGCCAACAGCGTAAAGGGAACCACTACCAGGCTGACCAATGGAATGGCGATCGCGTTGGCTAAGGGTGAAACCAGCGATACTTGCTGGAACATCGCCAACAATAGGGGTATCAAACCAAGGGTGATGGCCCATTGCACCCGTGTCCACCCGCTCAACCAGTGCGTCCTGCCGATCCTTCCGGCAGATACAAGCAGAATGACCGCAATGGCGCCAAACGATAGCCAGAAGCCCGGCGAGAGTACTGACCACGGATCGATCATAACCACCGCCAGTAATGCCCAGGCCAACACTGCCGCCATGGAAATAGAACGCCCCAGCCATAAAGCGATGGCGATCGCCGCAAGCATATAAACCGTTCGCTGCGCGGGCACCGCGAAGCCCGCGAGAAGCGCGTAACCCAGTGCGGCCGCCAACCCGGCCACGGCCGCGGCTTTACGGGCGGGTATCCGTAACGTTAAACGGTAGCTCCTGCGCCATAGCCCGTAGAACAGCGAAAATATCAGGCCCGATACCATCGTCACGTGCAGCCCCGATATACTCATCAGGTGATTTACCCCGGTGCGGGTCAGTATCTGCCACTGCTCTCGTGGAATCGCGCGCTGATCGCCAACCGCCAGGGCAACCAGGATACCCGTATACGCATGATCTGGGAGAATAGCCAGGAAACGCTCCCGGACTTCCTGGCGCAAACGCTCCACCTGATAAGCCGGACGATTGACCATCTGCTCAAGACGCATATTCTCATCACTTTTACGCACATAGCCGGTGGCGCGTATGTTGCGCTCGAGTGCCCATTGCTCGAAGTCGAAACCGTGCGGATTGTTGGTGCCGTGCGGACGCTTGAGCCGTGCCGTAAGCTGCCAGCGTTCTCCGGCACCGATTTGCGGCGGCACCACTTCAGGATTGGATGATCTTCCACCTTCCTTATACCAGGCTAGGGAAATGCGCTCGGGAACGCGGGCATCTCGCGTCAGCACTTGCTCGACGTCAAATACAAAACGAACGCCGCTTTCATTCGCCTGCGGCAGCTCCGCAACCACGCCGACCAGCCGGATATCGCGCCCCTCCCATTCGTGCGGAAGTGCATCCGAGATGCGCCACTGCGCTAAAGCGGCCGCCCAGAAAAATCCGCTACCCAAGAATAGGATGGCTAGCAGCGTTCTACCTATAACCGCGAGAAGAGTGGTCTGATAGCGAAGGAGAAAAAACACGGAGACGGCGAGCGGCAGCAGCGCTCCTGCCCAGAACACTTCCGGCAGTTCGGCCTGTTGCTGGAGCAGTATCACTCCCATGGCAAACGCCAGAAAATACCCTTGCATTATTTTAATTCCTGCGTTTGAAGCCGGTACCGAAGTGATTGAGAATGGTTGGTGCAGAAAGAAAGCCTTGATTGGGGGCTGCCCAATCGCCGCGGCGCGGGTGATAATGTTTGCAGCGCGAAGTTGGATTTACGTACACTCTTCTTGTGCCTCGAAAATTTTTCAAAAAATACCTGCCATCTCACGAGACCGTCCGCCAGAACCGCTTTGTCGGAATTTTCGGAGATTGGCTGCATCACCATAATCTGTGGCATCTCAATCGCCGCTCGGTTGCGGGTGGCGTAGCGGCAGGGCTGTTCACCGGTCTGATTCCCGGCAGCAATCCAGTCCAGTTCTTTTTCGCCGCTTTATTCGCTATCGTTTTCAAGGTAAATCTACCGGTAGCGATAATAACGACGCTGTACTCCAATCCCTTTACCATTTTGCCGATCTACGCCGCAGCCTATGCCCTGGGGGCGTTCGTTACCGGCAATGGCGCCGGCACCCTTCCCAAAACCGAGTTGCACCTGATGGACAAAAGCATCGGCGAGTGGATACCCACCTTGGCGGATTGGGTAGTCTCGCTGGGCAAGCCGCTACTCGTGGGTCTGGTCTTGCTGGCGCTGCTGCTTTCGATTGGCGGCTATGTGCTGGTGCGAGGGGGGTGGCGGCTATATACCGTCTATGAATGGCGCAAGCGCGCGAAACGCCGCAGGCCGAACGTCGGAAAAGACACGGAATGAGACCGGGAAGGAAATCTGATTCGCTATTGCTCAGCGGGAGCGTAGATCGCCGTAATGCGAATTCAACTTGCGGCGAAGCCCGTCACTACCCTGCCAACATCCCGTCTTCAAGGTGCAATGTGCGCCGAGCCTTTTTGGCCAGCTCCGGATCGTGGGTAACAATGATCAGACTTGCGCCCATACTGCGATTAAGTTCGAGCATCAAGTCGAATACCTCGCCCGCGGTGCGGCGGTCGAGATTCCCGGTGGGTTCATCCGCGAGCACGCAGGCGGGACGGGTGACCAGCGCCCGGGCAACGGCGGCGCGCTGACGCTCGCCCCCCGAGAGTTCGCCAGGGGTATGGGTGAGGCGATGGCCTAGGCCCACCTGCTTCAAAACTCCCGCAGCGCGCTCGTAGGCTTCGGTATTGTTCATGCGGCGGATAAGTAGCGGCATCGCAACGTTTTCAAGCGCGCTGAACTCTGGCAGCAGATGGTGAAACTGATAGATGAAGCCGAGCGACCGGTTACGCAGCTTGCATCGTTCTTCCTCGGGGACAGCCGCGATGTCGTGCCCCATGATGCGTATTTCACCGCCGGTCGACGCATCCAGTCCACCCAACAGATGCAGAAGGGTGCTTTTTCCGGAACCGGATGCGCCGACAATCGCCACCGTATCGCCCTTTGCCACATCCAGGTCTATCCCCATCAGTACGGGCACTTCAAGCTTTCCCTGATAGTAACTCTTGCGCAGGTTGCAGCAGGAAATGATGCGCTCATTCATACCTGAGCGCCTCGGCGGGGTTGACCTTTGAAGCACGATAACTCGGATAAAGCGTCGCAAGCAAAGTAAGAACAAACGATACCGCTGCCACCGCGACTACGTCGGCGAGTTGAAGGTCCGAAGGGATTTCGCTTATGTAATAAACTTCCGGCGAAAGGAACTGGATGCTGAACACGCGCTCGATTGCGGCGATCACCACCTCAATGTTATATGCCAGCAGCACGCCCCCGAAGACTCCCAGCGTCGTTCCAAGGACACCGATCAGGGTGCCTTGCACGATGAAAATCTTCATTATGCTGCGCGGACTGGCGCCAAGCGTGCGTAAGATGGCGATATCAGGCTGTTTGTCGGTTACTGCCATCACCAGCGTGGATACGATATTGAACGCCGCCACCGCGATAATGAGAGCAAGGATAAGCGATAGCATCCGCTTTTCGATCTGGATCGCGCGGAAATAGTTGGCATGCTGCCGACTCCAGTCGCTGATGTATACTTCCGTGGAGATCATGGGCGCGAGTTCCTGGGCAACTTGCGGCGCATGGAACAGGTCGCGCAACTTGAGCCGGACACCGGAAACCTCATCATCGCCCATACGGTACAGCTTTTGTGCATCCGCCAAATGGATGAGCACCAGGCCGGAGTCATACTCGATATGCCCCGCCTGGAAAATGCCCGTAATCGTGAACTGCTTGAGGCGCGGCAAAATGCCTGCCGGCGTTACCTGCCCTTGAGGCGAGATCAATACGATCTTATCGCCGGTAAATACGCCTAAAGCCCTCGCCAGTTCCCGACCAATGACCATACCGAACCCGCCGGGTGCGAGACTGGTGATTTCGCCATCGACCATCATACTGGCGAAATCAGCTACGTCGTTCTCCATTTCCGGCAACACACCTCTCACCGCAACGCCGCTGACGATTTGATCATGCGACACCATGCCTTGTGCGCTGACATAGGGCGCCGCTGCTTCCACCTCCGGATGTCCGAGTGCTTCCCCCGCAACATGCCGCCACCCCGTGAGCTTGCCGTCTATCCCACTCACCTGGATGTGAGATGCCACGCCGAGAATTCGTGTCCTGACTTCTTTTTGGAAACCGTTCATCACCGACATGACGGTAATGAGTGCGGTCATGCCCAGCGTAATGCCGAGCAGGGAGATCAGGGAAATGAAAGAGATGAAGTGATTACGGCGCTTGGCACGGGTATAGCGCAAACCAATAAAAAGTTCGTAAGACGACACGGATCAGCATACCTGATATCAAATGCAATCCCGAAGTGTGCCACATTCCACGAAGGCTTGATAGCCAGCTGAGCCATGACTCAAGCCACGTGCGCCTTCTTTGCGACGGAAACGCGTATATCTCGAAACGGCCCCACGATTTAAAACTCACCTCTCAGGCCGGCCACCAGGGCTCGTCCCGGCAGCGGTGCAAAATCCTTCAGGAAGGAGGTATGAACCCGCATCTCTTCATTAAGAAGATTCCGGCCTTGAAGGAAGATTTTGATGCCATTCGATCGCGTTTGCTTGATTCGGTAACTCAGCTCCACATTTAAGAGAGTGTAACCGGGCGTGCTGCTTTCCAGCTCTGCCACGTGGTTTTGGCGCATGACCCGAGTTGCGCTTATGTTCGATGTCCATGGCCCGGTCCGATGATTGAACTCCACTCCAAATCGCCACGGTGTAAGTCGCGGCACATTTCCCCCACTATCCAGTTTTCCACGTACATAATCGGTAAAAAGGCGTAATTTGATTTCGTCCGGTTTTATGGTAAATATCGCTTCCGCTTCTGCTCCGTAAAATCTGGCTCCAGCCTGTGTAAAATTTTGCACCAGAAATTCACCATTGGGATCGAGTGTTCCCGTATCGTCCGCACGATCGGCCACGCCATCACCATTAATGTCGGCACTGCGCACAAAAATATAGTTGCTGATCCAGTTATGGAATGCATTGACTTTCCAGGTCACGGCACCAGTGGTCTTGCGTAGCGCAAGGTCGATATTGCTGGTGGTCTCGCTGCTCAAGTCACTGTCGCCCGTCTGAAAGGTGGCCGTGCCATGGTGCGCACCTTTTATGTACAGTTCTTCCGTTGCCGGCGCGCGTTGTCCCCGGATGGCTGTAAGGCCCAACCCGTAGCCTTCCATGAATTTCCATAACGCGCCCGCGGATGCGTTGTAGAGTCCAAATGAGCGCGAGGGGAGAAGGTCGCCCTTGGGGTCCTGCGCAGCATACTCCCCCCGTCCGCCGAGTTCGAGGCGCCATCGGTTCCAGTTGCGCTCTTCGATCAAAAATACGCCCACCGAATGCGATCTGGTAACAGGTACCACTGTCTCCGCGCCAAGGGCTGAAAAGTGGCGATCGCGGAACTGAACGCCTATTACGCCCTTCCAGTTCGCCACGGGCTCATGCAAGAGCTCGGCACGGCTTTCGAGTGCCTGATTCTTAAATCGAGTTGCAATCTCTCCGGTGCGCTCGATTTCGGCATGCTTGTAATCGTTGTATCCCATCCGTACTTTCAGCTTCTCGAACCCGGCAATGGGCTTGTCCAACTCACCCGAGAAATCGTAGCGGGTCTGCTTGAGATCGATCCGTGCGCCCTCAGGACCGGGTATGCCGTATTTGCTTTCCAGGTGGGCTATCGATCCACCCAAGAAGCCCCGCTCGCCCACGAAGGATGCCCCTCCGGACAAACCACCCGAATTTACCGCGCTGTTTTCGACAATGCCTTTTCGGCTGGTCGGATCGCTCTCATTGGCTCGGCCCGGAATATGGTAATCATCGGTCTTACGCTTGAAGCCGCCAACGCTCCATGACATCTGCCTCATGCTCCCAGCCGCATTGAAGGCACCGGTGCGTTCTTCCGTTGCAGTATTTCCCCGGACTTCAAAGTCTCCTTTTGGGGATTTGAACAACTGGTTTGGGATACGCATATTCACGACATTGACTACTCCCCCCGAAGCACCGCTGCCATAGAGCAATGTTGCCGGACCCCGCAAAATCTCGATCTGAGAAGCATTGAGCGATTCCGTCGTTACCGCATGATCCGGGCTGATGGAGGAGATATCCATCGTGCCGATTCCGTTCTCCAGCACCCTCACCCGCGGCCCATCAAGGCCGCGAATGATGGGACGGCCGGCTCCCGGCCCGAATGAGGTCGACGCGACGCCCAGTTCGCGCGAAAGCGTATCGCCCAGGCTTGCTTCCCGCTTGCGGCGCAGATCATCACCGCGCAACACGGAAACAGGTTGAGCCATGTCCAGTTCGCTACGATTCTCAAATGGCGTCGACGTCACCACGACGGGCGTTAATACTTTGTCCGCCCCGGAACCCTGAGCTTGAGCAGAGATTTGGAACAGAGCAAACACAATCGCGGCAGGCAGCTTCCAGCTAAGGTTCGCGCTTACGCGAGTCCTGCGCAGAGTGGTATTGCCTGCGATTCCTGTCGCGCCGGAGCAAGGCAGATCCGGCGGATTACAACCTGAATAGTTCATGCCAATTCTTCAGAAAATTAACGGCAGATCGCGTGCGAACACTTCACGTGGCAAGCCACATGGGTGAGCAAGGATAGGCAGGCAGGACCTAAAT
The DNA here is from genome assembly GCF_033095785.1 of Nitrosospira sp. Is2. Taxonomy (GTDB): domain Bacteria; phylum Pseudomonadota; class Gammaproteobacteria; order Burkholderiales; family Nitrosomonadaceae; genus Nitrosospira. The sequence goes on along the minus strand of NZ_CP137134.1, from coordinate 2,116,582 downwards.
CGGGATTAGACCGGCGTGAGCCGCCGGGATAATGACTATTCGATCAGGTCAGCCGCATGGAAAGCGAGGGATTACGCTAGCGGGGGTGCGCGGGTGAGGTAGGGAGAAGAGAAATGGGGGACAATGAACAGCGCGGTGAGGTGCGGTAGCGGTTGACGCGCGGGTTGGGCGAAGAAACAGAATGCCAGAACAGGAAGGAGAATGCCCAATCCTGCCAGAGCGAGGCAGTCGAGACAAAACCTGTCGCTGTCGAAACCCGCGTTCGCATCCGCTTCGGCCACGGACCCGCTGACTTCCTTGCCGCCATCCGGCTCGGAAATGCCAATGGTATTAGCGGGCGCAAAGTGCGTAAGCGCATGTGCCGCCTGAAGAACCGGCACCAGCGATAACGCCAGTAGCAATAAAAAAAATAGCGCCTTAACGCCCTTACGCAAAATCATCGCTGATTCTTTCACCAATATCCCGCTGTGCTCCGCAATCCCGGTGTGCTCCGCATTTATGAATCGGACCGTTCAGGTACAGTCAGCGCATAATCCTTTCACTCTCAGGTCAACTTCCTGCGAGCGATAGCCAGCTGGGAGCGGACGGTCGTACTCGGCCTTCATATCATCGAGGCAGATCACGGTCGTGCAGCGTGTACATTCAAAATGCGCATGGGGGTGCGGATGCGTATCGAGATTCGCGCGGAAACGCCAAATCCGATCGGCACTCACGACCCTGTGCACGAAGCACTTCTGGTTCAACCATTCAAGCACGCGATAGAGCGTGACACGATCCAACCTCTGGTTGCGGCCCACACGCTCTTCAATTTCGTGGTGTGTAATTGCCCGCCGCTCCCCCAGCAGCGCGGCAAGGATATGTACCCTGCCAGACGTCGCCCGCTCCCCGCGGCTGCGGATCATCTCTTCTGCTTGTTTATGCAGTTCTAACATAAATGGTAGTATTGCAACAAAGTTGCATTCAACTATAACCGAATGATCTCGAGGGCGCAATGCCGTACGATGATGGTGCAGTCATACATGAGAAGAACGTTGAGAATGAATTGATGCCTTCGGGCTTGCCGAACCTAAGCTAAATGACCAAAACAGCTGTTGTTCTTTTTTTGGCGCTCGCCAGCATTCCAATTGGCTCTTCATCTGTTTTCGCAGCCGCCACCTATACCTTAAGACCGGACAACTACCTTGTCAGACTAAGAGTATTGGAGCCGGGCGCAAACGTCCGGCTCATGCCGGGGGAATACAGGGACGGGCTGCCCATCCAATATCTTCGCGGCACCGCCGAAACGCCGATTACTATCGCTGGACCCGAGACAGGTCGGCGGGCCGTTTTTTTCGCGCGACGCGGTCACAACACCGTTAGTATCGTCAATTCGAGTTATGTCACACTCAGGAACGTGGATCTGGAAGGGCAAAACCTGCCGGTGGATGGCGTGAAATGCGAGGGGCACGCCGACTGGGCGCACCACATCACGCTTGACGGGCTGCGCGTGCGAGGCCACGGCAACAATCAGCAAACGGTGGCCATTTCGACGAAGTGTCCGGCATGGGGCTGGGTGATTCGCAACAGCGTGATCATGGGAGCGGGAACGGGCCTCTATCTTGGCAATTCAGATGGTCGGGCGCCGTTTATTGCAGGGTTGATCGAGCACAATCTTATAGCCGATACAATCGGCTATAACTTGCAAATAAAACATCAGCAACCGCGGTCGTTGTTGCCCGATATGCCGGGCGGCAACAATGCAACGATAATCAGGCACAATGTCTTCAGTAAAACCAACGGCGGATCGAAAGAGACAGCAAGACCGAATGTACTGGTCGGGCACTGGCCGCTTGCGGGACCTGGGTCAAATGACCGATATCTCGTATACGGTAATTTCTTTTATCAGAACCAGCACGAGTCGTTATTCCAGGGCGAGGGAAATATCGCGTTATACAATAACCTGTTCGTTAACCATTTCCACGACGCAGTCCGCATCCGGCCACATAATGACACAGTACGCACGATATCCGTGTTCTACAATACCGTTGTTGCAGCCGGCGCGGGAATTGTACTCGTGCGCAAGGCGGAAGATCCGCCTTATCAACAATGGATAGAGACCAATGCGGTGTTTGCTCGCATACCTATAGCGGGCCTCGCCAGTGAAGGCAACCTTGTGGGTAGATACGCGGAAGCGGTCGAGTATCTGGCCAGGCCCCACGCACCTTTGGGCGAACTGAATCTGCTGCCAAACGCGCGGGCGAACAGGGGCAGCGTCCCTGCGGCCGACCGTTCGCCCTTTCGTACTTTCCCCGAACGTACTTTCCCTGAAGCCGAGCTGGATTTTGACGGCGATTTGCATGGAACGGCAGAATGGGGCGCTTATGCAATCACTAAGAAACGGCCACGCTGGCTCCCGACACTGGAGATTATCCCGATGCGTGCCAAGTAATGATGGGCTTCCCTTCCATTCTCTCCTCAACAGAAGCTTCTGACTGATGCGGATTCTCTCGGTCATCCTGCTGTTAATCGCCTATGGGTCGTTGTATCCCGGCAATTTTTCGGCGCCACGGGCAGGTACTCTCCAGGCGTTTCTGACGAATTTCACCTGGTTTACTTCGATTGGAGATGTGCTGGGGAATATCGCGCTCTTTTTTCCACTTGGAATCGCAGCTGTTTTATTTTCATCGAGCAGGCGCCCCAAGGGTACTCATTTTGGCGTAGCGCTTTTATTGGCGTTCATCTTTTCGCTCGCCCTCCAGTTAGCGCAAGTCTGGCTGCCGTCGCGTACCGCGGCCCTTGCCGATGTACTCTGGAACATGGTCGGTATGGCCTCAGGCATGACCGCAGCGAATCTTGTGGCAAAGCGGGTACACACTAGCGCCCACTCATTGAGTTATTTGACGCTTATACCGCTATCCATATTAGTGTTGTGGCTGCTTAACGAATCGTTGCCCCTTGCACCAACGCTGGACTGGCAAAAAATCAAGGATGCGTTAAAGCCATTGCTCGAGTTTAACTTCAGCCTCCCCAAGAGCCTGATGCATGCAGCCGGCGTAGTGGCGGCAGGCACGGCCTTGATGGCGTTGAGAGCGCAGCCTGCTTTATGGTTGGGGGGCGCGCTCATTGTAGTTCTTGCTGCAAAGCTTATCGTCGTGAATCTGTATTTGGACGCATCGGCCCTGGTTGGCATGGTTGCTGGATACGTGTTGTTCGCTTCAATGCTCCGACTCGGCCACTCCAGAAGAATTTTTGAAGCGGCGTTCTGGCTAATGTTGATAGCCTGGACTGCAATTGAAATTACACCGTTCTTCCTTACCCGTAGTGGAACGATCAATATCATTCCTTTCGCAACCATGCTTCATGGATCCATGGAATCCGGTGCGCACGGATTGGTTCGATCGTTATTCATTTATACGGCTCTGCTATGGCTTGGGCATAAAAATGGGATGGATACGAGAAAGACCATAGTCGGGCTGGTTATATGGTCGTGCTTGATCGAGTTGAGTCAGATGGCATTGCTGGGCCGTACCGCCGATGTGACAGAACCGATACTACTGATGCTGGTTGGCTGGGCATTAGGCGTCGTGCAGCGCCACCAGCCCCAAGTCGAACCGGTGGCAGAAACAACCCTGCCTCAGCTCGATGATACCGCAGTGACCACTGCAAAGATGAGCGGTAGACGCACTCTTACTTCCATTGCGCTGGGAATGGCGATATGGGTTGCTATTGCATGGCTCGTTACGCGGTCAGAACTTACCCCATACAATGTCCGCGAACTGGTATACCAGGGGCACCCCTTTAGATCACTGGTATTACTTGCAACGCTTTTTTACTGGTCGATCGGTTTTCCCGTCTTCATCGCGCGCTGGCTGACGCGAGGAGGAATGTACCTGCTCAGCTTTCTGCCCCTGGTATTGCTGCACGGTCTGGTCGCGTGGCTACTGATCGTATCCGCAGTGCCAAGCGAAAGCATCCATGATATTGTCGGGTCGCCCGTGCTGGGATGGCCGTGGAAATGGGAATTGCTCGGGCGTTTTCTGGCATTGTTCTGCATTTGGAGCGTAGCGGCCACCGCAGGCAGCATCTTGGCCGCAACCGGAATACTCCCGCATGCCAAAACTTCGCTGTTGGGGTGGGTGATTGGTGCCTGCCTCGTTGTGCCGGTTTCGTATTATGTCGTCGTGTCGCAGGCATCGACCGATAATCTGGTTGAGCTAATAGCCAACAATGGCAGCTTAGGCTCCTTTTTGCTCATTGGCTCCGCCCTCGTACTGCTGCTGTTTGGCGGAGCCAAGGTCGCATTGGCGTTTTCCCTTGGGGCAGTGCGGGCAGACAAAGCAACCATGTGGGTGCTAGGCGCTGGAGTTTCAGCATACCTGGCACTTCATTTCGGCCTGGAACAGATCATCGTCAAGTACGGCCAGGTTTTCTCCGCATTGCAGTTCTTGCTGAGTAGCAACCGTGAGAATCTTGCCGGAACGGGTGAGCTAATCGTTCGATATGCCATACTTTATAGCGGTCTCCTCGCAGCCATCGTCATGGTACAAGGTCCGCTATGGCGTTGGGTAATCCTGGCCCCACGGCATGATCGGATTGCGCGGGAGTATTTGCAGGACTCAACCGGGTCAAGCCATACGCCCTCGCATCCCTCGCACTTCCCGACCTCAGATCAATAAAGTGCCGGTTCCAGCAGCCCAGTCGATCCCCAATGGCGGGTTTGACTATCTCTGGCTTTCCTGCTGCGCAGGCGAGGACTGCACCGAGATAAAATCGCACTCGAGCGTGTGACACGTCAGATCAAGACACAGCCCCTTACCTGATGAGTATGGGACGAAATTCAGGCTTTCGAGCACTTGCTGGGCCGGAATATTGCGCCCGGTAGGCTGGAAGTTGACCCACAGGCTCTGCGGCTTCCGACCTTCCAGCCCATTCACCAGGTAATTGAAGAAAGCCTGTTCAATAAATCTTCCTTGCACGCGGCAAGAGAGCATGAAATCCTCAACGCGTATTTCCTCCTCGGAGAACCGTACAAGACAAAAACCCACCGCGCCATAAGAACCATAATTGTCAGTACACCGGAGAACGTATTTGCTGACCTCGTTATCCGCAAGAATGGGGAGTATCTCGCTCCTGAGGTACTTGCGTCCGGAAAAATTCAACTGGTTGGTGCGCTGGACGAGTTCAGACACACGGTCAAGATCATCGTCGGCATAAAGATCCACGAACAGTTTTATTCCACACGATGCCAAAAACGCAAGGTAGTCCGAACCAAATTGGGACGCGCTCTTCTTGCGCACGAACTCCTCCCGGTAAAACTGGCTGCGTTTCTTGGCCTCGTCGCTGACGGTACCCTGATAGCGTGGGCTTGAGAATAGCTGATCGATATCAGCTGCGTCCACGCAGGCAACGCCCTTAAGGGCGCGAGATACTTCTTCCAGTTCGAATGGGTTGTCGTCAATAAAAGCGAAAGTATCTAGACCTATATTGAGCTGCTCTGCAATGAGCCTGATGTTCTCGCTCTTTGGCAACCAGTTAATCTGGGGATACAGGAAAAAGCCCGCTATATCTAACTCTTCCAGACGTCTCCAAGCACTCGGCTCGTCGTTCTTACTGGCGATACTCAGCAAAACCCCCCGTTCATCAAAGAAACGAAGCAGCTCAAGCACATTCGGCCGCAGAGCCACTGCTTCGTTCTCAAGCAATATGCCATTCCACATCGTATTGTCGAGATCCCACACCACACACTTGATCTTCGGCTGACCGGGATTAGCAATGGTTGCAACCTTGCGGTGAACGACAAAATCGGCAGTAAGAAATACGACGCGCGCAACGCCTTCGCCATCGGGGATGATGTTGACATCGAACGGCAGACCGCTATCGGTGACCTTTGAAAAGTGTTCGCGCCCGAATTCATGGCGGGAGTATCCTGGTGGCAGGATAACCGATGACCTGAAAGGAGGGGGACGTGTCCCGGCATGCAAAGCCTTGCTTATCCCTGCCGCAACCATCATATTCAGTTGCATGCGCACAGGCACATCCATAGGATTGTAGACTTCGAGCAGGAAGACGTCAGGCTGTTGCCTGGAGATGGAATTCCTTCGGTGTAGCCAGCGGCCGAAACGTTCCAGAAGCGCCTGTTCCAGATACGACCAGCGACTGTCGCGTGTCAGCCGGTACATCCATGTTCCGAACACATTGGCAAGCGGGGCGGACAAGCTGATCATGCGCTCGATAAGAAGAGCCGCCCCTGCAGGCAGCATCAAGGTGTTTCCGCGCGCCTCGATTTTGCCCCACTTCTTGAATGCAACCTCTGCTCCATAACCACGAGCAGAAGGAAAGCTGCGGTTGCGGTACATTCCGTAGGCCAGGCGTCTGCAGCGGCTGTCCGGCCTGCTTTGATAAAGATCGCAGGAGGTGAAACAGCTCGGCGCCGCGCACTCCACGCAATGCTCCCCCCACATGAGCAAAGACATTTTTGCAATGTCATCAACGGGATCATACGTGGATGCCGGAGCAAGCCCCCGATCCACATGCAGATGCTCCTCGTATTTATCGAATTCGAACATGGCTCACGCTAGCGGCTTAGCCGGCTACCCGGTTATCCTGCAAATAAACGATTTTCCAAGCGGAGCATAGTCCATGTAGGGAATGACGCGAACGCGCGCCTGTTTTTGCAGAAATTCCGCGAGGGCCTTTTGTTCGCCCTGCTCAGGATCCCCCTTGTAGTTGTAGAAGTCATCGAAACAGATGATGGAACCATTGACGAGATAGGGTTGGATGAAATCAAGCACCTGAATTGTAGAATCGTATAGATCGCAATCAACGTAGATGATCGCCGCGTTGCGTCCCGAGAATCGCCTCCGTGTCGCGTCGTTCAGGCTCTCGCTGTAAAAACCCGCCACCAGTTCGTATTCTTCCGGTTCAAACCCTCGAGCACGGAGAATTGCCTCAAATTCCGGTCGTGTGCAGGCGAACTGTCCCTTGTACCAGATATTGTCGGGATGTTCCCCGATATCAGGCAATCCCTGAAAGGAGTCAAAGCCCCATAATTTCATGTCGCGCCGGCGGTAACGGCGCATCATCCGGTGTGCGTAGCCGAATGTTTTTCCTCGCCACAACCCGAACTCCAAATAATCTCCCGGGACCTGATTAATTTTTGCAAATTCAAAGGCCTGGCCCAGCATTCCAAGTTCGGTCATCCGATTATCTGACCGGCGATCCATCACCTCTATTACCCGAGCGACCCATTCGGCATCTACTACCTTTTTTAATAATTCTTTGATGGCCATACTGTCCTTACCGTTCAAGGCATTATTATTCAAGACTCATTTGAGCAGCCCGTAAACGCTGCTGTACCTGTAACTCCATTACTTCGCGAAAATTTTAACGTGGGTGTTATTTTACCCCGCCGGATCGAATCAATTTTTTGACCATCGTTTTTATACCGAGCTGATGAAGCGTGTCACCGATTGATTTGCTGAAATCATCGAATGCTTTTTGACTGTGTAGCAAAAAACTGTTGCGTAAGCTGGTACGAAGAAAAAAAACGTTCGCGCATTGAATGTTATGGGTAGCAAACAGTTTCTTGTGCTCCGATTGACCTTCGGTAAAATCGAAGAAGCGGAACGAACGTTCCTCAAATAAATGCTCCAGTGCAAGCCACTGCAAAACCGTGCCAACCGAGTAATTCATGTAGGCAGGATCGTACCCAAGGAACGCGTAGATCAACACCCCATTATCGATTGGGCAGTAGAGGTACGAGACCGGCCGACCCTGATGGAACAGGATAAAGCCGCGCACTCGTCCCTCTCGAGCGAGCCGCTCCACCTCATCCAGAAACTCCGCCGTATCCGGCAACCCCGCATCCAGCAACTTTTCCTGATATGTAATTCTGGAAACAGCGCGAGCCAATTTATAGAACTCGGGCATTTCCTCTGGGGCCTTATAAACCCGCCAGGAGATCCCTCCTCCGCAGTATTCCGCATATTTCCGGACCTTGCGATTCAACGTTGAGCGCGTCTTCGACGAAAATTTGTTCTTGTACTCGTCGAATGACTGGCGCATGTCAATGTAATAACGCGCGTACTGGGAGGGCACGTAACATAGGAACCCTTGCTGTTTTCGAAGAACTGGCTGCCTGCCGACAACACCCAGCGATCGTATCAGAAAACCCTGGCTATCGGCTGGAAGGGCCTCTGTCGGGGGCTCCGGCTCTGCCACGGGAGGAACCTCATCATCCAGCGATACTTCCCGGACCTGTAACCATAGCTCGGGCGCAAGCAGCGTCTTATCCCCCAGCCGTATCTTGATGGGCACCGGGCGACAGCTCCAACTCTGGCTCAACGAAACCCTCCACGCAGGCCTTGCTCCAGCATTCGCAGGCCGGTTTTCCAGAGTGGCGAAGTGAGCGGAGCGGGCTGTGAAGGTACCAGGGCGGGAGCCAAATTGCGGAAACCCCGAACTCGAAAACAATCCCGATGGCGATCCAGAAACGAGCATAGTTTGCGGAAGCGCGCGACCACGATATCGTCCGGGCCATCCATGCTGCGATTCAGAAATTCGAAGTTGTGGAAGAGAATGACAAATGCCTTGCGTCTCGACTCCAGCGCCTGCCAGAGCAGGCCTTCCATCTCGCGATACGAACATGCCGTAATTTGAGCATGACGTAGCTTGCGGGTGCCGCCCTGAAAAACCGTCATCGGATACTCGTAAACGCCCTCACATTCCATGGGTTCCACCAGCGGAATTTCGGGGCTGATTCCGCTATCCGGCCCGAACAGGCTAGCGTTATAGCTGCTATCGAAAGCGATGCGGTTTATTGAGAGCGCCTTGAGTGTTTCTCTGTTGAAACCAAAGCTGCCGGCACGAAACGCGTTTATGCTCCCCCCGCCAGCGGATTCAATCAATTCTGCCCCTGCCCGGATGAGTACCGTTTGTTCCTCTAGAGAAAAGTAGCGCAGGAATTGCCTTTTACCTGTAATGCCTTCAAGCAAGGGCTCCGTCGATTCGTCAACCCATTCCGTATGCAGGTGAAGCTGTATCTCATGAGCCGGCTGGCGCACCAGACCGAGAATTTCAGCCAGGGGCGCCGAACCGAACCGGGTCGCGAAAAGAGGCTCAACAAAGAAGACCGCTGTGAGACCGTGCTCCTGTAACAACCATAATTGAAATGGCAATCCGTAATCACCTTTAGACGTTGGCCCGTAGACGTACCGCTTAAATGCGTCGGGAAACTTGGCGTCGATATTATCCCAGCCGTCACACCATACCTCTACGTCAGCTGTAAGGAAAACATCCAGCATCAGGACCTCGGGTTCAGCCGTTACTCACATTAACCACAGCAGGTAACGAGGCTGCGGCAAGACCAAAAATGTCCAAGCGGCAGTTCGCTTTTATAGTCTTTGCTTGCCCGCCTATGTGTCCCTCATGCATCTTTACGCCACCTTGAGGTTTTTGTTGGTCGAACGCGGCTGTTCGCCGTAGAGAACGTTGCGCAGGAACGATTGAAACATGAGTAATGTCCACAGCGGCGCACTATGATCGCGCCGGCCTGACTGGTGCTGATCCAGCATCTCCTTAATAACGCTACTGTTAAAAAAGCCGCTATCGGACAAAACCGGGTCCATCAGGGCATTGTTCAATCTCTGGCGTAACGGGCCGCGAAACCAGCTTGCCAACGGAACCGCAAACCCCATCTTGTCGCGGTAAAGCACGTCATTAGGCAAATAAGGTTCGAGTGACTTTTTGAAAATATATTTTCCCTCATGCCCCTGAAGTTTCAACGACGCTGGAAGCCCGGATATCCACTCGACCAGGTTATGGTCGAGCAGCGGTACCCGCACTTCCAGGGCATGAGCCATGCTGGCGCGATCTACCTTGGTGAGAATATCGCCGACGAGGTAAGTTTTCATGTCAAGGTATTGCACGCGGGACAGCGCGTCCTCCGCGGGGCATTTAGCCGCATGCTGGCGAAGCACCTCGACCGCTTTGTAACCTTGCAGGTCCCGCTGGAAGGAGGGGCTGAACAAGCGCTGGCGCATGCCGTCCTTCATAATGGATACACCGTGAAAGTATCCTTCGACCGAATCACGGCCAAGCGCTTCGAAAGTGGATTTCGCGCGTAAAAACCTTGGCGCCCAGTCGGCCTTTGGATACATCCCTCCCAAGAGGCCGAATAAGGGCTTGCGAAGTCCGAGCGGAAGCATGCCGCGCATACGCTCTTCATAAAGATGCCATCGATAGCGGCGATACCCAGCCAGGTTTTCATCGCCGCCGTCCCCCGACAGGGCGACAGTTACACGCTTTCTTGCGAGCCCGCACACGCGGTAAGTCGGCATGGCCGAACTATCGGCAAACGGCTCGTCGTACAGAAATGCCAGCCTGTCTATGAGGTCGAAATCATCCTGGTCCACCTGCTCCACATAATGATGGGTCCCGTAACGATCAGCTACTTTCTGTGCGTACTGGGACTCATTGAACGCAGGATCTCCGAACGAGATCGAGCATGTATTGACCGGTTCTGGCATAAGACCGGCCATCATGGCCACTACGGCGCTTGAGTCGACCCCTCCCGAGAGGAAGGCACCCAGCGGCACCTCGGTCATGAGATGTATCTTTACCGATTCGCGCAACCGGACAACCAGCTCTTCCTCCGCTTCTTGCAGACTCATCGCCGGGTGCGGGATAAATGGCACATCCCAGTATTGGTTCGGACGCGCCATGCTTTGCCCAGTGCGCAATTTCAGGGTATGCCCGGGAGACAGTTTGAAAGCCTGCTTGAATATGGTCTTTGGTTCGGGCACATAACCATAAGCAAAATATTCTTCTATCGCTTGCGGATCCAATTCGCGGGCAAAGCCAGGGTGAGCAAGCAGGACCTTGAGTTCCGAAGCAAAAATAAACATCCCGTCTTTAAGCAGGCTGTAGTAAAGCGGTTTGATGCCGAGCCGGTCGCGGGCCAGAAACAGCACCCCCCGGTTCCGATCCCACAGGCCGAAGGCGAACATCCCCCGGAAGCGGTCCACGCACTGCTCGCCCCACTCTTCCCACGCATGCACAATGACTTCCGTATCGCAGTGAGTTCGAAACACATGACCCGCGGCGCTCAATTCCTTGGCAAGCTCCTCGAAGTTGTAAATTTCGCCGTTGAAAACGACAACCACTGTACCATCCTCGTTGAACAGTGGCTGTTGCCCGCTGGAAATGTCCATAATGGAGAGTCGACGATGACCGAATCCGATACCAGGCTCTGTGTGCAATTCTCCCTCATCCGGCCCGCGGTGAACCTGCATCTGATTCATCCTCGCCAGCAGCTGGCGCTCGATTTCTCTTTTTCCGCGCGTATCAAATAACCCAACGATTCCACACATGCGATTTGCTTTCCCTTTCGAATCTTCCGCTATACGCCCAGAGCCTTGTCGTAGACACGGATATAGCCTTGTGTCATCGCCTCGATGCTGAAGCTCGTCTCGATTTGTTGCCGCCCGGCTCGGCCGTGACTTGCGAGCATATCCAGGTTTCGGTAATACCGTAAAATCGCTCTCATCATCGCATCCGGCTCATCCGGAGGGACGAGTATCCCGGTGACGCCATCCGCGACCAGTTCCGAATTTCCGCCTACCGAGGTTGCCACTACGGGCAGCCCCGTGGACATCGCCTCAAGTATGGTATTGGAAATGCCTTCACCCAACGAGGGGAGCACAAACACGTCCATCGCGCGCATCAGTTGCGGTATGTCAGCGCGCTCACCAGGCAGCCAGGCAAGCGCCTCGACGCCCGCGCTACGCAACATCTCAAGGCACTCTGGCCGCGAGTTTCCGTCGCCTACGATTAGGAGGCGCAGTTGCACTTGGGCCGCCGGAACCTCTTTCAGTAGCAGCAGAAAGGCCTGAACCAGACTGGGAAAATTTTTCACGTCTGTCATCCTGCCCACACTGCCGATGACAAACGCGTTTCTCGCAAAAAATCCTGCCGGCACATCCGTTAAATGAGTGCCCTGATCCTGCGTTCGGTCGCGCGGGTGAAAACGCGTGCTATCAACGCCGTTATAGATCTGGTTGATTCGATTGGGCAGCGCGCCCACGGTGGTGGCGAGCCAGCCTTCCAAGTCCCTGCTGACGGCAATGAAATGACTTACGAACGGGCGGATCACTTTCCGCAATAAATTATATTTGCGGTTTTTCCCGTACAAATCAAACACGTCCCGGCCGTGCTCCCCGTGCACTCTTACCCGCGCGCCGGCAATCGCGGCAATGACCTGGCCCTCCATCGTGCCGAGGTTGCGAGTATGCACGATATCGGGTTTCAGACGCCTGAGGGTTTTGAAGAGATTAATGTAAACGGCAAGATCGTGCCCCTCGCGCTTGTGCAACGCGACGATCTCCACATTCTCCCTTGCGATTCGGCGACGGAAATCCGAATAACCTTTCAGACATATGATCGCGTGGCGATAACGGTCTGGTGGGATATGATTGATCAAGTTGACAAGTCCGTTTTCCAGCCCACCCACTCCCAAGTGATAAATGACATGTACGACCAGCGGCGCCTGGCCAATGTCCTTGGTCCCACCGGGCAGGGGGCTAGCGACTGGATGCATGCTCGAGAGCCCTGGTTATCGCCGGCAGCATCTCATTCATAAAATCCCGAAGAACCGGGACAGCTTCATCCGGTGTTTCTTCGTAAGGTGCGGCAACCAGGATTTCTGCTCCATCATCGCCCCTGCCCAGAAGTTTTCTCTTCGCGAGGATCATTTTGGCCAGATAGGGATTGGCAGTAACTTCGTCACCGAGCCAATACCACCTCCATACCAGCAACTTTGTTGAAGGCGAGTCCAGCCGATTCTGCTTCAAACCCATTTGAACGGAACGAAAGGATACGTCTTGAGTGTCTTCCCTGATATGGCGCCAATGTGACCCGGACTCGGGTACAAGCACATTTTGCGAGCTGATCAATTCAGCGCCCTGCTGCTGATTGCGGTAATAACTGATATAGAGGCCTACTGAATCTGCACCGTGCCGGTAGCTTTGCCTCAGTTCGGCAGTCGCTCCAACGTATACAGGCTTCCAATCGGAAACGTGATCCTGGCCGCTCCGCCACCTCTCAGAGATCTCCGCTATTTTTATTTCCCGGTCGAGATTCCCCTGGGAACTGTTATCCAGATAAACTGCAAATAAAGGCCAGATAAACGCGACGGTAAGGATTCCGCTTGCGGCGATAGCAGCGCTTTTGGGCGAACCCACGCTACTGTTGGCAATACGGCCTTGCCGCGAACCGGCAACAACATCTCTTTCGTCATCCTCACGCCAGAACGAGCCGATCCAGAACAACAACATCATCACAAAACCAAAGAAGATCCAGCCGTAAATGAGGTGATCGACCCCTACCGCCAAGGTCATGTCGCTCAAATGGCCGGTCATTACAATCAGATAGGCCCTGATGCCGTTGGCAATGATCGGCACGATTACCGACAGTGCAATGAAAGCCAGTCGGCGCGCAAGGCTTCGATAAGTCAAGTAGGCATAGAGGGTGCCCAGGGTAAAAGAAGCGATCAGATAGCGCAAGCCGCTACAGGCTTCAACCACAGACCAGTTCCCGCTCGGGATGGTAAAAAAACTTCCCTCCCGGTAAACCGGAATGCCCGTCAATTGCAATGCCTTTACGGTAAAGTCGGCGGTGAAATCTATCAGGGGAGCAATCAGCGCGTCGCCAAACGGTACGGCAAGCAAAAGATACGTCAGTGGAAAGGCGAGTGCCCGGACTATCGAGCTCCCCAGAATGGTCCATACCACCGCTGGAATCATGGTTATCAGAAAAAATTGCTCGAACACCAGAACACTGGCGAGAGTCGCGAGCAACCAGCTGAAACCCAAGGAGGCAAGCACCAGTAGACCGAGAAGATTGGGCTGAGGAGAGAAGGTGCCGAGATATTTGCGTTGCCCCCAGATCAGGTATGCGCTGAAGGGAAAGATCAGAAAACCATGAGCGAAAGTGTCGGACCGTTCCCATATCTCGACCATAGACCAGGTGGTCTTGTAATAGATACCCAGAAGCGCGGCCACCGCAAGGATGGTGAGCACTGCCGAGAATTTTACATTTTGCCGGCCCAGCGTTACCGAATGGTGGGGAAGCTCTCGCGGTGAGTGCGCGCTCATGCGACACCATCTCCGGCAGATCCGAAGTTATTCTGCATATAGCCCGGCAATTCCGCTGTTGTATGGGTGGCCGGTGGCTGGGATAAAAGCGCGGTGATTCGCTCCAGATTTTTCTCCCAATTATATGTTGCGAGAACTCGGGCCCTGGCGGCCTCTCCAATAGCATGTTTCAGCTGGGACTCGGCTCGCAGAAGGGCAATAACCCTGTCGGCAAACTCGCTCTCGTCATCAGCAACCAGCAACTCCTCGCCGGGAATAGCGGATATTCCCTTCGCGGCCTGGGGGGATGCGACAACGACTTTTTCCATAGCCATGGCCTCCAGCACTTTATTTTGAACGCCGCGAGCAATACGTAGCGGCGCTACAGCGAGTGCTGCGTAGGCCAGATAAGGCCGCACGTCCGGCACTGATCCGGTCACGGTCACTCCCGGGAGGCTATCCAGAGCCCACACTGCCGAGGTCGGGCGTGCGCCGACAATGTAAAACTCAACCTCAGGCACCGACGCCTGGATGAGTGGCAGGACACCGCGTGCAAACCACTCTACTGCGTTGGCGTTGGCCCAGTAATCCATGGCGCCGGTAAACACCAGAGGATTAATTCCGCCAGGATAGGGATTGGAATAATTGTTTGCGGGTGAAAAATAATCGGAATCTACGCCATTATTGAAATGAAATACCTTGCTTGCGGCTTCTGGCGCCAATTGCCTGAACAGACCGGCCTCTGCCTCTGAAACGAAAGTCGCGCAGTGGAAGTCTTGCGCTATTCGACTTTCGTAATCCAGCAGTAACTTGGACTCCCGAGCATATATCCAATTCATGGGCCATCTTGCCGTAGCCGCATATTGCTTCCACTTGTCCGAATCGATATCTACAAAGTCGATGACGCGGCGTGCCCGGTTCGCGTGAGTCACATACTGCGCCATAGCAGAGGAAAAAATCAGTATGTTCCTGATGGGGTGGCGTTCGAGCACACTGTTTACCCACTTCTGGAATCGGTTGTCAGCGTAATAAGGCACGGTAAGAGGCTGGCCGGAAATCAGGCCGTAAGCGCTGCGTAAACGAGCAACGGTAGGGCGAAGATTGACGAAGCAGGTCTCCTCGCACAGCGCCTTGACCGTATCGACGTATTCCAGGTCTTTCTCGTCATCAACAAAGGTGCCAAGATGGATGCGGTAGCTCTGGCTCAGGTGCTTGAGCAGGTGGTAGGACCTTATCTTGTCGCCCTTGTTGGGGGGATAAGGGAACCGATGAACGAGATAAAGGAGTTCTTCCATCGGCCTAGCCCAGATTTCTTACGATGTGAGGGCCGATAAGATTCGCCACAGGCAGCGGCAGCTTTTGCCAGGCGTTGATGAACATCCGGTACTTGGGATTGAGCGGGTTATGATCCGGCACTGCTCCGGCACGGTGCAACTGGTATTCATAGTGTAGTGGTTGCGGCTCAAATCCCCAGTTCCTCTTGAAATCGAAAGAGCCGGTGTTGCGCTTGCTGCGGCCGAAATCAAAGATCCTGTATCCTTGTTCGCAAGCGCGGCGCATCAACTCCCAGTACATGAAATCATTTCCCGCAACTTCACGCGCCTCGGGTGTGCCACCTCCGTAGTAAGGCAGAACTTCATCGCGAAAGTAAAAACTCATCACGCCGCTGACGGTACGCCCACCTGTGGTAATGATCATGAGTTCGCAATGCTGCCCGAAAGTCTCCTTTAGCAACCGGAAATACTTTTTGGAAAATACCGGCGTCCCAAGCCTGTGCACGCTCGCTGCATAGGCCGAAAAAAAACGTTCTATGTCCTCGTCCAAGACACTATCCAGCCCGGCCTTGATACCCTTTCGCACCATTGCGCGCTGCTTGCGCGGGATAGCCTGCATATTTTCTTCGGGTTCCGGCGCCATCTCTTTTCGGAACGTGACGTAGAGGTCCTTCGCGGGCCATTCGGAATGAAATGCCTTCAAATTCCGGTATTCCAGGTAGTCCACTTTCAGCCGTGAAGCAAGCGCTTGGGCCGCGCGGTCCAGTACTTCGCGCGCCGATTCCGAGATGGCGGCGATCCCGCCATACACGCAAAATGGAAGCGAGCTTAAGGAGTGGCCGAAAAGAACGCTTTTGATCTCAGCCAAAGGGAGTACACCTTGAATAACGCCCTCTGATTCTGCGTAGAGAAACCAGGTCTTATGCCCCATGGCGCGTTCGATGACCGTTTGCCAGCCAGCGCGGTGAAAGAACGTCGCTTCCGTACAGGCGGAGATAACGAACTCGTCCCATCTTTGCGCATGCTGCGGTTCGAGCAAATGTACAGATGGGACGCACGCCTGAAAGGAAAGGCTACCGTCGGCCTGGGGTATCTCATTCATGCAGCTCATGCGCTTTAATCCAGGAATATTCGATCGATGCGATCCCACTTGAAGTCGCGGGTCAGGGCCTTGATCCTTTCTTCCATACGATGCAGATTGTAATAGTGGCGGAAGCGCGTTTTGATGCTGATGGCCTTCTGTCGCGGCTGCTGATGATCTATTTCCCAAGGGTGGAAATAAAAGATGGCAGAGCGTTGCTCCAGCCGGTTCAGCCTCTGGAGAAACCACCTTGATACCGGATAGGGCCAAAGCCTGAAGTAACCGCCGCCGCCGGCCGGAATATTACGGCTGAACAGGCGCATCGTGGTTATCGGCAGTTCCAGTAACCCGCCGTTGCCATGCGGATAATAAGCAAAGCGAGGGGCATCCGGCATGCCGTAATGATCGTGCTGCACAGGGTAGATACTGGAACTGTAGCGGTAGCCGGACTCTTCGAGCACACCCAGCGCCCATTGGTTATGACGCCCTATGGAAAAACTGGGTGCCCGGTAACCGAGCACGGCCTGCCCGCCGATACCCTCAAGGAGGGCTTTGCTCCGGGTCACGTCATCCCGGAATTCATTGGGTGCCTGGTCAGACACTCGATGGTGGGCCCATCCATGGCTCGCGAGTTCATGGCCATTTGACACAATGCGCCTGACCATGGCCGGGTAGCGCTCGGCGATCCATCCTAATGTAAAGAACGTCGCTTTAGTATTTTCATTATCCAACAGTGCGAGAATGCGGTCGATGTTCGATTCGACCCGGCAGGCTATGGATGGCCATGCCTCCCTTGGAATGTAGGGAGCAAAAGCGGAGACCTGGAAATAATCCTCCACATCCACCGTCATTGCATTGCGTATCGGCGCCGGATTCATTGCATACTCTGCGTTTGGAAGAATAACGATCAGGTTGTCGCGGTAAGGCGGAGGGGGCTCGCGCGAGCTAAAGTCAATTGCCTCGAGATGCACATTAGCTCTTGTCCTTCGCGGAATGCTCGACGCTCGCCAGGGAAACTACCTGCTTAACCAGTTCCAGCGTGGAAACCACGGAATCTTCCAGGACGGCAAGGCGCTCATCCATGCTTTTCAGCTCGCGGAGCGACTCGTCCGCTCGCCGCTCGGATGAAATGAAATCAACGCTACCCATAGCTGCTGCAATCGGTGCCTCGAATTCCTGCTGAATATCACTGACTACTTCACTTACCTCAGCCTCGCCAAAGTGATGCAATTGCTCCAGACAACCCATCAGCAACAGGCGGTCACACACGGCATTGATCCTCCTGGGTATACCGTCGGCGTAGGCATAGATCGCCTCGAACGCTGCCTCATCGAACGAAGGGTCGCCTTCCCAGCCGGCAGTCGTCAGTCTGTGCTCGATGTAGGATCTGGTTTCAGGCAAATCCATCGGGCCAAGATGATAAGTCGCGGTGACACGTTGCCGTAGTTGCTCCATGTCACCGCTAAGCAGAGTTTTTCTGAATTCGGGCTGACCGAGCAGAAAGGTTTGCAACAGCGGCTTGTCCTCGGTTTGAAAATTGGAAAGCATGCGCAATTCCTCCACGGTGCGAGGAGAAAGATTCTGCGCCTCATCCACTACCAGAAGGGCGCGTTTTCCTTCCTGATCGCACTCGCGAAAAAACTGCTCAAGCCCTATCAGGAGCGAGGCCTTTCCCCGGTTTTCATGAGGCAACCCAAATGCTGCAGCTACCAATCGTAGCGTGTCATCCGAGTCGAGGTGGGTATTTACGATTTGCGCGGCAAGAATCTCATCGGACTCAAGCTTACGGAAAAGATTGCGCACCAATGTAGTTTTACCCGCCCCGACGTCGCCGGTAATCACGATAAATCCTTCCCCCTGAGACAGCCCATATTCGAGATAAGCCATGGCGCGGTTGTGCCCCTTGCTGCCGAAGAAAAAATTCGGGTCAGGTTTCAGTTGAAATGGCTTGACTCTGAAGCCGTAAAAGGAACGGTACATATTTCCCTAAAAGCTCATATTAAGGGATGCTGTTACCGCATTTTCTCGGTAGTCTCCCCCTGGTTGGTTGGATGCCCGGCGATTGTGCCTCGCTTCAAGTATGGCAAAAAGATTAGGCCTCTCTTGCAACTGTCTAACGACGCTAAAGCTTGCTAACATGAGGTCGTCGTCTCTATTAGCCCCAAGAAAACTGAATCTCGTATACGCCAAGTTAAAATTAGCCCGGTTACGCTGAGAAAGCCGGTAGCTCCATAGCACATTGCCACCGGTCTGCCGCGTATGGTTAAGGAGGGACAGATCTGCCACGCCGGGCAGCACCTCATCTGCTATTGCCGCAGAAAGCGCTTGTCGAGTCATATTGAAACCTCTCACGACAAATGTATTCCTGAGACCGTTCAGCGCGAAGGAAGCCTGAAAGCGTTTCTGCAAAAAGAGTCTGTTCGTCAGAAAGTTTGTTGGGTCAAAAAACGAGCCGGACAGGCCCATGCCAAGGAGCCCGCCACTACCTTGCTGGATGAGCCCTGGATTGAGGCCGGGATTTTGCGCTGTGATAAGTTGATTGAAGCCTCCTGCAAAGCCGGCACTCCCAAAGCCGGTTTGAGCCCCTTGCTGGGCCTGCTGGTTGAACGTCGTGATATTTTCATCATAGCTGGCATCCCACACCGTCAAGCGGGTACGGTAGCTTGCCACCGCGTTGTAGGTGTCACCAAAAAATCTTTGACCTCCAGTTAACGCAATATTTGTCCTTTCGTTAGGCTGCCACATAAAACCTACGCTCCAGGTCGGGCTGGAATTCTTTCCACGAATTGAAAGAAAAGTGTTTCGTTCGTAGCCGCCGGTTGCTGTCAATGAGAATTGAGGCGTAACCGCATACCGCAGATTGGCAAAAGACCGTTCCAGCTCAGCCTCGCGACCAGACCGGGTAAATTCAATCGTCTGGTTGCTGTAATTCAGACCCCAGGCGAGAATTCTAAAAGCGTCTCCACTATTTATGTTAGCCGTATAAGCGTTCGCACTGCTGTTGACAAAGGAAGTATTTGAAGTTACCTCGTTATGCAGGAACCGTACCTCGCCCGTGGCAAGATTCCCAAAACGGTGACGAAGATAGGGACTGACGCTGAGAGTTCTTACATCGGCTCTGTTGCCGGTAGCATTTACGTTACTGATTGCCTGGGGTCCAAGCAATGAAATATTTTGCTGGATGATCGAAGCTCTGCCATCAACAAAGAAGAGATCCTTGATCAACTCCCCGGTCCCAGCCGCGTTCAACTGGTGCCGCATGCGCGTCAGGTTACCATTCTCGGCGTAGATCAGGTTGTTCATAGTGTAATCAAGGTCGACGTTAAAGCGGCGCGCCTGCCCTCTGATGAATACTCCCGGATTGATCTGGGTAACGAAATCCTCCCCTCCCTTTCCCGTCGTTCCGAACCCTCCTCCTCCGAACCCTCCTCCCAACCTTACATTGTCGGTATAGGTTTCGCTCAAACTCATACGTGGGAGCACTCTCCAGTCTGCCGCCCCGGCGAAAGGGGCGAACAATAGCATCGCCACAGCGCCAAATGCGGCTGCGCACGAGCCACTTCGGCAACGCTCATCCTCAAGCGCTTTCATGATAATAGCTGCCGTAATATTCCCCGCCAGAAAACGATCTGGCCTTGTTATAAATCAGATTTACCACGTCGCACGATTCTATCTGCCGGAGCGTTTCTTTCACCACCTGTTGTGATGTTGTTTCAGCCTCCACCACCAGAACGATCTGGCCCATCAGGCTGGCAAGGACGCGCGCCTCGCTTGTGAGCAGGAGCGGCGGGGAATCGAAAATAACGACGCGATCCGAATAACGTTGCGCAAGTTCCTTCAGCAACTCGCCCATGCTCTGGCTCGCCAGGAGCTCGGTCGAATGCGAGTGGCGCCTTCCCGCTGTCAGCAGAGTCAGCTTCTCGATATCGGTCTTGATCAGAACATCAGCCAGATCGAGGTGATCGTCAAGAAGAATATCCATGAGGCCCCTTTCCGTGCCAAGCCCCAGAATTTTAGGCACTGTGGGACGGGCGACATCGGCATCCACAAGCAATACCGTCCGATCCATCTCCATGGCAATGCTCATCGCGAGATTGACAGTGCAAAAACTTTTCCCTTCTCCGGCAAGCGCGCTCGTGACCATGATCAAATTGCCGTTTTTGATCATGCCGGGTCCCTTGTTGAAGGCATTGGTCAGTAAGGGGCGCTTGATCACCCGGAATTGCTCGGCTATCTGGGTTCTCCCCTGGTCCGGTGTGACAATTCCATAATCCCGCATTTTTGCCTGATTTAGCGTGATTCGCCTGGAAACAGGGGCGGGAGCAGATGCCGGCGCTTGGTCTTGCGAATGATCCGCAACGTCCTGATTCTCAGTAGTATTATCGTGCGCGCTGGATGCAGGAGGCGGATCGGCGCGCACATCGAGAGCAGCCGGTTTGACTCTTTGTTTTCCTTCTGCTTCGAGCTTGCCTGCGGCTTTTTCAATAATACTCACGCTTTCTCCAATATAACTGACTACGTCGCCCTATGCTGACCTATGTGGCGAGACTTCCTTCAAATCCGGAAAACTGTTCCCCCGTTTTGCCCCGATCCACAGGCAAAACCGTCAGCGGGACGCCCTCGAAACTCGGACTGGTGTGTGAGGAACCGCGAAAATCTGAGGGCGAATCCAAGAGTCGTTAGTGCAAAAGGGCCTCGATCGCAAAAGAACCCCTGTTTAAACGACCCTTACCATCAACACCCCATACAAACCGAGTAACGATAGCAAAGAGAGGCCAAAAGCGTACAGCCGCTTTCTGCGTTTGCTTTTCTCCTGACTCGTCCAAATCATGGGGATCGAACCGAGTATCGGTCTTCCCGTTATCTCGCGCAAACTCATCTGACTATGGAAAGTAGGCCGTATCTGGCTAGCGATGAATGCTATCCCAATCCCCACTACCAGCGATCCAAGGAAAACCAGCGAAAAAAGTTTGCTGCGATCTGGGCCTGCCGGCAGATCCGGCACGGTAGGCGGGTCGATGATCCTGAATGACATTAAATCGGTAGCGGAACCTAGCTCCCCCGAAATCTTGGCGGATTCGCGTCGTTCAAGAAGCTTCTCGTAATTTGCCTTGTTAACCTGATAATCACGATTCAGCTGCGCGAGCTCTGCCTCGACCTGGGGCACCGCATTGCTTAGCGATTTCAAGCGCTCGTAGCGGGAAGTATATTCTTCTACACGAGCCCTCATCGAAGCCACGTCGGCTTCAGCTTCCGCGAGCGCGACATTGAGCTGCTGCAGCATGGGGCTGTAATTCTTTCCAGGGTCACTGCTGGGTCTTACCAGTTTGGCTTCTTCTTTCTTACGCTCCTCAAGCTGCGCGACCAGGCGCTTGGCGGCCATGATATCGGGATGCAGTTCGGTAAAATTCATCCTGAGTGCATCGAGGTTTCGGTTCAACGCATCGATACGGGAGTCGAGCTCCACGTTCACTATGGATGAGGCCGAGTCGTTCTGGTCTACCAGGAGAACGGGGTCATCGCCCGCGATTTGCCTTCTTATCGCATCGCGGGCCTGCTCCGCCTCCCGTAAATCCAGCCTGGTTTTATTGAGATCTTCGGTAGCCTTGCCCAACTGCGCGTAATAATCATTGCCCTGCTGGGGCAGCATACCGATGTACTTCTGCTTGAAGGCCTTCAGGTTATTCTCGCCGACGACCAGTTTTTCTTCGTAACTCTGTATCTGCTCATCAATAAAGCGAATGGCTGAAGAAGAATCCTGCTTGTCACCGAGCCCGCCCTCGACAAAAATGGTCAGCAGAGATTGAACGACGTCTTTGGCCAGCTTCGGGTTTCGGTTGTTGTAATGAATGGTAAAGAGATTATCGCGGCCAGTCGTGCCCAGCTTGATTTTCTCCATCAGCTCCTTGACGAGCTTTTCCTGATCCTTTACATCCTTGGCCTTGATATCCAGATCGACCATGCGGACCACCCTCTCTACATTGGGCCGGCTGATCAAGGTACGGCTCATAATGGAAACCTGCTGTTGCAGGTCCGGAGAAATTGTCATCCCGGCCATTAATGGCTTCAGGACATTTTGTGTATCCACGTAAATCCGCGCCGAGGCCTGGTAATCGTCCGGTAATTTATAGACTACAATCCATCCCCCAATCGCTACAATCCATGCGGTGGCCACTGCAATCCAGCGGTATTTCCATACCCCCTTTAAATACACCAACAGCTGGGATGTAAGTTCCTCCATGTTTCAAATGATCCTTAGAGAGCTGCCACCCGCCCGGGGCGGTAAGATAATTGAAAACCTACTCATGTAATCACTTGGTAGCGAAAAATGGGAAAACCATATAGACACACCTCAATGGTCAGCTTGTGTACCAATGATCCCGTTGGCCTTGGCAAACTGACGACAATAAATCATCTTCTTCATAATCAGTTCTCCCCGTCTAATCCGATAATGGTGTAATAAGCGGGAATCGCAACAGAGGAAATGTCTATCGCTCCCGCTTTAAAACGGGGACCAGCTATTGCAACAAAATCAGAAAAAGCTCTCCGGTATGACGAGCACGTCACCCTGGCGCATGGGCACATTAGCCGTGATGTCTCCATCCCTGATCAGGTCATCCAACCGAACGCTGAACTGCTGCTGTTTCCCATCCACATTACGAATAATTCGCGCCTTGTTGCCTGCGGCGAAATCAGTCATACCGCCGACCTCGATCAAGACATCCATCAGGCTCATCTCTTCGCGGTATGGAAGTGCTTGGGGTTTTGAAGCCTCGCCTATAACACGGATCTGTTCGCTGTAAGGCCCGACGAAGTCTGTCACGACTACTGTTACGACGGGTTGCTGAATATATTTAGATAGCGCTTGTTCGATGTCGCGGGCCAATTGAGTCGATGTTTTCCCGCTAGCTGGAAGATCCTCCACCAGCGGAGTCGTGATTTTTCCATCCGGCCGCACGGGCACCGCCATGGAGACCTCAGGATTTCGCCACACAATGACATCCACCATATCCCCCGGGCCGATGAGGTAATCGTGTCCCACATAAGGCGTGCTATCGGCGGTGAGGGGCGGGTAAGTCTTGCAGCCGCCAAGAGAAAGGATGGGAAATACGACAGCAAAACAAGCCAGCCATTTCATAACACCGATATGCAGAGCGTTCACGGAATTCCTCTATGCGATTGTGGGAGATGCGGTGGGGGTTTGCGGGGACAGTTTGATTTTAATTAAAAAATAAAGATGCTATAACTCGTAATCCCTGTCAAGACTGTATTAACTCATGCGCAACGAACCACCAGGGCGTTGCGAAATGGCATCCATATGTTTTTGTTTCAATAATAACATTTACGCCGACCGAATGGTTTGGTCACGTGCTCCGGTTGTAGTCCCTTCGCTCTTCTCATCAAAGAAAAACATCCATCTGTACAGGCGTGTTGTCGTGTCTGATTTTCCAAACTGGATGGGTCCGCATCGTATCAACTCCAGTACCAACGGAAAATTGGACTTTAGTACACTCTCTTCCATCGGTCTATAGACCGTTATGGTGAAGTGTATCCCGTCGCTTCGCTTGGCCGTCTCATGAAATGCTGGTTAAACGCGGCTGTCTTCATGGCTTTGCAGCGCCCACCGCACATGTTCGCGCACAAGGGGGGAAGGATCGTCGCGCCGAGCCTGCAAGGCGTTTAGCACAGCCGGGGATGAGGGCGCGTTGCCCAAACCGACGGCGAGGTTGCGTAACCACTGTTCGTGTCCGAAGCGCCGGATCGGGCTCCCAGCTAACTTGGCATCGAACTCCTCGCTGTTCCAAGCAAATAATTCAACCAGGGAAACGTCGTCAAGTCCGTTGCGCACCGCGAAATCGGCCTCCCCGGTGTGTGCCGCGAATTTGTTCCAGGGACAAATAAGCTGGCAGTCATCGCAACCATATACCCGGTTGCCGATCAATGGTCGCAGCATTTCGGGAATGCTGCCTTTATGTTCGATGGTTAAGTAGGAGATGCACCGCCTCGCGTCGAGCCGGTAGGGGCCAACGATTGCTTGCGTAGGACAGACGTCAATGCATCTGGTACAACTTCCGCAATAGTTAGCCACGGAATTATCCAGCGCCAGAGGCAAATCAGTATAAATTTCGCCGATAAAGAACATCGACCCCGCGTCACGGGAAAGCAGCAGCGTATGCTTCCCGCGCCAGCCGACCCCGGATTTTTGCGCCCATTCCACTTCCATCACCGGGGCGCTATCTGTGAAAACACGATAATTGAAGGGTGCCGCTACGGTCGCGATTTTGTCGGCAAGCTTCTGCAAGCGTGCGCGCAACACCTTGTGATAGTCGCGTCCAAGCGCGTAACGGGAGATAAATGCCCTATCGCCATCCTCTATCACAACCCACGAATCTTTCGCCTCAGGCATATAATTCATGCGTACCGATATCACGCGCAACGTGCCGGGAACGAGCTCGGCCGGCCGGGTGCGCCGGGTGCCGTGTTTCCCCATATAATCCATCTCGCCGTGATACCCTTCCGCCAACCATTGTTGCAGCCCCGTTTCGGATTGGGACATATCGGATGTAGCGTCCGCGATGCCGATTTCCTGAAAGCCCAGCTCCTTGCCCCAGGCTTTAACTGCTCCGGTAAGCTGCGCGGGGTCGCGCACGGACTCAGGGACAACATCATGTGGCAAATTTTTGGTCATCGTGTTTCCCATAATTCACATCATACCGACTCTACCCTCATACATCACTCCGGATGCAGCACGTTACCCTTACTCTTGCCGACGAAACCGCAACGCTCCTGCTTGGTGCAGAAATCGCAGGTATATTGCACCCGGGCCTCGTTATTTTCCTTCGTGGCGACCTCGGCGCGGGAAAAACAACCTTCGCAAGGGGAATCTTGCGGGGGTTGGGCTATCAGGGAAAAGTAAAAAGTCCCACCTATAATTTAATTGAACTTTACAAAATTTCTAGGTTATACTTGTATCACTTTGATTTTTATCGGTTCGAGGACCCGGCAGAATGGGAAGATGCCGGTTTCCGCGAATACTTTAATGCGGACTCAATCTGTCTGGTGGAGTGGCCTCAAAACGCGGAAGAATTACTGCCCCCAGCGGATATGACGTTTCTCTTCCAATTGTCCGATACGGGCCGCAACCTCGAAATTAGTGCAGACACGCAGGCGGGTAGGCTGTGCTTAAAACACTGGCAAACGCTAAGAGAGTCCTGACTCAGCGCTTGGGCGCGCAGGCATCCGGGGGCAACTTCGGGGGCGACGTATGCGCGAAATAACAGACCACGGCGGCTCCTACCGTTCACGCGCGCTCATTTTGTTGTCAATGGCAGCGCTCGTGCTTCTGTCGCTCGCTAATTCCGCTTTTGCCGGCACCCCGATCAGTTCTGCCCGCGTCTGGCCGGCGCCGGAATACACGCGCCTCACGTTGGAATCCGCCTCGCCTATACAATATTCCGTTAGTACGGTGAAAAATCCGGATCGCGTGGTCATCGATCTCGAGCGCGTCGCGCTCACAACGGAGCTTGAAAAACTTCCCGCCAAGATCAATGCTGCCGACCCTTACATCCAGGCCGTGCGCATCGGCCGTTACAAGCCCGAGGTCTTGCGGCTGGTCCTCGACCTGAAAACCACGGCCATGCCCCAGGCATTTGTGCTCAAACCCGTGGGGGACTACGGCCACCGGCTTGTGCTGGATATTTATCCTGTCGTGCCGCCTGATCCGCTGATGGCGCTCCTGAACCAAAATGCCACTGCACTGGTAAGGGATGAGCTCAAAGCTGATACCGCCCCCAGCGCCAACCCGGCGCTCAAGCCTGCCCGAGGCACGGAAAGCCCTCGCAAGAGCAAACCTGAAATGATGAGGCTTATCACGGTCGCCATCGATCCCGGGCACGGTGGCGAAGATCCGGGCGCCATCAGCCGCAGTGGCACACATGAGAAAAACATCACGCTGGCGATCGCGCGAAAACTGAAGGCCAAAATAGATAAGGAGCCCAATATGCGGGCAGCGCTGACACGGGATGGAGATTACTTTATATCCCTGCCGATGCGACTCGTTAAGGCTCGACAGTTAAATGCCGACCTGTTCGTGTCCGTGCATGCCGACGCCTTTATCAAGCCGCATGCGCGAGGCTCCTCGGTTTATGCGCTCTCCGAACGGGGCGCGACATCCGCCGCCGCCCGCTGGCTGGCAAAAAAGGAAAACGAGGCCGACCTGATCGGCGGGGTCAATCTGGATATAAAGGATCCCTATCTCAAGCAAACCTTACTGGACTTGTCGCAGACCGCCACCATCAATGACAGTCTTAAACTCGGAAAGGAAGTGCTCCTTGAAATTGGTGATATCAACCACCTGCATAAGAATGACGTGGAGCAGGCAGGATTTGCCGTGCTCAAGTCTCCGGATATTCCTTCCATTCTGGTAGAGACTGCGTTCATCAGCAACCCGGATGAAGAAAAGAAATTGAAAGATACCGCCTACCAGGACAAGCTGGCCGAGGCCATACTCGCCGGCATCAAACGCTACTTTGCCAGCAATCCTCCGGCGGCGCGTTCGAAGATGGTGTCGCTGGAATAATTGTTTCGTTGAGCCACGGCGAGCAATTTGCGCGCGTCTTCCTGAAGGGTTGATAGCCGTAGCACGGCTTCTACGCCATAATCGCGGCGATGAGTTACGTTATATTCCCGCCGTGGTTACAGAAGATCTCTCCAAATTAAGAATTGACCGGGCCGGCACTGCCGATATCAGCCGACGCAAGCGATCCCCGCGTCTTCTGGCTGGGTTGGCGATCACTGGCGCCATGGTGCTGCTCGCGTTTTTCTACTTCCGCAGCAGCGGGGCAGTCGAAGTGGAGTCCGCCACTGTTGCCACTGCCTTCCCGTCGCAATCGTTCACATTACTCAATGCCACGGGATACGTGGTCGCGCAGCGTAAGGCAGCAGTGGCGTCCAAGGCGACAGGACGAGTCGAGTGGCTCGGCGTCACAGAAGGCAGCCGTGTGAAGAAAGGCGAGATTATCGCTCGACTGGAAAACGCGGATGTCAGCGCGACGATGGAGCAGGCAGCGGCGAATATAGCCGTAGCCCAGGCAAACCTGCAACAGGCACAGGCAGAGCTGGTCGATGCGCAGGCAGTGTTCGACCGCAACGGTGAACTACTCGCAAAAGGGTTCATTTCGCAGTCCGCATTCGATATGGGTACCGCCAGGTTCCATAAGGCGCAAGCAGCCATCCGCGGTTACCAGGCTTCCATCAGCGTAGCCGAAGCAAACTATCGCTCAGCGCAGATCGCAGTGGAACAAACGCTGATCCGAGCGCCATTCGAAGGGGTTGTGCTCACCAAGAGCGCGAACATAGGGGATGTGATCACCCCCTTTTCTTCCGCCCTAGACGCCAAGGGGGCAGTGGTAACCATGGCTGATATGGATACGCTTGAAGTGGAAGCCGACGTCTCGGAATCGAATCTCTCCAAGGTAAAGCTTGAGCAACCCTGTGAAATACAGTTGGATGCACTCCCCGATCTGCGCCTGCGCGGTCTCGTGCAACGCATTGTTCCGACCGTGGACCGGGCAAAAGCCACGGTCCTGGTAAAAATAAAGTTCATCGATCACGACCCCAAGGTCCTTCCGGAAATGAGCGCAAAAATTGCCTTTCTCGAAAAGGAAATGCCGGCTGAGCAACGCGCTTCACGCACTGTGGTACACCCCGATGCGGTTGTCCAGCGAAACGGAAGGAGTGTGGTCTTTATTATGAAGGAAGGAAAAGCGCTGGAAACCGCCATAGAAACCGGTGAGAAAATCGGAGATATGGTGGAGGTTCGGCAAGGCCCGAACGCCGGCGATAAGGTCGTACGGCGGCCCCCGGGTAATCTCGACAACGGAGATAACGTCAGGACCGCAGCTAAATAAAGGTGTTCGGCCGAAAATGAACGCTCTTCCCCCATCCCTCGTCGAGATCAGGCACCTTACCAAATCCTACCGCCGGGGCGGGCAAGTGGTGCCTGTACTGACCAACATTTCTTTTAACATCAGGGCTGGTGAATTTATAGCCTTGATGGGACCCTCGGGATCCGGCAAAAGCACGCTGCTCAACCTGATCGCCGGCATCGACAAGCCCGATAGCGGCTCCCTGAGGGTGAACGGAATCGATATTGCGGCGCTTTCAGAGGGCGAACTGGCCGACTGGCGAGCCGGGAATATCGGCTTCATTTTCCAGTTTTACAATCTGATGCCGGTGCTGACAGCATTTGAGAATGTCGAGCTGCCGCTATTGCTAACCCGACTTACCCGCGTTCAACGACGGGAGCGCGTCGAATTGGCATTGTCGATGGTGGGACTGACAGACCGTATGGAGCATTATCCATCGGAGCTTTCCGGTGGGCAGCAGCAGCGGGTCGCCATCGCGCGCGCCTTCATCACGGATCCGGTTTTGCTGGTCGCGGATGAGCCTACTGGCGACCTCGACCGCGCATCCGCGGATGATATTCTCGCCATGCTGGCGCGACTGAACAGTGAACTGGGTAAAACTATCATTATGGTTACGCACGACCCGCACGCAGCAAAATCAGCCCATCTTATTCGACATCTGGACAAGGGCGAGCTGGACGCGACACTTGAACATTAAGGAACACCCTCGTATCTTTTTTCTTGAGCCATTCCCTGCAAAGACGCGCTGTGCCAATGTCTTCCGGAAATGCACTTTCTAAAGCTTATCTTACGGAACACGTTGCGGCACAAGCTGCGCACCGGCTTGACCGTCCTGGGCCTGGTGGTGGCGATACTCGCTTTTGGCCTGTTGCAAACTGTAGTCGATGCCTGGTACGCAGGCGCGGAAGGCGCTTCATCCACGAGGCTGGTGACGCGAAACTCCATTTCCCTGGTGTTTCCGCTGCCGATCAACTACCAGGAGCGGATCCGCAGCGTATCGGGGGTGACAGGCATCAGCCATGCAAGCTGGTTTGGCGGCGTCTACGTAACCGAGAAAAACTTTTTCCCGCAGTTTGCCGTAGATGCAAGAACGTATTTCGACCTTTATCCGGAATATCTTACTCTTCCGGGGGACATGAAGGCATTCCGCGCAGACCGTAAAGGCTGCGTGATCGGACGCAAGATCGCCGATACCTATGGCTTCAAATTAGGCGACACTATTCCTCTGCGCGGGACCATCTATCCAGGCGCATGGAGCTTTACCGTGCGCGCAATTTATGACGGGGCCGAGGCGGGAACCGATACTTCACAGCTGTTCTTCCATTGGGATTATCTCAACGAAACGATGAAAAAGGCAGCGGCTCGCCGGACCGACTGGGTGGGGGTATATGTAATCCAGATTGCCGACCCCGACCGAGCGGCGGAGATATCGACCGAGGTAGATGCGATGTTCAGAAACTCGCTTGCAGAAACCCTTACCGAGACGGAAAAAGCATTTCAGCTGGGCTTTGTAGCGATGACTGAAGCGATCGTGGTCGCAATCCGCATCGTTTCGTTCGTGGTGATATTTATTATCCTGGCGGTAATGGCGAATACGATGGCGATGACCGCACGCGAACGTATCAGTGAGTATGCCACGCTTAAGGCACTGGGATTTGGCCCGCGTTTTCTTATAGGGCTGATCTACGGCGAATCGATGGTCATTTCCCTCGCCGGAGCAGTAATAGGAATTGCGCTTACTTTCCCTGTGGCCGACCAGTTCAGCAAGCAGATGGGCACGCTGTTTCCAGTATTCGGAGTATCCCTTGACACGGTTTACATGCAGATCGTCGCCGCGACTGCGGTCGGTCTGGCCGCCGCGGCACTGCCCGCAGCCCGGGTGGCCCGCGTATCCATTGTAGAAGGCCTGCGTAGCATTGGCTAAACTGAATCATGATGTCAATCCCCCTGTCATATACATTACGTAACCTCGCAGCACGCAAACTAACGACGCTTCTCACTGCGGGGGGCATGGCTCTTGTCGTTTTTGTATTTGCGACGGTGCTGATGCTGGAAGAGGGTCTGAGAAAGACGCTGGTGGAGACAGGCTCCGCCGATAATGTGGTCATCACCAGGCGCTCCGCCGGCACCGAAGTGCAGAGTCAGATCGACCGCGAGCAGGCCGGGATTGTGGAAAACCAGCCGGAGGTAGCCTACGGTGTAACCGGCACGCGTCTGGCCTCAAAGGAGACCATCGTCCTGATTTCACTCAAGAAACGCGGTTCGGACAAGGCGTCTAATGTATTGATCCGCGGGGTAGGGGAGAAGGGTATCGAGCTGCGTCCGCAGGTACAAATCGCGGAAGGTCGCATGTTCCGTCCTGGTTCAACGGAAATCATCGCCGGAAAAAGCGTCGCGGAACGCTACATTGGCGCAGGCGTTGGGGAAACGTTGCGCTTTGGGCAGCGCGAATGGACAGTGGTCGGCATCATGGATGCAGGCAAAACCGGGTTTGATTCTGAAATATGGGGAGATGTGGATCAGTTGATGCAGGCGTTCCGCCGACCGGTATATTCTTCGGTGATTCTGAAGCTGAACGACCCGGGGTTTTTTTCAGAACTTAAGACACGCCTCGAGAACGACCCCCGGCTTACCGTAGAAGCCAAGCGGGAGAGCGTGTTCTACGCGGAGCAGTCGCAGCTGCTGGCAAACTTCATTCGCTACCTGGGGATGATATTGTCGATCATATTTTCGGTTGGCGCCATTATTGGCGCGATGATCACTATGTATGCCTCAGTTGCCAACCGGACTACAGAAATCGGTACGCTACGTGCGCTCGGGTTCCGCCGCAATAATATCCTCTCCGCTTTTCTCGCAGAAGCATTAATGCTCGGGGCGGTTGGAGGAATCGCCGGATTGATATTGGCGTCGTTCATGCAATTTTTGACCATTTCCACCATGAATTGGCAATCGTTCTCCGAACTTGCATTCAGCTTTACCCTGAATCTAGAGATCATCGTCAAGTCGCTGGGTTTCGCGCTGATCATGGGTTTTGCCGGCGGTTTCCTGCCGGCCGCGAAGGCTTCGCGTCTCGCTATCGTCGATGCGCTGCGGGCAGCGTAAGAACTAAAAAAGCGTACGTCCGGCACCGTTTACTTTTTACGCACGTCCTCTATGGTTCCGATATGAAACCCCAGTTGTCCCCGACGACGCTCATCGAAGTAACGTTTGAGGGGCTCGCGGATAACGCGAAAGGCCAGCGTATCCCACGGAATCTCGGATTCGGAAAAAAGCCTGACGTCGAGGCTTTCGATTCCCGGTTTAAAATCCAGATCGAGCAGCCGTGCGCGAAAGAGCACATGCACCTGATCGATATGCGGCAGGTTATAGATAGAGTACAGGTTTCCTATGTTCACACGCGCGTTGGCTTCCTCCAGCGTTTCGCGTGCCGCGCCCTGGGCCAGGGTCTCGGCATTTTCCATGAAACCCGCGGGCAGAGTCCACAGGCCCCGACGCGGCTCAATAGCTCGCACGCACAAGAGTACCTTGTCCTCCCACTCCGGGATACAGCCTACGACGATCTTGGGGTTCTGATAATGAATAATGCCGCACGCGGTACAGACATAACGCGGCAGCGTATCGCCTTCAGGTACGCGCAACTCCACCCGGGTGCCGCAAAGACTGCAATAATTCATGGGGCGTGTTTGTGGCTAAGAAAAGAGAATCAATTTTGCGGTTAAATAGTGACGCATGCAATCTGAGCAGCTCAGACCATGATCATCTGCTTATATCCTTCCTGAACGGAGAACTATCGTTCAGCTCATCGAGGTATCGATCGATGCCATGCGCTTCCTGCGCTACATGATGGCTGATGGCCGAGGCAAATTGGGGATGCGCGAGCCAGTGAGCCGACCAGGTGCGAACGGGAAGAAAGCCTCGGGCAAGCTTATGCTCACCTTGAGCGCCGCCCTCGAACAATATCATCCGGTTTGCAATACAGTATTCGATGCCCTGGTAGTAGCAGGTTTCGAAATGCAGTCCTGGAATGTATTGCGTAGTGCCCCAGTAACGCCCATAGAGCGTCTGAGCATTATATAAATAGAAGGCCGCCGCAACAGGCTTTCCGTCATGCAACGCCAGAACCAGCAACACATTCTCCGGCATGCTCTTAGCCAGCCGCATAAAGAATGACAGACTAAGGTACGGCAGTGAACCGTGCTCATTATAGGTTTTATTGTAGCAGTCAATAAAAAACCGCCAGTGCGCGTCCGTTGCCTCGGTTCCGGAAAGCCATTTAAAGCTAATTCCGGCCGAATGAATTTTATTGCGCTCCTGGCGGATTCTTTTGCGTTTGTCATGACTCATTTCCTTCAGGAATGCCTCGAAGCTTTCGTACCCCTCTCCGGGCGCATTCCTCCAGTGGAACTGTACGCCATGCCGCAGTATCAGTCCCGCTGCCTCCATTTCACGCGCTTCATGCTCTTGGGGAAACAGGCAATGAAAAGACGAAACACCCGTCTCAGCGTTTCCTTGTTCCGCCATTTTCAACAGGGTCCCGATGAGCATGGAGCGATACTCCGGACGCTCGGCCATCAAGCGGCGGCCGGTCACCGGGCTGAAAGGCACCGCGCTCAACAGTTTGGGATAATAGCGGTAACCATGGCGCTCATATGCGTTGGCCCAAGCCCAGTCAAACACATATTCGCCATACGAATGACTCTTCAGGTAAAGAGGCACGGCCCCGCGAAGGGCGCTTCCTTCCCACAATGTGACAAATTGCGGTAACCATCCCGTATTTTTTGAAGCACAGCCGGTCTCATGCATTGCGGACAGGAATTCGTGCCGCAAGAACGGATCGTCCCCTGCCAGCCTGTTCCACTCGGAAGCGGAAATTCCCTCAAGAGAATCGACTATCTTTACCGCAATATCTGAAATCATGAAGTTTGCGCGCTTGCGTCGGGCAGCGTCGCGTCGCCGCTAAAGATGGACCGTTCTGGTATTATCTGCCAGATTGCCAACACAAACATAGTGGAATAGACATAGCTCCCGCATGAAACTCGCCGTTGCTCAAATCAATTGTGTGGTCGGCGACTTGGGCGGAAACACGCGCAAGATCCTCGATTACGTCAACCAGGCACAAAATGCGGGAGCGGCTCTCGTTGTTTTTCCCGAGCTAGCCCTGTCCGGGTATCCCCCGGAAGACCTGTTACTGCGCAATGGGTTCCGACGCGCCTGTGCGAATGCGCTTTCGGAGCTCGCCGGAAAAACAAGTGGCGTAACACTGCTCGTAGGCCATCCGCACCTTACCAGCAATAAGCTCTACAACGCGGCTTCGGTAATACGCGACGGTAAAATTCTTGCGACCTATCTCAAGCATCTGCTTCCCAACGACAGTGTCTTTGACGAGCGGCGCTATTTCGATCCCGGTTCGGATCCCTGTGTATTTGAACTTGAAGGTATAAAATTCGGGATCAATATATGTCAGGATATATGGCAACCAGGCCCTGCCATTCGCGCGAGGGCGGCCGGAGCAGATGTGCTGCTGGTGCTGAATTCCTCTCCTTACCATATGCGTAAGCTGGATTTGCGCCACCAAATCGCACGCCAGCGAATTGGCGAGACGCCGATTCCTATCGTTTACGTCAATCTTGTCGGGGGACAGGATGAACTGGTATTCGATGGTGCTTCGTTCGCCATGAATGAAAAAGGTGAGCTCGTCCATCAGCTCAACGAGTTCGTGGAAACCCTTGGTCTGATCGAATTCCAGAATAAGACACCAATGCCGGGCGAGGCCGCGCCGTCAGGAACGCTGGAAGCGAGCGTTTACAAGGCACTGTGCCTCGGGGTCAAGGATTATGTTGATAAGAACGGAATACCCGGGGTATTGCTGGGATTATCAGGCGGAGTCGACTCCGCGCTCACGCTCGCGATTGCCGTGGATGCGCTGGGCGCGGACAGGGTGCAAGCCGTAATGATGCCATCGCAATTCACTGCCGATATCAGTGTGACGGACGCGCGCGTAATAGCTAAAACATTGGGCGTACGCTACAGCGAATTCCCCATTGGCCCGATCTTTAGTGAATACAAGGGCGCGCTTGCAGCCGAATTCTCGGAATTGCCCCTCCCCGATGGGCCCGACCTCACTGAAGAGAATCTGCAAGCGCGCATACGCGGCAACCTGTTGATGGCGCTATCCAATAAATACGGCTCAATTGTGCTGACAACCGGCAACAAGTCGGAAACTGCTGTAGGCTACTGCACGTTGTACGGCGATATGGCGGGCGGCTTTGCGGTATTGAAAGATGTCAGCAAAACCATGGTGTACCGCCTTTGTCGCTATCGCAACACGGTGGGCAAGGTCATACCGGAGCGGGTTATCAGCCGCGCGCCCTCGGCCGAGTTGCGTCCTGATCAGGCCGATCAGGACAGCTTGCCGCCTTACGAAATACTCGACGCCATCATGGAAGCGTATGTGGAGCATGATCTAACGCTTGAGGATATATTGAACAAACACTTCGCTGAAACTGATGTGCGGCGCGTGATCCAGCTAATCCGACAAAACGAATACAAGCGCCGCCAGTCGCCATCAGGCGTGCGCGTCACGCCGCGCGGCTTTGGCAAGGATTGGCGCTACCCGCTCACGGCACGGTATCAAGACAATTTTTAGAATTCGTTTACGATTACACAGATGCTGCCATTTATACGCCATATAATCAGCTCGCGGAAAGGACGAACGCATCGCGCCTTATAGCCGTGCGGCGTCAGTGGCGAACCGATGCCCGCGCACGCAGACGGTGCGATCGGTTTCCCACATCATCGATCAAAAGGAACGTTTGATGAAGAAAATAGAGGCTATTATCAAACCCTTCAAGCTCGACGAGGTATGCGAGGCTCTCAATGAGATCGGCATCACGGGGCTGACCGTTACCGAAGTCAAGGGCTTTGGCAGACAGAAAGGCCATACCGAGCTATACCGAGGTGCCGAATACGTGGTGGACTTCCTCCCTAAAATAAAGCTCGAAATCGCCGTGGTTGAAAGCTTGGTGGACACCGTTATCGAAACGATCACCAACACTGCCCGGACAGGCAAGATTGGAGATGGCAAGATTTTTGTAACAAGCATTGAGCAGGTGATAAGAATACGAACGGGTGAGACGGATGAAGCGGCCATCTGACTGCATGCCGCTTTCATACACTTGTATACGCATACTGTCCGGTAAGAAAGTATAGTTCTTGAATGGTGAAGTGGTTGAATCCGCTTTCCCTGTCGTCTTTCCCCCCAAAAGTCCCCTACCGCAATTTTGCTTTCTGCTCCAATTATCGTTTAATTAAGTACATTCGACGCGAGTCATTCCCATCTCGGCAGTTCCACCCGGCAAAGTGGAACTTCGCCCGCGGAGTGCTATCTTATCGACATGAAGTTCCGCCCCTTTTTGGCTATTCTGCCCATGCTATTCGCGGTACCGGTTCCGGCCGCAGAGTTGCCGGAACTGGGCGACGTATCCCAGACTACGATCTCCCCGCGCCAGGAACGAGAACTCGGCCTTAAGATCATGTCGGAGATTCGCGCCGACCGCAGCTATATGGACGACGCCGAAGTAGCGGGCTATCTTGCCAATCTCGGAAATAAGCTGATTCTCGGTTCCAATGAGGCTCACCCGGACCAGGAATTCGAGTTTTTTGCTTTGCACGACCCAACTATTAATGCATTTGCACTCCCCGGTGGCTTCATGGGCTTTAATAGCGGGCTTATCCTTGCGTCGCAAAGTGAATCGGAACTGGCTGGCGTGATGTCGCACGAAATTGCGCACGTCACCCAGAAACATCTCGCGCGCATGATCGCCGGTCAAAAGTACAATATGCTGAAATCCCTGGCGGCGGTAGCGCTGGCCGTGCTGGCGTCGCGCTCCAATCCGCAGGCTGCCCAGGCTGTTCTGGTCGGATCCCAGGCCGCCCAGATTCAGTCCCAGCTCAATTTCACTCGTGACCATGAAAAAGAAGCTGACCGCATCGGGCTGAGCATACTCGTCAGCGCGGGACTCGACCCAAACGGGATGACGGAATTTTTCGAGCGTTTGCAAAAGGTTTCGCGCTTTCACGAAAATGGCGCGCCCTCCTACCTGCGTACGCACCCTATTACCTACGAACGCATCGCCGATATCGAAAACCGGACGCAGAGCATGTCCTACCGGCAAGTGCCCGATAGCCTGGATTTCCAGCTGGTCCGCGCGAAGCTGCGGGCTTTGACTGAAAAGCCGCTTGATGCGGTCAAATACTTCGATGCCGCGCTGCGAGAGAAACGTTACAGCAAGGAGGCCGTGGAACGCTTTGGCCTCATCCATGCACTGTTGCGTGCACGGGACTACACGCGCGCCGACAGCGAATTGTCGAAGCTTTACCAAAGTCTTGAGTCGGACAGCGCGGATAAGACTCCGCTGGAGAATCACCGCCTGGGCAAGGCCATCCGTATTGAACGCAAAACGTCCCAGTCGAATGCCATGATCGAAACACTCGCGGCACGCGTCAAACTCGCCGCCGGACAGAAGGACGAGGCCTTTGACATTTACAAGGAAGCTCTGCAAACATTTCCACAGCACCGAGCCCTGCTCTATGACTACGTGGATGCGCTTTTGCGGAATGCCGGTGCTGAGGCGGCGCTCGAGTTTATCAACCAGCAGTTGCGGTTCGCCCCGAATGACATACGCCTTTATAAGCTACAGGCCCAAAGCTACGAAGCGTCAGGAAATCTAATTGCGCAGCACCGCGCGCTGGCGGAAGTTTATTCGCGGCAGGGCAATTATTCCGCTGCGGTTGAACAACTGCAGATTGCGTTGAGAAACAGCGACGCTGACTTTTATCAGGCTTCCAGCGCGGAAGCGCGTCTCAGGGAATTACGCGAACTGGCTGCCGATCAGGCCAAGTCGAAATAAAATAATAACAATACGGTGCGCGTTAAAAAACCCTTTTTTCGAGCAGCTCTTCTTCAAATATGGCTGCAGGCCAGACCGTGCCGGGGCGCCAGTCCTGGCGCGGCGTACCCCCTCGGCTGTGCGAATTTCATAAATAGCTCATACTCAGGTAACATTCCGGCTTTCGTCTCTTTCATCTCTTTCATCTTTGTCCCGCCGGGTAGCCGGAGCTCCTCATTCAGGTATGGCCTTTAATTCGCGCCGCCGGGTACTCACCCTGATTTTATTGCTGCTGCTTGCGGCTGCTGGGCTGTGGTACTGGACATCGAAGCCTGACTCCCGGCAGGAGCGATACAAGACGCAAGCGGTCGACCGGGGCGATATCGTACAAGGCATATCCGCGAACGGCACGCTTAACCCCGTCGTGCTGGTCAACGTCGGTACACAGGTCTCCGGCACCGTGTACAGGCTTCACGTTGATTTCAACGACGAGGTCAAGGCTGGACAAATACTGGTTGAACTCGATCCATCGCTGTTTCAGGCGCAATTGCGACAGTCGGAAGCCAACTTGGCGAGTGCCCAGGCCGCACTTGAGCTGGCAACAAATAAGATGAAACGCAACCGCGCGCTCAGTGAGCGGGGGTTCATTTCTCCCGACGCGCTTAATGACTTCGAACAACAACTGCACGCAACCCAAGCCCAGCATGCATCGAGCAGGGCACAACTCGCGCGCGATCGCACGAATCTCAACTACAGCGTTATCCGCTCGCCCATTTCGGGAGTGGTGATTGCGCGCAACGTGGATATCGGGCAAACCGTAGCAGCGAGTTTCCAGACCCCCACGCTGTTCCAGATCGCCAAGGACCTGAGCCAGATGCAGATCGATACAAGCGTCGCGGAAGCCGATATCGGTCATCTCCGTCTCGACCAGACAGTACATTTCACTGTGGACGCGTTTCCGGAACGTGAGTTTACCGGCACGGTAAAACAAGTGCGCCTCAATCCCACCATCCAGCAAAATGTCGTCTCCTACAACGTCATTGTCGCGGTACCCAATGATGACGGCGCGTTGCTGCCCGGTATGACCGCCAATGTGCGTTTTGCTGTAAATCAGAAAAAAGACGTGCTGCGGGTCCCCAATGCCGCGCTGCGCTACAAGCCGGGCGAAGACGTGGATAGTGGGAAGCCCGCTCCACGGCAACCAGGTAAACACGCGATTTATCTGCTGGAAGGTGGCAAGCCTGCCCCCATCCATGTAAAGACCGGTATTACGGATAACACCTTTACCGAACTCGTCGAGGGCGAAATCAGGGAGGGCGATAAAGTGGTCGTCCGCGATGCCGGAGACAAAGACAAATCCGGTAGTAAACTTAAGTTCAGAATGTTCTGATGTCGTCACCTCAGCGCCAGACTCTTCAAGATTGCCTGATCCAGGTCGAAAACCTTTCCAAGATTTACAGCCTGGACACCAGCGGCAGCACGGGCACCTCAGTCAACAGCCAAGTGCTTTTCGATGTGAATCTCGTCATTCCCCGCGGCCAATTCGTTGCAATCATGGGGCACTCGGGTTCAGGGAAATCGACTCTGATGAATATGCTCGGCTGCCTTGACACTCCTACCAGCGGGCATTACTGGCTGGATGGACGCGACATCGCATCCCTCTCGGATGATGAACTGGCGCGTGTGCGCAATCACAACATTGGTTTTGTCTTCCAGGGATTCAACCTTCTGAAACGCATGTCGGCGCTGGACAACGTCGCGACCCCGCTACTCTACGCGGGTGTGAGCCGCGCCGAAAGCCGCAAACGGGCGCTGTCCCTGTTGGATCAGACCGGCCTTGCGAGATTTGCCACGTATCAGCCCAACCAGCTTTCAGGAGGGCAACAGCAGCGCGTGGCTATTTGCCGTGCTTTGATAAATAATCCCCCGCTCATTTTGGCGGACGAGCCCACCGGTAATCTCGACACCCAGACAAGCCGAGAAATCATGACGATTTTTCAGACACTCAACCGTGAACACGGCATCACGGTCGTGCTCGTGACCCACGAAGACGACGTTGCCGCCTATACCCAGCGGCTGGTTCGTTTGCAGGACGGGCGAATCGTGCATGACGAGATTCGGGCGGCATGAGCCTTCTCGCGGTCATCGGGGAAGCGCTGCGAGCATTGCGGCTCAACCGTCTCCGCACCGCCCTGACCATGCTTGGCATGATCATCGGCGTCGCCGCTGTGGTGTTGATGCTTGCGGTAGGTCAAGGAGCGCAGACCACCGTGAATCAGGCAATCAGTTCGATGGGCAGCAATCTGCTGATGGTCGTTCCCGGCGCCACCTCTTCAGGGGCGCTGCGGTCCGGCGCTGGAGCGGTGCAGACACTGACGATGGGCGATGCGCTGGCCATCGCCCATCTCCCTTCGATAAAGGCAACCGCGCCGATCAACGTGGGAACCGCGCAACTGAATTACGGGGCGAATAACTGGAGCACCAGCGTGACCGGGGTTACACCCGACTATTTCGTCGTACGCGACTGGGCAGCAGAGAATGGCGCCTTGTTCACTGAAGCTGACGTGCGTTCCGGAACGCGGGTGGTAATTCTTGGCCAGGTGACCGCAAAAAACCTGTTTGGGGATGAAGACCCGACCGGCAGGACCATACGCATCAAGAACAGCCCTTTCCTTGTGGGGGGCGTGCTTACCGCAAAAGGGCAAAGCCTGGATGGCCGCGACCAGGATGATGCGGTGTTCATCCCCCTCACAACCGGCCAGCGCCAAGTCTTCGGCAATCAGTTTCCCGGAACGATACGTTTCATGATGGCGCAGGCACAATCTGCAGAGGTCATGGATGAGGCCGAGACCGAAATGAATCGGCTTTTGCGCCAGCGCCATCGGCTCACAGAGGGAATGGAAAACGATTTCACGGTGCGGAACATGGCCGCGCTTGCCGCCGTAGCCACGGGGGCCGCGAAGGTCATGTCGATCATGCTGGGGGCCATTGCATCCGTATCTCTGCTGGTGGGTGGCATTGGCATCATGAATATCATGCTTGTATCGGTAACCGAGCGAACTCGTGAAATAGGCATTCGCATGGCCATCGGGGCCAACCGCCGCGCCATCCTCGCGCAATTTCTGCTGGAGGCCCTGGTTATCTGCATCCTCGGCGGTCTCATCGGTGTTGCCTTGGGCATCGGCGGCGCGTGGGCAGTAAGTCTCGCGACGGATATGGTGGTGGTGATCACATTGGGCATGGTCGCTTTGGCGTTCGCCTTTGCCTCCGCGGTTGGTATATTTTTCGGCTTTTATCCGGCGAGAAAAGCGGCCGCTTTGAGGCCGGTCGAGGCGCTGCGGTATGAATAATAGTGAAGCCCCCACATTGTTAGCTCATAAAACTACGGGACTTTGCAAGTATCCGGCTGACCATTCCTGTTTAGCACACTATTCTTATCAGCACCAATCCGCTGCATCGGCATTGCGCTTCCAGCATTCGACGAGCAGAATGTCCCCGTCCAGCAAGCATTTCGCTTGTACATTGCGTTAAGTGTGAGGTGTAAGACATGCACTTTCAGGGTCTAGTTACGCCAGCAACCGTTCTGGAAGAACTCGTTCGCTATGCGCAGGCGGAGCCTGAGGAGACAGAGGGATTTCGTGATCTGAAGCAGGCTGACGAGTTGTGTCCCCGCTTCTTAGAAAAAACCGAACGGATACTTGCCGCCTTCAAAAAATACGTGCCGCTCCGCTATGACGTCCATAGCCCTTGTGGTGCACACGGTCCAGGCGCGGACATCGTCGTCCGATATTCAAGCGAAAGGATCTCCGACGCGGAGGAGCGGTACATCGTCCTGCGGGTCGAGTCGTTTGATGAACATGAAGGGGATGTTGATTTATTAGAGAAGATAAAAGCCGATATTTCGCGAGCAGAAAAAGTCTACGGTGAGCGCCTCACCCGATACTACGTCTTGCTTTGTGCCGACCAACGCAAGCACGCGGAGCGGGTTCGAACTATTTCCGCCGAGCTCAAGACGGACAACACTGTTGTTACGGTGGTCGAACCGGGGTACGCGTGGTTCTTCTTTGCCATGGAAGACGCCATGATTGACGCGGTGAACGACAAGCTACTTTATTCAGAGGATTACGTGCGATGTCAGGCGAGGGAAGAGGTCGCAGGAATCGGTAAAAGAAAGCTGATCCTGTTATTGTCGTGCCTGATTCACGCCATTGAGGTAAGGGGCGAATTCACGGTATCGGATGACTTCCTGATGCAAGACGATCATGTACATGAATTTGAGGCTGACGATCGTGAGGAAGGCCAGTTATCCGAAGATGTGGCTGCAATGGAAGGAACCTTCTTTTTTCGCGACGCCGACGTGGACGGATTCGGAATTTATCAGGACAGCGTGTCTGCCATTGTAGCGATGTACTACGACGCAAAGGTCCGGTATGGGCATACCGGTGACGACGCGGTGCATTACCTGCACACATTTCTGGAGCAAAGTGCCTGGAGCGCCTGAACCACATTTGCGGTACACGCGAGCCAGGCAGGCAGTGGTTGATCTGTATGGGTCGGTAGCGTGAACGAAAGAGATGATCGGTAAATATTACTCGCCCTCACATTGACCGCGACTGAGCGCGGAGCCGAGCGCAAGTGTCGTAACCAATCCGGTGAAGGAGTGGGAACCAATATGGAACCAAGACTGCTAAGCATCAGTTCGTTGACTTGCGCAGGGCTGAGTGAAGACATTGAAATGCCCAGAGATAAAGAGCTTATTCCCTCTCTTTGGACAAGGCTCCAGTCGAGAATCCCGGAAATATCAAATAGCTGTGGCCCGGCAATGGGCGTTGTCTCCCGCTCAGGCAAGCTCGGGTGTGTCCGCTACGCCGCGTGTATTCAGGTTTCCAGCCCAAAAAACGTTCCGGATGGCCTGGACATTATTACCGTACCCGGGGGCGATTACGCTGAATTCGTACATGAAGGCCCTGTTTCCGATTTATTCAATACGTGCGATCACATTTATCGTTCATGGTTTCCGGGCTCGGGGCTTTTACCTGGGGACGGACCAATGGTTGAGGTTTATCCTGAAAACTTTAGAAGCGACGTACCAAATCCACAGATCAGGCTCCTGGTTTCTGTTAAAGGTAGAACGTAGAACGGGAGAAACGGTCGCGGAGGGCGGGGGGCCATAGACCGCGGTTACGCTGTCTGGATAAACTAGCAGCGAAACAAGCTCGTCAGGCTATCCAACCCAGACCCGGCCTGAGGTAATGGCAATGCGACGAAAGGTTGTACATCGGGCGAATAGGAGCAAGGCATCGCTCCAACGCGGCCGGGAACCCCTCGCAGGAGCGATGCCGTGGACTTGCCCCACGTGCCATAATGAAGTTCTCACACCCTTTTGCCCGACATGCGGTGAACGTCCTCTGAACGAGGATGACCTCAAGCTCCGGGGCCTATTCAGGCAATTTTTCCATGCTCTTAGCAGCATAGACAGCCGTCTCATTCGCAGTTTTCGAAATTTGGTGAGACGCCCCGGCCTGCTGACGCTAGCGTATGTGCAGGGACAACGTATGCCTTACACAGGGCCGATCCCGCTGTTTTTAGTTGCAAACGTGATCTTCTTCGCGATGCAGTCGTTGACGAACACAAACATCGTCTCCTCCCAGCTTGACTCCCATCTTTATAACCAGGACTGGAGTATCCTTGCGCAACGGCTGGTTTCGAACCACCTCGAAACAATGCACATGACAATGGAGTCCTACGCACCCATTTTTAATGAAGCAGTAGTAACCAATGCAAAATCTCTTATTATCCTGATGGTAGCCCCGTTCACCCTCCTGCTGCCGGTAATGTTTTTTCGGGCAAGGCGGCCGTTCGTTGCCCATATCGTTTTTTCGCTACACCTCTATACTTTCCTGCTGCTACTATTCTGCGTGTGCATCACTATTGCCGCCGTAGACGTGTTGTTCGGGGGGGCCGGTCTGAATTCGGCTCCAATGGACAACGTTTTGTCCCTCTTAAACCTTGCCGCCTGCGCCGTGTACCTGTACATCGCTACGGGGAGAGTCTACGGAGGGAACGGCATTATGCGAGCAATTAAAATCGCAATACTAGCCCCAGCCGTTGCAACTATTTTGCTCGGCTATCGCTTCGTGATTTTTCTGATTACGCTGTATAGCACGTAGTAAGAAACGAGGGAAACTTGAAGTATCGTGGTTTAATACCTGGAATAACTTCATACGAACTACAAACTACTCCACGATCGCAATTTCGGGAAATCCCGTGGCGTAACGAAATCGCCTTTCTTTTTGGAGAGCGCCATGATACACAAGTCATTGCAGGGCAATGATATGGAGGATGGGGCCGCGTAATCACGGATGTTCGTCGCAATCAACGACACTAGAAAATCCGAATCAACAGTGGGCAGGGTAAAGTACCGATAAGGTGTAGAGAGCCGTTATTGGCTCTCCGTCCTACTGTCCCCTTTTGTATCCCATCATTCCTCTGGGCACTTCTGCATTGACTGGTACCATCGAAAAGAATATTTCGACGAGCATTCAACCCTTCCTGAATGAATACTAAAGTCCGATTTGTCAGGGCCGTTTACCTTCAGGCGCAAGAGCGCTGGAAATTTTGTTTTACTAAATTCATCATCATAACTGTCGCCACAGACTGGAATTATAAATCGAAACCGATTCCAGGGAATCTGCCATGAGGTCGATTACGGATTGGATCAAGAATACATTCGAGGTGGCCCATGCCAGCCACAAAACCATAAGATCTATGGAAGGGATCCGCGGCTTTGCTGTGTTTCTCGTTTTCCTTGTTCATTACGTTACGTTGATAGATCCCTGGCTACTTCAACACTCTGCAGCAGCCCAAACTGCGGAACATCTCCGACGCATCGGAAACTTAGGCGTTGATTTGTTTTTCGTTTTAAGCGGATTTCTGATTTATG
This sequence comes from Nitrosospira sp. Is2, assembly GCF_033095785.1. Taxonomy (GTDB): domain Bacteria; phylum Pseudomonadota; class Gammaproteobacteria; order Burkholderiales; family Nitrosomonadaceae; genus Nitrosospira. The sequence continues at coordinate 2,072,361 of NZ_CP137134.1, read as the reverse complement.
GCATGCTGATCGAGAAACCAAGACCCTTCAAGAATTATTTAGCCAGGCGAATTCAGCGGATATACCCGACATTTACTGTCGTTTTTATTATTTATCTTGCGTTATCGATGGCGTTCCCCGCGGAATCAAAGATCCCTGGAGATTTAAGCGACGCTGCGTTTTTTATTGGCCAGAACTACTTGCTCCTGCCCGGATTGTTTGACGTCACACCCATCATTACGGTGGCGTGGTCATTGAGTTATGAGTTCTTTTATTATCTTGTCATTCCCATATTGATAACCGCGTTATGCATGAGATCATGGCGCTTTCAGTATCGGTTATTATTTTTTTTAATAGTTTCCGTAATTGGTTTCGGCTATTTCTCGTTATATGGCGGCCCTATCGGACTGCTTATGTTCATTCCTGGCATACTCGTCTACGAATTTCTTGAGAGCAAATCGATACGATACCTCCCCCCAATAGGATTGCCTGCCTTATTTCTAGCCATTGGCTTTGTTGTGGTTTTAAGCGACCTTGGTACGAATAGGTGGTGGAAATACGCCTTGCTTTATATCTTGTTTTTTGTTTTTTGTCTTGAGTGCTTCCTGTTCTCCCGCCTTACCAAACGAATTTTCTGCAGTTCCCCGCTACGATGGCTCGGCAACATGAGCTATTCCTATTACCTTATTCACGGTCTTTCGCTAAAAGCGATTTTTTTGCTGCTGAGTAAAGTGTACCCGCCCGTTCAGGACGGTTCGCTAATGTTCTGGATGATTCTGCCCCCCGTTTTCTTTTTGACGCTAATTCCATCTGCTGTTTTGTTCATATTTATTGAAAAACCCTATTCTTTGACGTCAAGGCCAAAAAACAGGTTACAGGAACGGAAGGTGCTGACCGCTTAGACATATTTTTTGTGGACAGACCAACATTAACGCGGCCCAATACCGATGACATCCGGCTACAGCAGGAAATGATCATTCCACAGTGACAGATTTGGCGAGATTTCGCGGCTTATCAACATCGGTGCCTTTTTGCAGAGCGACATGGTAGGCAAGCAATTGCAGGGGGATGGTGTGGAGGATGGGGCTGAGTAGTCCCGCGTGTTCGGCGAGGCGGATTATATGGACGCCCTCGCTTTCCTGTATATGCGAGTCGGCATCGGCGAAAACGTACAGTTCGCCGCCGCGGGCGCGGACTTCCTGTAAATTGGATTTGAGTTTTTCCAGCAGGGTGTCGTTGGGGGCGATGGCGACCACCGGCATTTCCTTGTCCACCAGCGCCAGCGGGCCGTGCTTCAACTCGCCGGCCGCGTAGGCTTCGGCATGTATGTAGGAAATTTCCTTGAGCTTGAGCGCGCCTTCAAGAGCGATGGGGTAGTGCATACCACGCCCCAGGAACAGAGCATGACGTTTTTCCGAAAACCGTTCGGCCCATGCTTTCACCTGCGACTCAACCTGGAGCGCATGCTGGAGCGCAACCGGCAGATGCCGCAGCGCAACGATCATATCGTGCTCGCGCTCGACCGACAATTTATTGCGGAGCTTGGCTAACGTCATGGTGAGAAGCATCAGCGAAGCCAATTGGGTGGTGAATGCCTTGGTGGAGGCGACGCCGATTTCCGGGCCGGCGCGGGTGAGAAACCGCAGGTCCGCCTGACGCACAATCGCGCTTTCCGCCACATTGCAGATAGCAAGGCTGTAGCGGTGCCCCAATTGTCTGGCGTAGCTGAGGGCGGCCAAAGTGTCGGCCGTTTCTCCGGATTGGGAGATGCCCACCACCAGCGTGTCGGGGCCCACCGCGGGATTCCGGTAACGGTACTCGCTTGCAATCTCTACATTGCAAGGTATCCCCACCACCGTTTCCAGCCAGTAGCGCGCTACCAGTCCCGCGTGATAACTGGTTCCGCACGCAAGTATCAGAATGCTTTTGGTATTGTTGAAAATGTTCTCCGCTTCGCTGCCGAACAGTCGCGGAGAAATAGACTGAGCATTGACAACCATTTCGAGTGTGTTCGCCACCACGCCAGGCTGCTCGAATATTTCCTTTTGCATGAAATGGGCATAAGGCCCCATTTCTACCGCTTCATTGGTCAGTTCGCTCTGCTGCACGCTGCGTGAAACTTCCTGGCGCGCGTTGGCGTGAAAACAGTTGACGATGCGGTACCCGTCTCGGCGTAGTTCCGCCACGTCGCCCTCTTCGAGATAGATCATGCGCCGCGTCACCTGTAGCAGCGCCGAAGCGTCCGAGGCCGCGTAATTGCCGGAGTCACCCAACCCAAGCAATAACGGGGCGCCGTTGCGGCAGACGATGATACGTTCCGGCCGCGCTTCCTCCATGACAGCAATTGCGTACGCGCCCTGCAACTCGCCAACGGCACGGCACACGGCCTCGAATAAATCCGGATTTTCCTTGAGATGCGAAGAGATAAGGTGAGCGATGACCTCCGTATCGGTATCTGAGGTGAACGTGTAACCCTCGTCTTGCAAACGCTGGCGCAGCATCTCGTGATTTTCGATGATGCCGTTGTGCACTACCGCCACTTTCGACGCTTCGCCGGAAAAATGTGGGTGAGCGTTGCGTTCAGAAGGGGCGCCGTGGGTAGCCCAGCGAGTGTGAGCGATGCCGGCCTCGCCGCTGGCGCTCTGCTCGTCGGCCAGCTTGCTTAGCTCGGCAACGCGCCCGGTGGTACGCAACCGATGCAGTCCGCCGTTGTTGAGGGCGATGCCCGCGGAGTCGTACCCGCGGTATTCCAGCCGCCGCAAACCTTCAAGCAAGGTGGGAACGATGTTGCCATTCGCGACCGCACTAACTATTCCGCACATGAATTAGCTCCTTCCCCGCCGTTCGGCGAGGAGTACAAAGATGGTTAAGAGGCTGTCCGCCCTGCGCTGCATTTCTAGCTTTTCGGTTTTTTCACGGGGCGCTTCCATCCCTCAATGCTCATTTGCTTCGCGCGCGACAGGGTAAGGGTCTCGGGCGGCGTATCCCTGGTGATGGTCGAGCCGGCACCAATGGTAGAGCCTTGCGTGACCTTGACCGGCGCGACCAGTTGAGTATCTGAACCGACAAAAACATTATCTTCGATGATGGTCTGATGCTTATTCGCGCCATCATAGTTGCAGGTGATGGTTCCCGCGCCGATATTTACGCGCCTGCCAATCACCGCATCGCCAATGTAACTCAGATGGTTGGCCTTGCTGCCGGCTGCAATGGCGCTATTCTTGACCTCTACGAAGTTGCCGATGTGAACCTCGTCGTCAAGCCGGGTTCCGGGTCGAATGCGGGCATAGGGACCGATACGGCAGTCCTTGCCGATTTCAGCGGCTTCGATCAGACTGAAGGGAGCGATCGCAGACCCGGCTTCGACCGTGGCGTCTTTCAATATTGTGTAAGCGCCCACTCTCACGCGGTCGCCCAGCTGCACATCACCCTCGAAGATACAGCCGACGTCTATCGTTACGTCCCTCCCGCATGAAAGTTGACCGCGAATATCGATGCGAGACGGATCGGCCAAGGTCACACCCTGCTCCAGTAATTTCCTCGCGTACTCCCCCTGGTAGATGCGCTCAAGATCGGCAAGTTGCGCTTTGCTGTTGACGCCGGTGGTTTCCCAATCATGCGCCGGCTGCGCTGCCTCTATCGTTATGCCATCTCTTACCGCCATCGCAACCACATCGGTAAGGTAATACTCTTTCTGAGCGTTATTGTTTTCCAGCTTATGCAGCCAGCCGGGCAAGTACCGGTTTGGAATCACCATGATGCCGGTGTTTATCTCACGGATTTTACGCTGGGATTCAGTCGCATCTTTTTCCTCGACAATGGCGATTACCGCGCCCGTGTCGTTCCGCACAATTCGCCCGTAGCCGGAAGGGTTGGTGAGCTCCACCGTTAGCAGCGCGAAAGTTTCTCCCGCTGCCGTCGAAATGAGTTTTTTCAGGGTTTCAATGCTGGTGAGCGGGACGTCCCCATATAACACAAGGGTCGCCCCCTCCTCGTCGAGATGTGGCAGCGCCTGCATTAACGCATGTCCGGTCCCCAGTTGCGGTTCCTGCCGCACGCATATCAGATCTTCACCGCCCACTGCCTTCGGCACAGCTTCCCCACCATGACCGAACACCACGCATATTTGCTGGGGAGATAAAGCCCGCGCCGCATCGAGCACATGCGCAAGGAGAGGTTTACCTGCCAGCGGATGCAGCACCTTAGGCAGCGCCGAATGCATGCGCTTGCCAAGTCCGGCAGCAAGAATAACGATATTCAGTTTGGACACATCAATGAGGGATAATTAGAGATTCGTGACCGCGGCGTTCTTTTGTCGCAGGCGCGCCTGCGGCGCGCTAATTGCCGGAAGAAGCAAGAGCATTGACAGCTTCAAACCAGCGGCTTGGATAACGATAATTTATCACATCGCGGACCACGAAGCCAAGGCGACAGCATGTTGGGCGTTCGCGAAGGAGACACAGCTGCAAGTATTCCATCTACGATGCGAGACGCCATTCAGCGATCAGGGCATAGCAATAAAAAAGGGCGGTCGAGGCCGCCCTTTACCGAAAGCGGATAGTTAATGTCCGCGTTTGCGCAGTTTTTGAATTGCCGCCAGCTGCGCGATCGCTTCGGCCAGCTCCGCCTGAGCCCGCGCGTAGTCCATGGCGGAAGATCGGTCTTTCATGGCTTCCTCCGCCCGTTTCTTGGCTTCGCTCGCTTTTGCTTCATCCAGATTGGCTCCACGCACAGCAGTATCGGCCAGAATTGTCACTACATCCGGTTGAATTTCGAGCATGCCGCCGGAAACATAAATCAGTTCCTCTTCTTTCAACGGCGCTTTGATACGCACAGACCCCGGCTTGATACGTGTCAACATGGGCGTGTGCTGCGGGTAGATGCCCACTTCGCCGCCCTCGGCGGGCGCGACCAGAAATTCAGCCGGTCCGGAGTAAATCGACTCCTCCGCACTGACGATATCAACGTGAAACACGCCCATTTTAGTTCCCATTCATCATTATCGCCGGCTTGCTATTACTCAAGCCGGATGATCTTGTCTATTGTAATGTCTTGGCTTTTTCGACCGCTTCGTCTATGCCGCCAACCATATAAAATGCCTGTTCCGGCAAGTGATCGTATTCTCCGGCAACGATGCCCTTGAAACCCTTGATCGTCTCTTTAAGCGAAACGTATTTACCCGGCGCGCCGGTAAACACTTCGGCGACGTTAAACGGCTGCGACAAGAAGCGCTGAATCTTGCGCGCCCGCGCAACCGCAAGCTTATCTTCAGGAGAAAGTTCATCCATGCCCAGAATGGCAATAATATCGCGCAATTCCTTATAGCGCTGAAGCGTTTGCTGCACTGCGCGCGCGGTCGAGTAATGTTCCTCGCCGACCACAAGAGGATCAAGCTGACGGGAAGTCGAATCGAGCGGGTCGACGGCGGGATAGATCCCGAGCGAAGCGATATCTCGCGACAGCACCACCGTTGCATCCAGGTGACCAAACGTGGTTGCAGGCGAAGGATCGGTCAAATCGTCCGCGGGCACATAAACCGCCTGAATGGACGTAATGGAGCCGGACTTGGTTGAAGTGATGCGCTCCTGCAGGCGTCCCATCTCCTCCGCCAATGTCGGCTGATAACCGACCGCGGATGGCATCCGACCGAGCAAGGCGGAGACTTCGGTACCCGCTAGGGTGAAACGGTAGATATTATCGACAAAAAGCAGCACGTCACGGCCTTCGTCGCGGAAAAACTCGGCCATGGTCAGACCAGTCAATGCCACCCGCAACCGGTTTCCAGGGGGTTCGTTCATCTGCCCGTAAACCAGCGCCACCTTGTCCAGCACGTTCGATTCTTTCATTTCATGATAGAAGTCGTTGCCTTCCCGGGTCCGCTCGCCCACTCCGGCAAATACGGAGAATCCACTGTGCTCGATAGCGATGTTGCGGATCAATTCCATCATGTTGACGGTCTTACCCACGCCGGCCCCACCGAATAATCCGACCTTGCCGCCCTTGGCGAAGGGGCAAACGAGATCGATGACCTTGATACCCGTTTCCAGCAGTTCAGTGGATGCGGAAAGCTCGTCAAATGCCGGCGCCTTGCGGTGGATCGACATTGTCTTTTCGGCACCCACCGGTCCCATCTCATCGATTGGCCTGCCAAGCACATCCATGATCCGGCCCAAGGTCTTGGTGCCTACAGGAACCTGAATCTGGTTGCCGGTATTCGTGACCATCATGCCGCGACGCAGGCCGTCTGAAGACCCAAGCGCAATTGTTCGCACTATGCCGTCTCCCAATTGCTGCTGCACTTCGAGCGTCAGTTCGGTTCCCTCAAGCACGAGCGCGTCATACACCTTGGGCATTTCCTGGCGCGAAAACTCGACGTCCACCACGGCGCCAATACACTGGACAATTTTTCCCTCGTTCATGTTGTTCCTTAAATTACTGAATCAAAATATTTAAACCGCTGCCGCGCCGCCTACGATCTCAGACAATTCCTTGGTAATGGCAGCCTGGCGGGATTTGTTGTAAATAAGCGTCAATTCATTGATGACGTTTCCGGCATTATCCGAGGCGGCCTTCATCGCCACCATTCGCGCCGATTGTTCCGACGCCATATTTTCAGTCAGGGCCTGGTATATAAGCGCCTCCACATACCGCACCATGATGTCGTCTATCACCGGCTTTGCTTCAGGCTCGTAAATGTAATCCCACAGGCCGCGCTGGCCGGTCGGGCCGTCACTCGTTTTCAGCCGCTCGTCGGAGAGCGGGAGCAACTGCTCCATCACGGGCTCCTGCTTCATCGTGTTGATAAAGCGGGTATAGAATATGTACACGCGATCGAACCGGTCCTGAGTGTAACCATCCAGTATGACTTTCACCGCTCCTATCAGTTTCTCAAGGTCGGGCGTATCACCCAGGCCTATCACGTGCGAAATGACATTGGCGCCAAAGCGATTCATGAAACCGAAGCCCTTGTTTCCAATGCAACACGCTTCGATCTGCTCGCCCTCTGCTTCCCACGCCTTCATTTTACTGACGGCCATGCGCAGCACATTTGTGTTAAGCCCGCCACAGAGACCCTTGTCCGATGTAACAACGACAATGCCGATCCGTTTCACTGTATCGCGGGCGATCAGAAACGGATGGCGGTACTCAGTGTAGGCCCGGCTCATGTGTGCAGCCACATTGCGGATCTTGTCGCCATAGGGACGCGCTTTTTTCATGCGATCCTGCGCTTTGCGCATTTTCGATGCCGCCACCATTTCCATGGCGCGCGTGATCTTTTGCGTATTTTTTACGCTTTTGATCTTGTTCCGTACTTCCCTGCTGCCGGCCATCGGTTAGTACGTTCCGTTCTTTTTGAAGTCCTGTATCGCGGCGTCAAGTTCCTTTTCCGTCGCCGCGTCGAGATCCTTCGTGGTTTCGATCTTATCGATGATCGCGGGGTACTTACTGCGAATGTAGCCTTTGAGCGCGGACTCGAATGCCAGCGCGCGCTTTACTTCCACATCGTCCAGATACCCCTTGTTGACAGCAAACAGCGTGATCGCCATTTCAGAAACGCTCAAAGTGGCATATTGCGGCTGTTTCATCAATTCCGTCACCATCTTGCCGCGTTCCAGCTGCCTGCGGGTCGCTTCGTCGAGATCAGAGGCAAACTGCGCGAACGCCGCGAGTTCGCGATATTGAGCTAACGCGAGACGAACACCGCCGCCCAGCTTCTTGATAACCTTTGTCTGTGCTGCGCCGCCCACACGTGATACCGAAACACCGGCGTTGATGGCGGGGCGAATGCCGGCGTTGAACAAGTCGGTTTCCAGAAAAATCTGGCCATCGGTAATGGAAATGACATTGGTGGGCACGAACGCGGTAACGTCGCCAGCTTGTGTTTCAATTATCGGTAGAGCCGTAAGCGAACCCGTCTTGCCCTTTACTTCTCCATTTGTCGCTTTCTCCACATAAGCGGCGCTAACCCGTGCGGCGCGTTCCAGTAGACGCGAATGAAGATAGAATACGTCGCCCGGATATGCTTCCCGTCCGGGCGGACGGCGCAGCAACAGCGAAATCTGGCGATAGGCCCACGCCTGCTTGGTCAGGTCATCATAAATGATGAGGGCGTCGCGGCCGGAATCGCGAAAGTACTCTCCCATGGTACAGCCGGAATAAGGCGCAATAAATTGCATGGCCGCCGATTCAGAGGCGGTGGCAGCCACGACGATCGTATATTCCATCGCCCCGTGCTCTTCGAGCTTGCGCACCACATTGTTGATGGACGACGCCTTCTGTCCGATCGCAACGTAGATGCACGTCATGTTCTCGCCCTTCTGGTTGATGATCGCGTCTATCGCCACGGCCGTTTTGCCGGTCTGACGGTCACCAATAATCAGTTCACGCTGCCCCCGCCCGACTGGAACCATGGAATCAATGGATTTCAAGCCGGTCTGCACCGGCTGGTTCACCGATTGACGCCAGATCACACCCGGCGCAATTTTTTCGATGGGTTCAGACCGCGAGGTATTTATCGGGCCCTTGCCGTCGATCGGCTGCCCCAGGGCGTTTACCACGCGGCCTATCAATTCCTCACCCACCGGCACTTCTAGAATGCGCCCCGTGCACTTGACGGTATCACCCTCGGTGATGTGCTCATATTCCCCTAGAATAACCGCGCCGACGGAATCACGCTCAAGGTTAAGCGCCAGGCCGAATGTATTGCCGGGAAACTCAAGCATCTCGCCCTGCATCACGTCGGAAAGACCATGAACCCGAACGATACCGTCGGTGACCGACACGATGGTTCCCTGGGTGCGGACTTCAGCGGTGGTCTCAAGCCCCGCGATTCTGCTTTTAATCAGTTCACTGATTTCGGATGGATTTAAATGCATTTCAATAACTCCTAGCTTTTTAGTGCAACAGCCATGGCTTCCAGTTTGCCCCGCACGGAGGCATCGAGCACTTCGTCCCCGATTTCAACTTTTACCCCGCCTATCAGTTCGGGGTCGACGCTAACCTTGGCCTCTATTTTGCGCTTGAATTTTTTTTCGAGATGAGCCACGAGATCACCCAACTGGGCATCGTTCATGGGAAACGCAGAAAGGATTTGGGCGCCCAGCACGCCTTCGTGCTGTGTCTTCAGCTGCTCGAACATTTCGCTTACTTCGGGCAAGATTTCGACCCGCCCGTTTTCAGCCAGCAGTAAAATGAAATTGCGCCCTTCATCGTTGAGCCTGTCCCCGCAAATGCCGAGGAGCAGCTCGCCCAACCGTCTGGGTGGTACCTTCGGATTACCGATAAGCGTGCGAATTCGCTCATCCGCGACTATTGCAGAAGTGAGTTGCAGCATATCCGACCAAGCGGCAAGCTCATCCTTGGCCTTCCCCAGTCTAAAAACAGCTTCGGCATAGGGCCGGGCGATCGTGCGAGTTTCAGCCATCGCTTACAGCTCTGCCTTGATGGAAGCAAGCAGATCCGCGTGGGCGTTTGCATCCACTTCCCGCCGTAGAATTTTTGAGGCACCGGCCACCGCCAGCTCTGCCACCTGCTGCCGTAAGCTTTCCCTGGCGCGGAACACCTCCTGTTCGACCTCCGCCTTGGCGCCGACGAGGATACGATCACCCTCGTCTTTCGCGGACGATTTCGCTTCCTCGACAATCTCGGCGGCGCGCTTTTCCGCCTGGGCAATGATATCGGCTGCCCGCTGCTTCGCGTCCCTCACCAGATCTGCGGATCGATGACTTGCCAACTCCAGGTCGTGCTTGCCGCGCTCGCCTGCCGCCAGCCCATCGGCAATCGTTTTCTGCCGGGTTTCTATCGCGCGTAGCAAAGGCGGCCATACGAACTTGACCGTGAACCAGATAAAGACGGCGAACGCCATTGCCTGGGAAAAAAGCGTAAAGTTAATATTCATCGCTAGCCTTTGATGAGGTACCGGGTGCTTAAACTATTACTTGATGACCGCCAGCAAGGGATTGCCGAACGCGAAAAGCATTGCCAAGCCGACACCGATAATGAACGAGGCGTCGATCAGCCCGAGCAAGAGGAACACTTTGCCTTGCAGTGTCGGAATCATTTCCGGCTGACGCGCGGCGCCTTCCAGAAAGCTGCTGCACATGATACCGATACCAATACAGGCGCCCGCTGCGCCAAGGCCGATCATCAGACCGATACCAATGCCCGTGTAGGCCTGAATCATCGCCAAGTATTGCAAATTCTCCATCTCGTTTTCCTCTCGTCGTGGTAGTAAATAGTAAACTGGTAAGCAGTAGCGTGAATCAGTGCGATTCGTGCGCCATGGAAAGATAAACCACCGTCAGCATCATGAAAATAAACGCCTGCAATGTGACGATCAAAATGTGGAAGATAGCCCAGCCCGCACCAAGCAGCGTGCCAAAGATCGTTCCAGCCAGGCCAGTGGCGGCCCACATGCCGATAAGCAGAAATATGATTTCCCCGGCGTATATGTTTCCGTAGAGACGCAGGGAATGGGAAAGAGGCTTGGATACGTATTCGACCAGGTTGAACAGGATATTGACCGGCCACAATAGGGGGTTTTTGCCGAAGGGCGTGCAGACGAGCTCATGTGTCCAGCCGCCCAGCCCTTTGACCTTGACGTTGAAGAAAATCATCAGCAGCCATACCGAAAGCGCCAGCGCGAAGGTGGTATTTATGTCAGTGGTCGGTACGCTGCGCCAGTTGTGAAGCCCCAGCAACTCATATACCTTGGCCATGATATCGATGGGCAACAAGTCCATCGTATTCATCATCAGAACCCAAACAAACACTGTCAGCGCCGCGGGTGCGACAAAAGCATGGCGATCTCCATGGAACGTGCTTTTGACCTGCTCGTCGATGAACTCGACTGCCAGTTCGACAAATGCCTGACGTTTGCCCGGAACTCCGGAGGTCGCGCCGCGCACCACCCACCACAGAAAACCAAAACTCATAATGCCGAGCAATACCGACATTACCAGCGTATCAACGTGCAGCGTCCAGAATGCGCCATCGCCCAACGAACTGGTCAGGTTGGTCAAGTGGTGCGACATGTACGAGGTCGGAGTGAGTTCGGTGCCTGATGCCATCTGTTTACCTATTCAAACTGTTTAATTCCCGCAGCCTTCTGGTCATCCGTTACAAACAAAGCCATGCCAAAAATTAAAACGGTAAGCGCGAATGTTCCGATAAACCCTACCGCGACCACATCCTTGTACAGGGTCAGGACAAGCCAAAGCAGGATCACCATGACGAGAATCTTGACCGCCTCGGCTTTCAATGCAGTGATTAAGACCCCGCCCGCAGTGGCGCCCTGGTAGCGCGAAACGATCGCGGAAAAAGCCGCAGCCGAAATAATACTCACTACCCCGCCCAGCAACGCGGAAGCCGCGCCATGAAAGCCCCACAATAAACCAAGCGCCAGCACCATCGCCGTCGTGATAATCAGTTGCCAACGCATGACGATGCGTACGGGCTTGTTTCGTATCCAGGGCATTTATTGGCTTCTGTCGGAAAGCGTCAGTCGAAAAGCAACTGCTTAGCGTGACATTGGGCTCGCAGACGTGCGTTTGTCTGTTCTTGGAAGACCTGGTTTTCGTTCCTCAGCCGGTGCCGCGTTCGGTTCTTCTTTCATGCCTCACTGAATCATTAAATCCGGCGCGGCCATTTTAAAACACGCGGATTCTAATCTGCCTGAGCACATCAGTCAATGAAAAGTCGCCGCCGTGCCCCGGGAACGCCGCTAATTCGCGTAATATCAGCCGGGGATTTAACAGGATCAGATGTAGCCGGCAGCGGCCGTCGGCGATGCTCGTTACGTTGAAATAGCGCCGCCTGAATTTGCCGTCTGTTTGCCGTCTGTTTGCAGCCTTCGGCAAACGCCTACCCTGCAAAAACATTCGCCAGCAGGAAAGATAGAAAACGATCCCCACTGCTTGCCAGTCCCTTAAATTGGTTCAGGCCCAAGTTTGGATACTCAGGTCGTGATTTTTCTATACTGTCCCTATCAGCAAGCCTCCTGCCAGTCAGTGCCACTCAGCTTTACGATAGCACTGCGCGACTCTAACGCAGTTGGATTTGAACAGGAATTGAATGAAAAGCGCTCCATTTTTGATCCGGCCGACCGTGCTTGTTGTGCTTCTTGCCGGGCTCGGTTTGAGTCCGCAGACACGCGCCGACCCCCTGGAGGTACTGTGGTATACCTACGCTGCTGCCGGTTCCGAGTATCGTCAAAAGATTTCACAACTATCCCGCATGGTCCATACCCTTCCTCAAAGCGACGGGTCGGGATGGAACCTGACGTACTGGCACGCCGGGGACCCTGCGCCGGACTTTACCGCGTTTGACGTCCTGGTTATCGAAAGCGGCGAAGCCTTCCTTACCGGTCCGCCCGATGGGCCACCCGCCAGGCCCGACTTCAGCGGCATTCTCGACAATAAAACAGCCCTAGAAGCGGCGCGTGGCGGCCGAGCCTTCATCACCACTTCAGATGCTGATTTTCATGCCATCCGTGGAGACGCGGGGAGCGTTCCGGTTGACCCGGACGCCCCCAACCGCGGTGGCAGATGCGTGCCCGCGATAACCGCGCCCGAGTGCTGGGATGGAGCCCTCGGTCATGCGGTGAATGCAATAAACTGGGCGGGAAACGGCAACGGGCTGGGAATTGTCTCGTTTCTGGATGGGGAGTTCGAGGGCTCCTTCTGGTGGACCCATCCGGACTCGTTCCTGCGCGACGAACTCGATGGATATATCGAATATGCCGGGTCCGAGCAAAACCCGATCATTAACCCCTGTCAGGCGCTCCACCCTCTCAATGCCGGGCTGACATCCGCGGGGCTCTCGAACTGGACCAATTCATTCCATGCAACTTTTCTTCCCATACATGGTTACGCACCCGTTGTCAGCTCAAGTTTAAGGCCGGGCTCTGCCGTTGCGATTGCCAAGTCAGATGCGTGGCTGGATCCCTGGAACAGCGTAACGTTGCTCGGCGTGGTTGGGGAAGAGGAAGACGATGAATGCGCTAGCCCTCAGGCAACGAGCAGACAAAATGAGCTTCAAACTGGCGAGGCGGGCAATGTCGGCGAAGCCGCTGACACAGGCGCGCCTTCATCGGGAGCTCGATAAAACTCAACGAAGAACCGGACCGGGCCAAGAGGTTCCACGCTGTGCAGTACCTCTGGTATGACAATCCCGCCATTGTCGGGCGACAATTCCACATCGACGCCCAACGGGCCTACCCGATAGCGGAGCCTTCCCTCTTCCACCACGATCTTCCCCCACACCCCCGTTTTGGTTGAGTGGTCCTTTCTCAAGCCGAGTGGAAGCGATTCTTCGGTAAAGACCGAGGTCCGCTTGTAAGGAACAAAGTTGCCTGGCAGCTCGAATTTATCGCAACGTATGCAGTTGAGCATCTGCCCGATCATGCCGTTACGGCCTTCCTCCGATGTAACCCATGGACGATTGATGAATGGCGGGTTATGACGCACGTGCTGCGGGTGCCCGCAGTTGAGAATCGCGATTGGCTCGCCTTCGCTATCATGTCCAAACGCTATAATCGGTCTTTCCATAGAATTACCCCATCAGTTGCAATTGGTCGGAACCCCTAGGCCGTTTCCACGGCCGTGAGCATATTTTGCGCCATTCGCAGGGTGAAGCGCAGTTCGCTCCGGTCCCACGGCGTAAACCGCGGCAACTGGTATACGTCGCTGCCCGGCGTCGCCGTGCCGTGAGCAGTCGAAACCGCCGCGTCAAAACCCAAGTGTTTCACCATTTCCGGATGCTGACGCATGTAATCGCGCTCCGGCTTCCCGTTTGGGTAAGCGAAAATCCGCACCGGACTTCGGATGATGCCTTCCAGCATTTCCTTCCCATTCGCTATTTCCGCACTGGCGACGCTGTCTTCCGTACGCGCCAGGATGGGGTGATTCACTGTATGTCCGCCGATTTCCATCCCGGACGCATGCAGCGCCCTGAGCTGATTTGACGTCATCATGAGATTGTCTGGTGGAACTGCCGGGATAAGCGCGCACATTTCATCCACTTTCACCTGCCGCGATTCCATCGGCAAATACTTCAGCTTGTCTATGAGATTGGCGATGGCCTCGCGGCGTTGAGGAATGCTCCCAATCTCGAATCGTCCAAGATCAATTTCACTCAGATCGAGGGACTCTCCAGGCGCGCGACGCACAAGCTCTATGACTGTGTCGTTCCACATCCGCCCGCCGTCAAGGAAGCCTGCCGCTACAAAAAAAGTGGCGGATAAGCCGTGCCTTTGCAGAATCGGCAAGGCGACCTCCGCATTGTCCGCATACCCGTCGTCAAATGTAATGCAGGCCGCACGGGGAGGCAGTTTTCCCCGATTAAGGCCGCGCACCGCATCCGAGAGCGGAATGACGTTGAAGCATGTGGCAAGCTGCCTCAACTGCGCATCGAAACGCCGGGCATCGCATTCGTCTGGAAACAACGGGTCCGGTTGAACCGCCACGCGATGATAGATCAGTATGGACAGGCGGCCCTGCGAACCGCCGCGGGACAGGAGCTGCAATAGCGAACGGGTCAGCAACAAAGCCTCCGTGTGCGCGTGCTCATGGGCTGAATGGCTCGTTCCAGGCAGGGCTCATGCGGCGGTATACAAGCCGCGATGAGCCATCGCCGTCGGGGCGCGAACAAGCCTGGGCAAATCCCTCCGGACAGTCATGCCGCTAGCTCGAGTCCCGTGCTACGGGCTGGGATTGCGAAGGGCTCAGCTGCCCGAACTGACCCGCAGAACCCGGGCCTTTATTATCGACGACCGAAGTAGCCTGTTTCTTCAGTTCCTTTTCAACCAGGACTCGGGTGATTACCATCGCCGCCATGAGGTAGTAAGGCACATCGAAATACAGCAGGCTTAGAAAGGTGCCGCCAACAGCAAAACCGATCAGGCTCACCTGGATCATTCTCGCCAGTGCGAACGCCCAATGGAGCTCTTTTCGCTTGGCAGTGTTGCGAATAATCCACGTCCCGGTTCTCCAGGTTAGCCATCCCAATAACAGGTAAAGCCCCAGCCCGACAAAGCCATGCTCTCCCAGCGCCTGGAAGTAGATGCTGTGAGCCGCATGCAAATCTTCGGGATTTGGGGCGTACATATAAAACAGGTCTTCGGTAATGATTTCAAACCCGCCACCGACGAACGGCCGCTCTTTAGCCAGGTTGTACGCCATCCACCAGGCGTTGAAACGGCCTTGAACCGACTGATCCTCCTCATACGTGTTGATCGAATCCATTCTTGTCGACCATTCCTCGGGCATGAACGCGACTGCGGGCAACATAGCAACAATCACGAGCAGCGCGATGCGGAGCTTGTTCTGACTCTTGAGCCAGAGGAATCCACCCATCGCCACAATCGCAAGCAGGGCGCCGCGAGAGTACGATCCCAACGCAGCGATGGCGCATAGCACTATGGCAACCGTGAGTGCGAACCGCACTCGTTTATCGGTGTAGACCATCTGCAGATAATGCAAAAGCGGAATAGTCATGATCAGCGCGAGCGCGATCTCATTGTTGCCTTCGATGAATGTGCTGTTGGGTCCCCAGACCATATCCGTTCCCCCGGTAACGATCGTGAAGATTCCACCCTTGACACCGTAGTATCCGACCGATCCCACTATTACGAGGATCAGGAGATGGACCTGTTCCTTGGTTTTTACCAGCATGAGTGTCACGAAAGTCATGAGCATGATTTTCATGACCTTGTTCCACTGAACCAACGACTCTTCCGGCATCAGCGCCGCCGCCGTGGTAACGTTCATCCACAGCACGAAAGCGATAAGCGCCCAGGTCACCGAAGTAAGGGGCAGGTTTTTCGGATCCCTCGTTAAAAGAAGGCTGATTATCGTCGCACCGCCAATAATGGCGGCAAACGGGAAGGTGGTCGCGAATCCCCAACCTTGAGTGTGCGGATTCATCACGCTGATCCACACCCACATCATCACGCCCACGTATGGCTTCTTGAAGATGCGAGGCAACAAGGCGAAAACGATAATGGTAACGAGAATGTCTCTCATGCTTCGCTCTAGCTTAGCTCCTTTGAACCGTGTAGTGCATTAGTGGGTAAAAGCAACGTCGATTGCCCGGCCACGAGCCGGAAATTATATTAGTCTTCACTCAAAACCATATCGCCATTTTTAGCCCTGCCCCTATGCTCGAAGCGAGCACGTAAGACGATATTTCTATCCATCGCTGTTCTGCACTCCGCTGAAGATATTGCGCTGCCGCAGATGGCCGATCACCCGCTCCACGCAGTCCTCGATCGGCCACTCGCCGGTTAGAATCGACAGCTCGGGATTAAGCGGCGCTTCGTAAGGCGAGGAAATTCCGGTAAATTCCTTTACCTCTCCTGCCCTGGCGCGTTTGTAAAGACCCTTCACATCGCGTTGCTCGCACACGTCCAGGCTTGCATCACAAAAGATTTCGATAAAGTCGCCATGAGGAAAAATGCTTCGCGCGCGCTGACGGTCGATGTGAAAGGGGGAGATGAACGCCGTCATCGCAATCACGCCGGATTCAACCAGCAATTTCGCAGCCTCGCCGATGCGGCGGATATTTTCCGACCGATCCTGGACGGAAAAACCAAGATCGGAACACAGGCCCTGGCGGACATTGTCGCCATCCAACACGAAGGTGCGGCAGTTCATGTGATAGAGCCTGTCTTCCACCGCGTGCGCCAACGTGGACTTACCCGAACCTGAAAAACCGGTAAACCATAGCACTACTGAGCGATGCGTATTCAATCGCTCCCGATGCGTACGGGTTATGGTGGCGCGATGCCACACTGTATTGTTGCCGCCGTTCATGTTCTGCCAAAAGCCATACTTTCCTCTATGCAACTAACGGATCGAAAGACGCAAAGTTCGATCCATCGATCGATCGTCCTTTTAAAATCAAAGGTGGAGATGGTTACACTGTTAAAATTGTTCATCGAAAATGGGTAGTGCTGCACGGAGCGGAGCGAAATTTTAGCACGAAGGGTGGAAATGCAAGTTTGTTCCAGGCGGGCCCTGCTGCGACCGGTAAAATGCATTATGGCAGCAGGACAGAACTGGCACAATTGGACTATTGGGCAACATGCGGGATATAAGCCGATACGTCCCGTTACTGACGAGCCGGCATATTCTCGCTATAAGATGCCTGGAGTCGCCAGTGGTGATCCGGGGATGTGTGAATAAAGTTGAGCACGCTCTTTCGCGCCGCGCCTAAATGTTTTGAGCAATCCGGCCGTTCTGCCTGAAACAGACCCGTTGCCGGGTGGCCGGGCTATACGGGACAGAGTAAAAAATACGTGGAGAGTTGGTGAAGGACAATAATGCACTGATCATTCTGGGCATGCACCGAAGTGGAACTTCGCTATTGACAGGTTTGCTCAGCCAGGTGGGCGTAAAAATGGGACGAAGCCTGTATGCGCCACAGCAGGGGGTCAACGAAAAAGGGTTTTGGGAACATGAGGACATCGTCGACGCCCATGATGAGTTATTGCTAAACCTGAACTCCCAATGGGATGACCTGTTGCCCCTGGCCGATACCCTGGGCGAGAAATGGTGGGAAACAGATCTTGTCAAACCGTTTTCCAACCGGTTGATCGGTCTGGTAGAGCGGGATTTCAAGGATGCGCCTGTTTGGGCGCTCAAGGACCCGCGCATGTGCCGCTTGCTGCCGGCGTGGCTCCCCATTTTTGCGACTCGGCAGATCAAGGCCACCTTCATCTGCATGAACAGAAACCCGTTTGAAGTGGCAGGGTCGCTTCAGAAACGGGATCACTTTTCCAGGGAAAAAGCGCTGGTGCTGTGGCTGATCCATTCCTTGACGGCGGAGCGTCATTCGCGTGGGCTGCCAAGAGTATTCATCGATTTCGACCAGGTTGTAACATACCCAGTCGGGGTGTTATCAAAGATAGCGCAGGAAGCCAGCCTCGTTTTTCCCGTCCCGGTGGATGAAGCAAAGAAAAAAATCGAGGAGTTCGTATCTCCTGGTCTTCGCCACCACAAAGCCGATACGCTGGAACCCCCGCAGGAAGGGCTGGCGTTGATGGCTTACGATCTGCACCGAATATTCAGCGACGCGGCTGCCGGGCAAGAGATTCCATACTCAGCGGTTGACCGCATCGCTGCCGATTTTGCCGCCTACCAGAAAAACTGGAGCGTTGAATTGGTGGAGCAGATCCGCTACCTCAATCAGGAGCGGGCCGATTACCGGATCAAGTTTTTCCGGATTTATAAATCGTGGAGCTGGCTGATGGTTAAACCGGTCTGGCTGATCGAAAAAATGCTACGCAGATATTGAATGTCCCATCCGTTCGACATTCGCGCCTTGTCATGCCCCTGTCGTGCCCTTGGTCACCACTTCGGCCTCCATCCCAGCAGCGCTGCAGGAATAAACGCAAGGCTTTTCCAGTTGAGCGGATAGCGTGACCAGGCTTTGAGAAAAGCGCGGTTAGCGGTCTTCAGGTTCCCGGCGGAGAGGTTGTGAAGGCCGTATTCCGAATGATAGCGCGCAATATTCTCGTTGAATTGGCGCTTGGTGATGCAGCGGCCATCGCGACTGCAAAGTCCCCACTTCGCTGCCGCTTTTGCCAGCAACTCGGTGCGATAGTCTATGCTTCTGGGTACGCGGTTTCCCTGGCGGGGATGCTGGCGATAAAGGGTGAGTGGCCTTTTCAACTTGATGAAAGGGTATTCGCGCGAAAAACGCAACCATAGGTCCCAGTCTTCGCTGTAAGGCAGGGACTCGTCGTAGACGCCGCACTTGTCGAACACTTCCGCGCGGATTAACGCCGCGCTGGTCAAAACCCAGCAATCAAGCAGAAGCTGGTGATATATCCAGCCTGAGAATTGTTCATCGGTGCCGTCAGGAAACGAGGCTTGGTCAAAGCTGTTGTGATGGGGGAAGACTCCGTCTTCGCCGGGATGCCACCAGATGAACGAGCTGTAAACCAGGCCGACTTCCGGGTGCCGATTCATCTGCTCCAACTGTAACGCAAGTTTATTTGGAAACCAGTAGTCATCATGATCCATGAGGCAGATGTACTGGCCCGTGGCCTCGCGTATCCCATAGTTTCGCGCCGCGCATACGCCTGCGTTTTTCTGGGTAAGCAACCGGACCGGCGCCCCATACGACAAAACGATGTCACGGGTGCGGTCAGTCGATCCGTCATCCACGACAATGAGTTCAAGGTCGCCGAACGTCTGGTCGAGAACGCTGCCGATTGTCTCGGCAATATAAGCCTCACAGTTGTAGGAAGGGATGATGACTGAGATAGCGGGTTTGAGGTCAGCCATGCTAAAAGGCTTCTTTTCTTGAAAGGTGAAGGTCGAAATCACTA
The DNA here is from genome assembly GCF_033095785.1 of Nitrosospira sp. Is2. Taxonomy (GTDB): domain Bacteria; phylum Pseudomonadota; class Gammaproteobacteria; order Burkholderiales; family Nitrosomonadaceae; genus Nitrosospira. Next base: position 2,053,049 of record NZ_CP137134.1, on the reverse strand, counting down.
TATACTCAACACTGAATCAGTCACAAGTCAACGTTATAATCACGTTCCCTCCGTTCCCCGCGGAACATGCGCGGCTAAGTAACTACATGGGAAAGCCGTAATCCCTACCTCTACCAACAAAATGAAGAACATTGGCCGTGGCCAGTTTTAGAGTAGCGCTCGCTTATTCCTACCTGAACAAATACCTGACACTCGTCATACATTTTGTGACGACGATCATATTGGCCCGTCTGCTCACTCCCGCGGATATCGGCATTTACACAGTCGCATCCGTATTTGTCGGGCTGGGCCACTTGCTCAGGGAATTCGGTATCAACAATTACATTGTCCAGGAGAAGGATCTAACAACGGACAGAATCCGGGCGGCCTTTACCCTCAACCTGCTGTTCGGCTGGAGTATCGCGCTGATTCTTTATTTTACTCGAACTCCGATAGGGAATTTTTACGAGAGCGAGGCAGTGCGAGAGGTCATCGGCCTGTTGTGCATCAACTTCCTGCTGGTTCCGGTGGGCGCGATCACCTTTGCCTATCTCCGCCGTGAGATGCGCTTTCAACATACCATGATCATCCAGGTCGCCAGCGCAATTGCCTCGGCGGCCACGGGCATCACTGCTGCTCTTGCGGGTGAGGGATATCGCAGCCTGGTATGGAGCGCAATTGCCGGTACGTTGACCAGCGTAATCTTTACGCTCCTGTTCCGCCCGCCCGGCGTGATGCTGCTCCCCGGACTCCGCGAGATACCTCATGTTTTCGCCTTTTGCCGCTACGCCGGATCGAGCGAAATCATAGTTCACGCTGGCCAGACCGCGCCCGACTGGATACTGGGAAAAGTGCTGGATATGGGCGCGGTAGGGCTATACAGCCGAGCTTTGGGAACGGTCAACATCTTCAACAAAGCGTTTACCGAAGGCCTGTGGGGCGTCATCCTGCCGCATTTTTCGAAACAGCATCGCAATGGGAAGATAGATAGTGATCAATATCTTTTCCTGGTTGCCTGCATCACCGCCGTGGCGTGGCCTTTCTTTGCAACGCTCGGTATATTGGCCGAGCCGGTAATACGGATCCTGTTCGGCGAAAAGTGGCTGGAGTCGGTGCCCGTCCTGCGCATTCTCTGCATCCATGCCATTCTTGTATATACCACTTTATTGGTGGATCAGATGCTGATTTCCTCCGGACGGATTCGCACCTCTTTTAGAATTATGGCTAGCATTCAGGTCATAACCGTTATTGCTGTATTGTTTACTGCGCGGCACGGCCTGACCTCGGTGGCAACGGCAGTAGCCACCGTCGGCGCTGTTCAGCTATGTATTTACCAGATCGTCAGCCAAAAACTCCTGCAAATTCCGCTTGTCTCCTTTACCCGTATTTACCGCAAGAATATTCTGCTGGTGATTGCGACGGTGATGCCGTCTCTTGCGGCCATCCTTACCTGGGGAAGCGCGGCGCTCGCTTTCATTCCAAACGTTATTGCATTGGTTCTGGTTACCGGGTTGATGTGGTTGGGAGCCGTCTGGATATTAAAAGCGCCGCTCCGCGACGAACTTGCGCTCGTGCTGAGGCATGTAAAGATATGGCGCCGCGCACGCGCGCCCGGAGGGCCAACCCAATGACGGCACCGAGAACCCGTCCGTTCGGTCAACTACGCACTGGTTTTTATTTTTAGTTCGCCATAGTCGATGACGCGGCGCCATGGATCATTTAACCTTTCGCGTCACCGAATGTCAGGCGTCTATCTCTGCGTCGTTTACATCCAACATTACTTTACGTCGGTCCTACTAATCATTCCGCGACCGGGGAACTAGTCCGCGACGTCTGTTTTTCCACAAGACAGAACTCGTCTTTAACCACTTCAAGGTAAGACGTCCCGAACTTCAGGTCGGGTTCGAGATAGTTTCCCTCCGCCCATTCGTTCCACGCCTTTATGAAAATAAGCCTGTGCTCCAGGGGTGTGCCGTCGGTAACTTGCAGGGCTTTTTTTGCTTGAGTACGAAACAGCTCAGGCGTAGACGCATCCAGTACCAAGGCATTTTTTCCGCTCCTCGGACTGTTGTCCCAGTTTGGCACAAGGCACGGATAGTTTTTGATACCGGGCTCCACTTCGCGGATGAAGTCCAGCACTACGTCCCCATACTTGAATATCGCAGGCCTTCCCTTCGCATTCCGGTAAAACAATTTCAGCTTCTTGATCGGCTGACGCCAGCTATACCAGGTATCTTCGATGGACGGCATATTCGGGCTGACCGAGGCATCCAGGTTATGCTTCTGAGGGAACGCGGGGTCCTTGCTAACGCCAACGAGGTGCAGCCCCTTCAACCCTTCCTTCAAAGCCATTTCGCGCCAATAGTCGGCCACGCGCTCCAGGTCGGGTATTTCCTTGGGGTTATATAGGAGGAAAACCGGCTTCCCATCCAGAGTCAGGTAGCGGCTATCGGTAAACGCAGGCAATAGCGAATAAAAATGCGCCTCATGATCCGTCATACCGGGGTACGTCTGTTCCACTAATACCCTATTGGGACTGCCGTGCCAGATACCTGTCCAGGTCTGGTTCGCCCAGCAAAGGCAAAAAGGGAAATCCGGTTCGCCCGATTTCAATACCTCCTTGAATGGGCGTTCCAGAAGTCTCCGCCCCCCAAACCAGTAGTGATAGTAGCAGAATGCTTCAACCCCATATTTCCGCGCCATATCTGCCTGAGCTGCCCGTGTTTCTGGCACGCGCAAGTCGTAGAAGCCCAAATCCGCAGGAACGTGAGGCTGATAGTGGCCGGGGAACATCGGTTTCGCCTTTGCCACATTGGTCCACTCGGTGAAGCCCTTGCCCCACCATAAGTCATTTTCCGGAATAGGATGAAATTGAGGCAAATAAAAAGCGATTAGCCGAGCCAACCTGGGTTCCGACCGGTTACTTTCGTTAGTTTGCATGTCGAAATTTCTATGTCTCTATATATTGCCAAAGGCACTACCGCCTGTTGTAGCGAAGCGCTAACAGGATTGAATGGATCGGACGGCCATGAATCATAGTGGTTGCGTTTGAACGCACAGACGAGGCAGGTGCCGCACAATCAGAGATACTAAAATTCGCAGGATTTCACATTGGGCCGTCATATTAGCGGTGGCCCAGCCTCAACGCAACCGCGGGAGGCAAGCTCCGCGAGTTCCCAGCCGGTGGGATGGATGTGAATCGCAGTCGACGTGCGCGGCCTTGGGTCGTGATAAGCCATACTAGTCCGTTATTTTCTCGCAACAGCCACCACCGGCGATGATTCTGATACGTTCGAGAACTCTGCTAAACTGTTGCCGCTAGAATGAGTCTTGAAAAACATGGCTCATCGGCCCTTTATGCGCCCCGCTAAAACAAAGGGACCAGAACGATGCGGTATTGCATTAACGGCTCAAATTCCCCTATCTTTATTTGGACACACCGCGTCGAAACGCCGGGTTGGGACGGTTATAATTTAGGCCATACCTTCAGTAACAAGATTGCTTTCCGTTATCTGAGTAGGGTTAGACCTAAGATAAGCAAACCATAAGGACGTTCGTCATCTCCCCGCTGCTGCGAGAATCGTAGAACGCCCGAGCAGCATATTTACCTCACCAGTTATGAAAATCGTCGCAATACTAGCCAGCTACAATGAGCAGCGATTCATCCGCGCCTGTCTTGAACATTATCTTCACCAGGGGATAGACGTCTATTTGCTGGACAACGACTCAACCGATGACACGCTCGCCATTGCCCGCGAATACCTTGACCGCAATGTAATCGGCATCGAGCGAATTCCTCGCCACGGTATGTACCAGTGGCAGAAGATATTGATGCGCAAGGAGCAACTGGCGGACGAGATCGAAGCCGACTGGCTGATGCACGCCGACCCGGATGAGATCAGGGTTGCGCCCAACTCCCGGCAAACGTTGGCTGAAGCGCTAGAAGAAGTGGACGGGAAAGGCTACAACGCGGTCAACTTCATGGAGTATACGTTTTTACCGGTTCGTGAGTTTCCTGAGCACGATAATGCCGAGTTTCAGAAGACGATGCGGTGGTATTATCCGTTTGCGCAGCGTCACCCTCACCGGCTGAACGCCTGGAAGAAACAGTCCCGGCGCTGGCCCGGCACAAGGAGACTCGTGAGTGAGCTGGTGCACAACCGCCGCTGGACCGTCCCATCGGTGAATTTACGCGACACCGGCGGACATGTCGTCCATTTTGATGGCATCCGGCCCTACCCCGTGGACTTCAAGCTCAAACACTACATCGTGCTAAGCCTGGACCACGCCATACAGAAATATGTAAAAAAAGCATTTGACCCCAAGGAAATAGCAGGGTCCCACGGCTGGCGCGCGACCGCCAAGGCGCACGAGTTTCTTCTGCCATCCCAATCTCAGATGCGCCTTTACACGTCGGATGACGAGCTGGATGCAAGCAATCCGCTTGTCGAGCACTTGCTTGTGCAACAGAATTAACGCGCATCCGTCGGACGAGAGCTCATGATATGAAACGGTTATGAAACGTAACGCGGTTCTGTTCAGCAGCCACCTCCTGGGCGAGACGGTGCTTGCAAGGCTGCAAAAGCTGCGCGCAGAAGTGCCGGAAGATCATGACATTTTCTTCTATTACGATGAAACCAGGCTGAGCGAGGCGGAAGTGTCTCGCCGTGCGGGGCAGGCGCTTCCCCACGGCAGTCACGACTGGCCGCAGTACAAGCGCCCTTGCCGCTACTTTCCGGACAAGATCCCCGGCAATGAGGACGGCATGCTTCTCAGCGCTTTTCATCGCCTGCCTGCTTACGACAATTACTGGTATCTGGAATACGACGTCGTATACTCGGGCGATTGGAGGCATTTCTTTCAGAGCTTTGCCGGTAATACCGCGGATTTGCTCAGCACCAGCATCGCGCGTCACGATCGGATCCCGGACTGGCCGCTGTGGAAGTCGCTTGAATTGCCCGACGAGGTCGAGTTGCCCCAGCAGCAATGGCTGCGCTCATTCAATCCCATCGCGCGGTTCTCGCGGGCTGCTCTGGAGACCCTGGCCTCCGAGTACCGGGAGCACGGATGGGCGGGGCATTCGGAGTGCGTCGTTCCCACCGTGCTGACGTATCGGGGATTGCGGATAGAAGATATTGGAGGGGATGGCGAGTTTGTGCCACCGGGAAGAGAAAACCGCTATTACCGCAACAACTGGCTGGACAAATCGCTGACCCCTGGAACATTCGTGTTTCGCCCGGCCATGCCCGCGCCCGGACCCGAGCCGGACCTCCTGTGGCATCCGGTAAAGGATACGGATCATAGTACCTGGGACCGGACCTCGGAACGGCCTACGTTACTATCAGTACGGCTGCGAGACTTGCTCAGGCGACTTTCGGGTCGCACGTAAAGAAGCAATGTGGTTCCGAACGTCGCTGTGAGTTTTTTTTCAACTTGATTTCGCTGACTGCAAGCAATCCTCACCTGCTTAACTAAGCAGATGGAATAAATACGCGGTCAAGCTAAGAAGCTCTCGCCACCAGGGCAAAACGCTCGTATCGCGCGTCCTCGAAAGCATTCCCGGACAGCAGGTTCATCAAACCGAACTTCCAGGGAAAAGCAGCGGGCTTAATGCCCTGTATGCGTTCAACGCGATAACCGCTCTCGGCAAAGAGGCGTTGCATGCTTTTCTTGGTAAAGAAGCGCAAATGGGTTTTATCCAGCACTCCATACGGCGCGTATTCAAAATCGGCTTCCTGCAATATCTGTTTGATCACATGGAAGTACCGGAGATTCGGAATGGAGGCGACGACCGTCGCGCCCGGTGCCAGCTTAGCTTTGAGTTGGCCTAGCACCGCCCATGGATCAGCCAGATGTTCAAGCGAATCATTGAAAACTGCGCAATCGAAGTATCCCTCAGGCAGGCTCGCCAGAGAATCCTCCACAGTTGTGTTAATGACTCTTGTGAGCCGCCCTCGGGCAACTTCAGCTGCATCTTCGAAGGGTTCTACCCCCCAAATTTCCAGTTCCCTGTTGTCTCTTAGCAGATTCGTGCCGAATTTCCCCTGCGCACACCCGACGTCTAGGAGGCGTTTAATCGATGCGGGGACATAATCGGCCATCTCGTCACGTCCTTCTTCGTAATAGAAGGTTGATGGGGTCGAAGATGTGTTTTGCTCATCACTCATTTAGCACCTCAGCATAATGGTTCCACTCGCTTAAGGCTGAACTCGTTAAGGCCTATCATTTTCCCGGTCCCCAAGGTGTGAATATTTATTATTAAAGGAACGCAGGGTCATCCGCGGCGCCTCCAATCCACCACTCAGCAAGAAGCCCTCGTTGCCCTGCTCCCAGCGTCAGGGAATATTATCCCGTTTACCGGCAGGCCTCGGGTTTATTTTTCATAAAACATCTGCGCGACCGCCGCAATCTCATTTTAGCTCCCGACGCCCTACTTTCAAGTCGGCGCCACCTTACTCACAACATAGCGAAATTTGCCCGATTTTTCCGACGGGATCTCCTTCACCTCTTTGACAAGAATTTCCACTTCCTGACCCAGCCTTGCCTTGAAACCCTGAACGATGTTGCCGACCAGCTCGCTGCCGAGTCCATCATCTGAAACCACCGACACGCACGTGAGATCAATGCTTTCCTGCGTAATCTTGAAATTTCGAATCTGCGGCAAGTCGCGCAGGATATAGATCAAGGCCAGACCGTGCATGACCGCTCCATTTTTTGCCACCAGGAAATCCGTGCTGCGGCCCTGGATCTCCTTGAGCAGGGGAAGGCCCCTTCCGCAACTGCAGGATTTGCTATCCAGTACGCCGATATCGCCGGTGCGATAGCGGATAAACGGATAGGCGCCCGTAGCCAGATGGGTAACCACAATCTCGCCCGCCTGGCCACGCGGTAGGGGGATGCCCCGCTGATCGACGATTTCGACGATGATATCCTCAGCAGTGATGTGCATGCCCCCTTGCGGACATTCATGGGCAATGAAGCCCGCATCGCGCCCGCCATAGCCATTCGCCACCGCGCATCCGAACGTTTTGCCGATCTGTTGGCGCTGCTCATCGTAGAGCCGTTCAGAGGTGACAAAGGCAACCCGAATGCCCAGATCATCCATTGACCGCCCCCGGGCGTCGGCATGCCGGGCAATATGGGACAGGGCGGACGGGTAGCCGAACAGCATTTTCGGGCGCGTAGCGCTTATCTCATCCAGAAACCGATCCAGTTTTTCTTCCGACATCTCGAAGGCGGGCAGCAGTCGCGTCCTCAGCATACGATCACGAAGCGCACGCAGGCCATCCTGCGCGCCAAGCTCGATGGGCGAACCCCAGATCACGACCTCGGGGTCGCCAATATCGACATTCCACCAGCGGGTTGCGCGCCACTTGGCCGCGACGTCGTGGCTTACGCGCTCCTTACCGATATAAAAGACCAATGGCTCGCCGCTGGAACCGCCAGTATTGAAGCGTGTCAGGTCGGTTGCATTCTCCGCCTTGAGCGCATCGCTGCTGGCTCGGATCGCGGCTTTATCAAGAAAAGGTAAACTTGCGAGATCCGCCAGCGAGCGGATGTCTTCCACCCTGAAGCCGATATCGGAAAAGAGCCTGCGGTAATAGGGGACGCGTGCCTGGGCGCTCGCAAGCAAGTGTCGCAAGCGGGCAAGACGGAGTTGCTCCAGATGGCCCTCGTCCCACCACTGCGATATCTCCATCTCCTTGCGGATCGCGACGCTATCATGCTTTTTAATGATTTCGTGCAGCGGAAAGAAAACGCCGGATACGAGTGCGGTGTACAAATCCCTCCTTGACGAACCTGGATTCATTTCGCGTCCGCCATCGAACGACCAGTTTTCGCCAAGAGCCTCTTATAAACACCGAGCAAACGCACCCGCACGTTCGGCCATGTGTACTGACGCACCGAGTCGATGCCGGCCTGCCTTATCTCCCCCGCCTTGACGGGATTATTCAGCAACGACAGGATCGCCTCAGCCATGGCTTCCGGGTCTTGCGCGGGTACCAGCAAGGCAGTTTTCTCATGCTCGACCAGATAAGGGACGCCGCCCACATTCGTCGTCACGACCGGCACACCGCTTGCCAGCGCCTCCAGCACCGAAATTGGCATGTTATCGGCCAGGCTCGGGTTGATCATCACATTCGCACTGCGGTAGAGCACAGCCATGCGTTCATTGTCTACCCGTCCGGAGAACACCACGGCATCCGTTATTCCCAGTCCTGCGGCAAGCTGTTCCAGCGGCTCCCGCTCTGGTCCGGTACCTGCCAGCGTCAGCCTCGCCCCGGGATATGCGCTGCGGACGATGCTGAACGCGCGCAAGGCCGTGGCGTTGTCGTATATGCGCTCCAGATTGCGTGTGACGATAAGGTGCGGGGAATCCGTTAGCCCCAAGCTGCATTGCCGCGTGTCGGCTTCAAAACGGCTGAGATCGATAATGTTGGGCACGATGCTGGTAGAGAAGCCGCGCTTCCCGAACACAGCTTCAAGAAAACCGGAAGGAACGATAACGGCGTCAGCGCGGCTCAAGCTGGGCTTTACCCAGGTAAAGGCTTTGTCGAAGAACACATCGGCCTCTCCACCGCGATAATTGACAATAACCGGTATGCCTCTCAGCTTCGCTATCCAGATCGCCGGGGCGGCAAAGAGATGCCATGACCAGCCGGAGTTGGCCATTACGTGAAACAACTGGACCCGCCCAGCCGATGTCCAGAGGTTAGCAAGGTAGGGGAGGAGCCGGAACACTGCCCTCACCCCCTTTAGCTGGCCGACCCAGCCTGGGCGGTAAGGCGGGTTGACCTGTATCAGATCCACTTTGAAGCCTTCCTCGCGCAGCAAGTTTGCCAGCTGCAGCGTCTGGTTCGCCATCCCGCCGGAAGGCGGGGGAAGCGGACCGACCAGGCCGATGCGCGCGCCCGGTACGCTCATTCCTGCACGTCCCTGTGAAGCGCCATGTGATAGACGCCTTGGTAGCGCGCAACGCTGCCTGCCCAGCTGCGTTGCGTTTCAACAAAGCTTCTGGCAGCGTCGCGCAATACAGGCCAGCGCTCAGGCTGGGCAAGTAGCTCAAGTACTTTGGAAGCCAGGGCGCCGGCATCGTCCGCCTTGAAAAGGACGCCGGTTTTATTGTCCTGAATCAATTCCTGATGGCCGCCTACATCTGATGCCACAACCAGCCGGCCCTGCGCCATCGCTTCCAGTGGTTTGAGCGGCGTCACGAGTTCCGTGAGCCGCATCCGAAGCCGCGGATAAACAAGCACATCGATCAAGTTGTAATATCGCTGCACCTGTTCATGAGGAACGCGTCCCACGAAGACAACCTTGTCCTCAACCCCCAGTTGCACAGCAAGGTTCTTTAATACGCTCTCCTCCGGCCCGCCGCCAACAAGGAGAACACGGACGTCGGGGCTGCGTGACAGCATTTCCGGCAAGGCGCGGAGCAGGAGGCTCAAGCCCTCGTAAGCATAAAAGGAGCCGATAAAACCTAGCAGCAGCTTACCTTCGAGACCGAGGGCCCGCGCAAGCGCCGGATCGGCGGGGTTGCCCACGCTGAAATTCTCGATATTCACGGCATTGGGAATGACCGTAATCTTCTCCTTGGAAATGCCCCGCGCAACGATGTCTCCCCGCAGCCCCTGGCAGATAGTGGTAATCGCGTCGACCTGGGTCAGCGCATAAGTCTCCAGGCCGCGAGTAAGGCGATAGCGAGGCCCCCATTCGCGGCTGGTGCCGTGGTCTACCGCCGCATCTTCCCAGAACGCTCGGACTTCATACACTACCGGGATGCTCATAAGACGGCCCACACGTATTGCGGGTATTGCATTCAGGACCGGGGAATGGGCGTGCAGGATGTCGGGCTTGACGCTCTTCGCCACTTCAATCAACCGGTGCGTCAGCCCATCCATGACCGCGAGCTGGTTCAGGACCGGCAAGCGCGACATCAGGCCGGTCGCGACCGGGGTGCGATAGAAATGCCACCCGTCAATGTCCTCCTCCAGTGCGTCGCAATTTTTCTGCTTGGAACTCGTCAGGTGAAAAGTCTCCCATCCCAGAACGCGCTGTTCCTTCAGGATCGAGAGCGTGCGGAAAGTGTAGCCGCTGTGTAAGGGAATGGAGTGGTCGAGGACGTGAAGTATGCGCATAGGTACTTCGATCAAGTATACGTTGGCGACGAATAGCGGCGCGGCCGATGGTGGTGATTCCTTAACAGCTCTTGTCGTTCCTTTGCCGAAATCCAGGATTCTGCGGAATATTCAAGCGTGGCGTCATTCTATTTCGCTAACTTTTGCTATGGACGCTATCTTTAACGGAATCAATTGCACGAAGCTGTGCTGGTCTTTCCCATGCCGCTCAACGCAAGCCATTTGGCTCGCCCGCAGGCAATCAGATAGCATTAGCGGCGATACCCGCAAGGTGGGCTGATATCGTTGTTGGGACCGTTCGTAAGCTCAGCTTTTGGCTTCCGGGGCATGCTTGAAGGTCCAGTAAGAATTCAGGAAATAATTTATGAGCATCGCAGGCGCAATCCCTATGAGCTGATGAACCGCTGGAGCCGTCTCAGGAAAAAGTACTGAAAGCACTACGAAAGTCGTGTAGCTCACTCCCAGGGACACAAGCGAGACCATATTGAATTTCAGCCCTTTTATTCGGACGTGGTCCTGGGATTTTCGCAAGCGAAAGGTCCAGTAGTTGTTCAGGAGGAAATTCGTGATGATGGATACTTCGATCGAGATGGGGGAGGCAATGTATTTATTGACGTTCGCTTCAAGAAGCAAGGTAAATATCCCGAGATTCACGATGACGCCGGACAACCCCACGACGGCGAATTTGATAAATGTCTTGGAGCTGTGCAACCTGATCCACCAGGCATTGACGATAAACTCGATAATGTCCGAAATGCCAAGCTTGGATTCTCCTTCGGTACGATCAATGAAATCCACTGGGACTTCCTTGATTTTCGCACCGAGCGACACGGCCTCATGAAGCAGCGCCACCTGGAAGGCGTAGCCCTGGACGCCGAGATCATCAAATACGACTTTTCTTAGCAAAGACGTTTTGATCGCCCTGAACCCCGCCGTGCAATCATGAATCCTGTACAACCCCGCGATGTACCGCCCGACGATATTGCCGCCCAGGGAATTCAAACGGCGCATCAGTCCCCACTCCTTCGGAATCGACCCGCCTTCTACATAACGGCTGCCGATCACGAAATCGGCCCCCTGGTCAATCGCGTCCATCAGCCGAGGCACATCCTCGGGCTTGTGAGAAAAATCGGCATCCATCTCGAACACGACGTCGGCATGGAGCTGATCCATTGCGTGTACCATGCCGCGAATGTAAGCCGCGCCTAATCCGGCCTTCTGCCCCAGCAGCAGATGCACGTTCGGATAAGTGGCCTGCTTCATCCGCACTACATCGGCGGTGCCATCGGGAGAGCTGTCGTCCACTACGAGGATGTGCAACTCATGACCGAATCCACGCGACTGAACTTGTAGCGCATCGATCATCCTTCCGATGTTGTCACGCTCGTTATACGTCGGCAAAATAATTACTACCTTCGAAGTCGCCATGGGCTGCACCATAAACTTATTCTTTAGTTCGTTGCTCTGGATTTTTAAGGCGGCGGCCTATCGAGGCTTACTGAAGGGGTTTCCGTTTTTGATATCCCGGAGGACAGAGCGGGTACTGGAAGCGAGCGTACCCTGGACAAAGGCCGCTCATTTACCGTTTTCCTAAACTGGTCAATCCCGGAAGGGGATCAACTTGACCGAGCGTGATCCCTACCGAATAGTACCCATGACTGACAACGTTCGATCAGGGGAATAATCTGGACAAGCATGAGTTTGCTAATATAGCATAACGCCATGTTGCAGTCGTCCTGCCTCCTCTAAACCGGCTAAGTTGCCTATGCCCAGCATAAGTTGATGAACTCGGGCAAACCGTGGCTTGAACTCCACTTGCGCAATTTTCGCATCTGCGAGAAAACGCGTAGCCCGGGGCTATTCGTACCGACTAATTGAACCCTGAAAGACAGCGCGTGACGCTCGGTTCCCCCACGCTCCGCGCGAGGTAATCTGCAAGGGACGAAACCGGCTGCCGGGCTCGCGCCAATGATGAGATTGTTATAAAACCTACCCGGGCCGCCGGTTTGCGACTCGATTGCCGCGCTCGGCGCGACAGACTGCGGGAATACCGTTATTCATCCCGTTCAAGCAAATCTAAAATATGGAATTAAAACAAATGAAGCTGCGGAGAAAAGCCGGTAGGCGTTCTCTCCGCTCCCCTGCATAGCGACCGTTTAAGGCGTCTGGCCGTTAGGACAGTCGCACTCCGCGCCGGCGGATGATCCCTCCGATGATGGCGAGTCCGGCAAGGAACATTGCATATGTTTCCGGCTCGGGCACAGCTGGCGCGTTTAAGGCGCTCATGGGCTTATAAAGCCACACACCGGTGTCCCATGCCCCATTGTCCATACGTGCAAATTCATCCAGAGCTATGAACGCGCCGAGGGTACTGTCATACTGCCACTTGCCGAGGACGCCGGTAGCAAAGCTTCCGTTAGGATGAGCCGAGGTTGAACTGTCGATGTTCGAAACGGTCCAGGTTGTGTTGGAGCCAATATCGCCATTCGCGTCGGTGAGAACATTCGCTGACCACACCGAACCGTTGGTATTGCCATCCCATAGAACAATCGTATCATTGGCTGCGTTATACGCGATGCCGTACCACGAATGGATTGTAAAGTTGCTCCCATCCTGGTTAACCAGGTTAATTCCGATATCCTGATTTGCCGAAGGATTGTTGGCGTTTGCCCTGTCCAGATCCCATATCGTGAGATCGGAAGTATAAGGTCCGGTGACGGCAGCCGTTTTGATGTAAAGGTTGTGGTCAGTATCAAGCGTGGCAGCGCCCTGGTATCCCGCTGTATTACGCGCGATCCCGATTTGCTCCCAGGTATCTTTTCCGCCATTCCTTACATCGCCGAGCGTATAGCGATAAAGCGAGGCAAACCCTGATGCATTCGAGTCGGCGGTAAGGTAGACCACGTCCTTCCCATTTTCCGTACGATAAGCTGTAGTTCCGTTGATATACCCCGGGGCTTCAGTGCCAGTCCATTGCCCGTGACGATCGATCCACATATCCCCATTTTGTGCTGGATTGGCAGTATTCCAGCCCGAATCGAGCGTACCCCCGACCTTGTTTGCATCGGCCTTCGCCGGATCCCACAAATACGGTCCCGCACGTCTTATGTTACCGTCTTCCGTCGTCCGGAAAACGCTGCCGGTGCCGCTCGCGGCTCCTCCAAATGTCAGGAACATGTCGTTGACGGGGAGATAGATATTATTGTCGTAGGTATGTGCAGACTGCGGCGCAGTGCCGCCAAGGACCATGCCTTGGCTATCCGTCCGACTCGGCAGGGAGCCGCGTCCCCACGAACCTGTCGCGCCGTCCCACACATACATTTCATTCCCGGTGTAATTAGCGTGACCGCCGCCCCAGAGCATCAAGTCGCCGCGACTCGAATCCCAGGCAAAAGAACTCCAGGCACGGACGATGGCTCCGGGCCAGCCGTACTGTCCCGGCACCGCATCGGCGCCGGTCGGCCATGCATCCCAAAAAAAACCAGTGCTGGCCTTGACCCAGCCGCCCTCGGGTGTGGCCGCCAGCAGCGAAGACAAGCGTTCGAAGGAATCGGCGTGAGCCTGGGCCACCAAGCCGGGGCAGGAGCCGATCATCAGGAAGGAAGCGAGCGCAAAATGCGAGGCGCGCAGCTTTCTCTTGTTAACAGCAGGGTTTGCATTCTCTTTCACGACATTAAAATTAATTTTTTTCATGTTTTTTCCGTAACAAATGGTTGTCATCTTTTAATACCCGAACATAGCTCCCCTCACCGCACGCTCCCGCCAGTTACGCCACGCTGCGGCGCTTGAGTACGGGCACGAAGTTGCTTTACCTGGTAGGCATTGCCCCCTGCGGCAAGCCTGCCAGGAAATTGTTGCTGAGGTTAACCATAGGTGAAGCGTACAGGGAAGTGCCTTTAAAATCAAAGCCAGTATCCTGCCGAGCACCAGCACCGGCTAGCCAGTAATCAATAGGCACTTCCGCTCGCCATGTTACCGAGTTTTCATGCCGTTCCAATTGGACTGAAGTACAGCCTCAAAACCAATCGCTCGTACTGACGGCGTGTTACTTGAAACTCATCCCTTTGAACACTTATAGTAAGATGCCGTGTTTTGGCGCCCCAGCGTGGGGCGGCCGGAGAAAGTTGGCTCAACTCGGCTCTAACGCTTCAAGTTTTAGGTCTTGGAAGAAGGGGAGGAGCGGTTCAGCCATTCCCGCAACAACAGTTGGGCAACCGGACTGGTTCGGATTAAACTATCCGCCCTTGTAGCCACCGCACTAAATCCGGGGCTGATCAATGCGCCTCATAAACGCAATGGCATCGATAACGCAACGAAAAAATGAGTTTTATGAAATGGTGCGGCAGTGGGGCTGGTTCAATGTCAGCCTTTTCATACTCAACAAATTTTTCGTCATGGTCTCGAACGGAGGCCTGCGGTTATATAAGTATCACCTGGTCGCGCAGCCCGTGGGCCAAACTCCCTTGCTCCCGCCGCGCAGGGGAAGGAATATTGAGGTCAGGCTGATCCATGAAAAGGATGAGATTATCGGACAATTTCCGAGGCCCGCTGCAGCGATCCAGGCTCGGTTTGCGCAAGGAGCGCAGTGCCTGGTCGCCTCTAAGGAAGCGCAATTTATGGGCTTCCTTTGGCTGTTACTGGGCAGTTATCAGGAGGATGAAGTACGCGCTCGCTACATACCGCTTCCTGAGGGAAGCACAGCCTGGGATTTCGACGTGTACGTCGATCCCGACTTCCGTTTGGGATTTACTTTTCCCCGCTTATGGGATGAAGCGAATCGATTCCTGCGGGAACACGAGGTTTCGTGGTCGTGTAGCCGAATTTCGGCCTTTAACGCGGGTTCGCTTGGCGCCCATGCGCGACTGGGGACCACATCGCTTGGTAGCGCCATCTTTTTTTGTGCCGGCCCGTGGCAGATAACGCTGGCCTCTGTATATCCCTATTTTCACCTATCCACACATTCCGGTTCATTTCCGGAGTTTCGGCTGAATACCCAGGGCCTGGGGCATATACCCGGTGCCGAGAAAGACAAAACCACCATGGAGTAATCATGCAGCATCTTCAAGAAGTAACAAATATACTGGCCGATGTGTTAAGCCTCGGCGAACGGAAGAACTCGCTTTCGGCAGACTCTGACTTGTTGGGTAGTATTCCGGAACTGGATTCGATGGCAGTGGTAAACGTAATTACTGCTTTGGAAGATCACTTCGGCATCACTGTGGACGATGACGAAATCAGCGCGCAAACTTTCGAAACGGTAGGCAGCCTCACCGGTTTTGTTGAGCAAAAATTGGCTGAATGAAAAAGTTATCTCCGCGCAACGTTCCTGCTGAGCCTTTTTTTCTGCGGACCGACTGCGGGAGACGTTTCTGCCTCTACCATGCGCCTCATGCGGAAAAGGAGTGCCGGGGAGCGTTCATATACGTTCATCCCTTTGGGGAGGAGATGAACAAGTCGCGGCGAATGGCTGCGTTGCAGGCAAGAGCTTTTGCTGCCATGGGGTTTGGCGTATTGCAGATAGACCTTTTCGGCTGTGGGGATAGCAGCGGCGACTTCTCGGATGCGCGCTGGGAGATATGGAAGCAGGACCTGGCCGTTGCCAGGACATGGCTCGAAGAGCGCGTTTCGACACCCGTCAGTCTTTGGGGCCTGCGCCTGGGCGCGCTGCTCGCGCTTGATTTTGCGAGGAGCGCAAAAAAAAAAGTCGCCCAGATTATTCTATGGCAACCAGTCATCAGTGGAGAGGCGTTCCTGACCCAGTTTCTGCGGTTGAGGTTGGCTAGTGAAATGCTGGCCGGGGATCGAGACAAGACTGGCGGAACCAGCGCCTTGCGCGCTAGCCTGAAAGCGGGGATGCCACTCGAGGTGGCCGGCTATGAACTCGCACCCGACCTTGCGGGTGCAATTGACAGCCTAAAAGCGGCGGAACTAGTGGTAAAGAACAGCCCGGTCCACTGGTTCGAGATCGTGGCCGAGCCCGGGCGCACCATGACCCCTGCCGGATCAAAAGTGGTAGGCGCCTGGAAGCAAAGCGAAGTTCAACTATTCCTTCACCTCGTGCCTTGTTTGCCGTTTTGGGCAACACAGGAGATTGCCGAGTGTCCCCAGCTCGTGTCAGCCACCACAAATGTCATTGCTACCTGATACAAATGTAGAGGAACGCCCTCTGGTCGTTGAGTGTAACGACGCGTGGCTGTATGGAATGATCAGCCTGCCTGAGCAGATCGGTTCCAGGGGCGTACTGATACTGGTGGGCGGCCCGCAATATCGAGTTGGAAGCCACCGCCAGTTTACCTTGCTTGCGCGCAACCTGGCCGCCGACGGCATTCCCGTTTTTCGTTTTGATTGCCGCGGAATGGGTGATAGCGAGGGCGACCCGCGGGATTTTGAACGGCTGGAGGATGACCTGCATTGCGCCATCGACAGGTTTCTGCAGGAGTTGCCCGCTCTTGATGAGCTGGTTATCTGGGGATTATGCGATGCAGCATCGGCTGCGCTTTTCTATGCACACCGGGACCCGCGCGTAACGGGGCTGGTACTGTTGAACCCGTGGGTAAGAACGGAACAAGGCGAGGCAAAAGCCTATCTGAAGCATTATTACCTTACGCGTTTTTTTAACAAGGAATTTTGGGGCAAGGTGTTGAGCGGTCGGTTTGATTACTCCACCGCCACGCGTTCTTTTACCCGGACGATCGCTCGAGCTGCAGCGGGAAGAAGAGCGAACGAACACGGACAGAAAGAACCTGCGCGCACTGGCGAATCGTGTGATCCAGCTAACCTCCCCGACCGGATGCTCGACGGGCTCCGCCGCTTCAATGGAAAAATACTTTTGATCATCAGCGGCAATGATCTCACTGCCCAAGAGTTCTCCGATCTGGTTAGCGCCTCGCCTGGCTGGCAACGCTTACTCGCTGCTCCACGCGTATCCCGGCATAATTTACCTGAAGCCGATCATACATTTTCACGTCGTCTCTGGCGTGACCAGGTGGCCGACATAACCAGGAACTGGATTCGCTCCTGGTGATTTGACCTTTAACAACTACTCGGAGCTCCCTTAATTGAATTGTCGAGGCAGACTGTTCTGTGATGAGGAGGTTATATGAGAAACATATTCGGCATTGCGGTTTTAATAATTATGACTGGCGCAGCGGATCTTCATGCACGAGAGGTTCCTCCCCATTGCGGTAATCTGGCGGCCCCTGGGACTCAAATCTACGACTACACCAATTCGGAAGACAAGAAGATGCTTGCGACAGTCGAGGCATTCCATTTCACTTCCGATGTGGAAAATTTACGCGCGGGCGCTACCGGGACAATCGGGGCTGACTTGAACTACACGCTGCTGATGTTCCCCAATCACCACCGGGCACTGGCTGCGATGGGAAAACTGGCCCAGCGGGAAAAGACGCTGAAACCGAAAGGCGCGCAATTTTCCATCGAGTGTTTTTTTGATCGTGCTATCCGGTTCAAACCCAACGACGCCATGGTACGCATGGTATACGCAACTTATCTTCTACAAGCCGCGCAAACTGACAGAGCTACCGAGCAATACCGCGTGGCCGTCGATCTCCAACCGGAAGACCCAACCATTAATTACAATCTTGGCCTGCTCTATATGAAAAAGAAAGATTATGCGCAGGCTAAAACTTATGCGAAAAAAGCGTACGACCTGGGTTTTCCGTTACCCGGCCTGAAAAACCAGTTGATCCAGGCTGGAAAATGGGATGATTGACCTGAAGGACCGCCTTACTTCTTAAAATCGCGACTTCTATCAGGGTCGTACGGTCGTATCAGGCCGTTTTTCCCGGTTTTTCTTTTTCAGGCTCAAGATGAGAAAGATACCATTCCATTGCCTGCTCAAGCCCTTGGTCAATACGATGAGTCGGCTCGAAGCCCAGCATTCCGCGAGCCTTGGAAATATCAGCCTGGGAATGCCGGACGTCCCCCTCCCGAAAATCGACGTACTGCGGCTTGTGGTTAACCAGATCGGGAAACTTGTCTAAAAGCAAATCACGGATCATGCCGTAGAGTTGATTCAGGCTCGTGCGTTCATTGAGCGCGACATTGTAGATCTGATTAACCGCTTCGCGATTTTCCGCCAAAGCTGCAAGGAGATTGGCCTGAACGACATTTTCTATGTAACAGAAATCCCTGCTGGTTTCACCATCCCCGTTTATGAATACCGACTGGTTGCGCACGAGCGCAGCGATCCAGCGGGGTATCACTGCCGCATAGGCCCCATCCGGATCCTGACGAGGACCGAAGACATTGAAATATCGCAAGCCGACCGACTCGACGTCGTAGCACCGTCCAAATACCTCGGCATAGAGTTCGTTGACGTACTTGGTTACGGCATATGGCGAGAGTGGCCGGCCGATAACCGACTCCACCTTGGGTAAACCGGGATGATCGCCGTAAGTGGAACTGGATGCCGCATATATGAAGCGCTGTACGGGAGCGTCCCGCGCCGCCACTAATAAGTTCAGGAAACCGGAAATGTTGCTGTCGTTGGTTCGTATCGGGTCTTGTATCGATCGTGGAACGGAACCGAGAGCGGCCTGGTGTAATACATACTCCACACCGTTGCATGCCTGCCGGCAAGTTTCCAGCTCGCAAATATCCCCCTCAATGAAGCTGAAATTGGACCAGGCCGCATCCCCAACCGCTTCCTTTACCTGCCCCAGGTTGTGCCTGTGCCCGGTTGAAAAATTATCGAGACCTGTCACTTTCTGGTTTAGCTTGAGTAAGGCCTCCAGCAGATTTGAGCCGATAAAACCGGCGACTCCCGTGACAAGCCAGTGGTATTGGCGTGTTAGCAGGTGCTTCAGAGTGTGTTGGTATCCGGTCATATCAGTGCGCGATTATCACAATCTCCAGACATTCAAGCCGGCCGCGCGAAGCGCCTTGGAGTCAAACTGAGATTTCACATCGATAAAGCAGCCTTTGCCAGTGACCTTGGCCTGAAAGTCGCTGAGGGGCCTTTCCACGAATTGCTGGTGCGGGACAGCGACAATGATCGCATCTGAACAAGGAAGGCTTTCCCAGGACTCAAGCTCCACGCCGTACTCATGGCGAGCCTCTTCAGGGCTTGCCACAGGGTCATGAACATGAATGTCGATGCCGTAGGACTTGAGCTCGTTGATCAGGTCAGCGACCTTGGAGTTTCTCAGATCAGGACAATTTTCCTTGAAAGACAGCCCTAGCACATTCACACGGGCACCCTTGACATTCACATCAGCCTTTATGATGTGTTTTATTGTTTGCTCCGCCACAAACTTCGCCATGCTGTCGTTGATACGGCGGCCAGCCAGGATGACTTGCGGTATGTAGCCGATCATCTCGGCCTTGTGGGTAAGGTAGTACGGATCTACGCCAATACAGTGCCCCCCGACCAGGCCTGGCCGAAAGGGAAGAAAGTTCCACTTCGTGCCGGCGGCCTGCAGGACCTCCAGCGTGTCAATTCCCAGCTTATCGAAAATAATCGCCAATTCGTTCATCAATGCGATATTAAGGTCTCGTTGAGTGTTTTCGATCACCTTTGCGGCTTCAGCGACTTTAATACTCGATGCGCGGTGGACTCCCGCGGTAATTACGCTTTCGTATAGCACGGCGATCTTCTCCAGCGTATCTTCATCGTCGCCCGACACAACCTTGAGGATGCGGGTAAGCGTATGCTGCTTGTCGCCCGGGTTGATCCGTTCAGGGGAAAACCCGACGTGGAAATCCGTTTTCCATTTCATGCCCGAATATTTCTCAAGCACCGGAATGCAGATTTCCTCGGTTGCTCCAGGGTAAACCGTGGATTCGTAAATCACGATCGCCCCTCGTTTCATATTTTTTCCCACAGCTTCGCTGGCACCCACCAGCGGCGAAAAATCGGGTTGATGAGCGAGATCTACAGGCGTTGGAACAGCAACAACAATGTAATCGGCGCCAGATAACTCAGCCGGGTCGCTGGTTACAACAAGTTCCCGCGCGGCTCGGAAATCATCGGAGGACACTTCTCCAGTAGCGTCTATGTATCGTTTGTAACTTTCGACCTTGGTTCGCGAAAGGTCGTAACCTATGGTCTGCCGTTTCTTACCAAATTCGACCGCGAGCGGTAAACCAACATACCCTAGGCCAACTACAGCGACTACACTCATACTTATCCTCTTCGTTTAGAATTAATGGCACGTCAATTCCGGCGCACCGGTATCATCAGCCAGAATTCTTGCAAAAAATACTGTACCAAAGGGCAGTTCCCGTACAGTTTGTGTCAGCATATCATACCGAGTAATGAATGCGAGATGGAGTAGCGCGCAAAACCACGTAAGTTACGGTAGCGCCTGTGATCCAGCCGACATCGAGATCAGGAACAAGAAGGCCGAGGTCGAACCGGCCCACCTATATTCCTTCAATGCCTTGATTGCTTGGAAAAACATGGATATAGTAAAGCACTGCCCACTCTCCGCCCTGCCGCGTCATTATAGGCAGCGAGACGATTTTTGCCATCACTACGCTTTACTGCCGAGGGCTGTCACACATCAGCCGGAATTGAACGATAACGGTATGGTGTCGCTCGCCGTTATCGGGAGAAAGCAACCCGTTGTATCCAGTTTCCTAGTACTCCGGACGAGCTATTGAAAACCTGCGCTTATCTGTCCGGGTGGTCTTTTAAAAGTAACCGCTAATACAGAGAAGAGGATTTGAATGCGTAACTCAAGCAGGGCTGGCGCGAAAAGTAAAAATCTGGCGGGACTCATGATCTCCGCCGTTCTGCTTACCGGTAGCATAGCAGGCTGCGGAAAATCGGAAGATCCCCAAACTTTGGTCGCGGATGCAAAGCGCTACCAGGAAAAAGGGGACAATTCAGCTGCTATCATCCAGCTTAAAAACGCTCTGCAAAAAAACCCGGACGATCCGGAGACGCGTTACCTCCTGGGTACGATCTATCGCAAGACGGGTGATCTGCAATCGGCGGAAAAGGAACTTCGCAGGGCTTTGAACCTTGGGATTGACCCTGCGAGGGTTGTTCCTGACCTGGGGAAAACCCTTTTGGAGCTGGGCCAGTTTCAACAGGTACTTGATGAGACGAAATCCCTTTCTGAAACGAGGACTTCTGCGGAAATATTAACGTTGAGAGGGCGAGCTTCACTCGCGCTTGGCAAGGGTGAAGACGCGAGGGAGCTGTTCAGGCGGGCGCTCGAGGGTAATCCTGATTTTTCGGACGCCCTGGTGGGTTTGGCCCAATACTCGCTTTCGAAGCAGGATCTCGACGCGGCAACTCAATATTCTGAACAAGCTGTGAACGCCGACCCGAAAAATGCCGATGCCTGGCTTTTCAAGGGTGACCTGCTCCGCGCCGTGGGGAAAGTTGACCCGGCCCTGGCAGCGTACGACCAGGTTGTCAAACTAAAGCCGAATAATGCTCAGGCTTTTTTGAACAGGGCATTTATTGAGACCAGCACGGAAAAGTTCGAGGGAGCAAAAGCCGATATCGAAGCTGCCCGTAAAATTGCACCCGGCAGTCCGCTGGTCCTCTATGCCCAGGCGCTGCTCGATTTTACCCAGGGCAACCACGCGGCCGCATGGGAATCGCTGCAACAGATACTCAGCAAAGCGCCTGGGCACATGCCTACCGTATTGCTTGCTGGAGCCACGCAACTCGCCATGGGCTCATTGCCGCAAGCGGAACAGTATTTGAAACAATACCTGGAGAAGGACCCCAGAAATCTATACGCGCGCAAGCTCCTGGCTACCGCATTGCTGAAAAACCGCGATACGCAGCGAGCCCTCTCTCTCCTGACCCCGGCACTCAGAGATGGGGTGGACCAGGATCCTCAGCTATTTGCCCTGGCAGGGGAAGCTTATATGCAGGCCAAGGAGTTTTCCAAAGCAACCGAGTATTTTGAGAAAGCAGTCAGGATCGCTCCCAAGAGCGCGATGCTTCATACCGCGCTGAGTTCGAGCAAGATGAGTCAGGGAGATAACGCGCGCGCCATAGCTGAACTGGAAATGGCCACCAAGCTCGACCCAAAATCATCTCAGGCTGGCATCCTCCTCGTGATGACCCATCTCCGTCTTAAAGAGCCCGAGAAAGCGCTTCAGGCAGTAACAACGCTTGAGAAAGAGCATCCGGATAACCCAGTGGTCCAAAACATTAAAGGGGGTATCTACCTGAGCAGGAATGATCCCGGTAACGCCCGCTCCAGTTTCGAAAAAGCCCTTTCGCTGCAGCCAACATACTTCCCGGCGGCAGCCAATCTTGCCCAGCTTGATCTGCGGGACGATAAACCCGATGCGGCGAAAAAACGCTTTGAAGCCATACTTGCCAAGGACAAGAAAAATATACAGGCCATGGCTGCGCTTTCCGCGATCGCATTGAACCAAGGCCAGACAAAAGAAGCGACTTCGTGGCTGGAACGGGCCGTCCAGAATAATCCTGATGTGCTTGAGCCTTCCCTGCTGCTGGCAGGACATTATCTCCGTGTGGGGGAGAAACAAAAGGCGCTCACCCTTGGCCAGAAGCTTCAGGGCGCCAATCCCAGCAATCCCGAGGTGCTGGATGTGCTGGCGCAGGCGCAATTTGCCAACAACGATAAAGCCGCCGCTTTGGAGACTTATAATCGGCTCGCCGCGATACGGCCGAATTCCCACCTCGTCCAGTTCCGAATCGCGGCGATTCATACCGCGGCGGAGAACTTCCCGGCCGCGGGCGATGCGTTGAAGAAGGCTCGCGCGTTAAAACCGGATTATCTCGACGCGCAACTGGCACAGATGGGGCTTGAAGCCCGCCAGGGGAATACCGAGAAAGCCATTGCAATCTCGCGGCAGATTCAAAAACAGCATCAAAAATCTCCGGTAGGTTACGTCGCGGAAGGTGATCTGCTCATGCAGCAAAAAAATCCCGCATTGGCCGCGAAAGCCTATGAACACGCGTTTGCCATCAGCAAGAACCAGCCTCTGATGCTGAAACTGCACGCATCGCTCAGTCAGGCGGGACGAGGCAAGGAAGCCAACTCCCGATTAATTCAGTGGTTGAAGGAGAACCCTTCCGATGTACCTCTCCGGATGTATCTCGGGGAAGTGTATCTTGCAGATGGTCAAACCAGATCAGCTATAGAGCAATATCAGATTGTACTTCAACAAAATCCGAAGTATATGCCCGCGATGAACAACCTTGCCACCGCATACCAGCAGGAAAAAAACCCTCTGGCCCTGGAATATGCGGAAAAGGCTTATCAGATTGCGCCTGACAACCCCGCCATCATGGATACGCTGGGATGGATACTGATAGAACAGGGGAATACTGGACGAGGGCTCCCGCTCTTGCAAAAGGCAGTTTCCCTCGCGCCTGATGTCGGGGAGATTCGCTATCATTTCGCCGCCGCGCTGGCCAAATCAGGCGATAAGGCGAAAGCACGTAAAGAACTGGAGGCACTGCTGAGCAATGGCAAAAACTTTCCTAGCCGGGAAGAGGCCAGAACGTTGCTTAAAGAGATGCACTGACCGGTTGCCCGACAAGCAAGCCACGTTTAGCGCCAATAGCGCGTTCGATCAAGGCTGAGTCTGCAGCGGGGAAGAGCGGACGCTGTATGTGCCAAGCCGCGCCCAGCCTTTCGGTCGTCCCCTTCGCCTCAGCCGGCCTCGGTCGCTAGCCCACGTTTCGCTGCCGCGTAACGGCTTCTTCCATATCGACCGTGTCAACTGGTGTCGCGACGGCGGTGGGCGCACCAACTGTGCGGCTGGCGGTAGAAGCCTCGCCCCAGATACGCTGCAGCGCATCCCACATCCCTGTCCGAATCGTGCTTAGATACAACCTGTTATCGCTCAACCCATTCGCGAGGCGGCGTTGAGCCTCTCCAAGATTGTGGTAGGGCAGGCTCATGAAAAGGTGATGAGTGGCATGATAGCGCAAGCCCACCGGGGCCCATAAGCCGGTAAGAAAATTGCCCGGAACGTTGATTGAGTCGAGATACTGCTCATGGAACTCCATCGGTTTGTCGCCGGAATTGCGGTAAGCGTGGGCACTCAGCGTACGCAAAGAATTTACGAGAAAGATGAACATTGCAATTACGTACCAAAGGACGAGCGCGTTAAAGGTGAGAACACCCACGGCAATGCACGCAACGGCTGCTGTTACGAACAGGAACGCGCCAAATTCTTGCACCTTCCAGTACTTATCATTGCGAATCGCGTTCTCGGCGCGCTTGTAATTCATATCGATGGTAAGAGAGGAAGCACGCTCCCAAACCAATTTGCGCAATGGCGGAATGAGATAAGACAGCGGAGTCAGTAACAGAAAGCGGATAATGAAGAAGAGCGGCAAAAGAAACGAGAGCATTACGTAACCAATCATGACGATGGGTTTCATTGTTGCAAACGGGACATATTCGCCATCCTCGGCCGTACCATAAACATCGCGCTTGTGGTGGTCGCTGTGAACGCCGTCATAGGTAAAGGAAGGAATCAGTAGCGGTATGCCGCAGATGACATTCCACACCAGGCGGAATAACTTGAATGTGCCTTTTTTAAGATGCGCCAGCTCATGAATGAAAATACCGGCGCGATAAAAAGCGAGCATTGCGACGACCAGGCCGGGAAGCTGCCACAGCGAAAACAGCGGCATGGACAGGATGGAGATAAAAACGATCCAGCCTAACGATATATGAAAGAGAAAATCAGCCCAGTAAATCCATGGGTTTGGCGTCATGAGGTCACGCACGAGGTTATGAGCTTCACGCAAGGGAAACTCAATCCCAGCTGGTGTTTCGCTATCCCGGATGCTCATTTGATGTGGTTCATCGGTTGAATTAAGATTTTATTCCAGTCTGCAATATCAGGCGTACAGCTCGGCTTATCAGTAACGGGCAGCTGGCCTTTTCCGTGGCCCGGTGCCGGACAATCTGAAGCAAAGACCACCCATCAATCGAATAATTCAGCATCCATCAGTTTGGGTGCAATTTTATCTTTTGCCGAAATGATGGGCGGTGCATCGGCTTGAATCGGCCATGAAACAGCTATGGTGGGGTCTTCCCAAAGAAGGCCGCGGTCAAGGTCGGGGAAATAGTACTCTGTCGTTTTATACAGGAAATCGGCGCTGCTGCTCAGTACGTAAAAGCCATGGGCAAAACCTGGCGGCACCCACAACTGACGATAATTGTCTTCAGTCAGTTCCACCCCTACCCACTTGCCAAATGTCGGAGAGGATTTGCGAATATCTACGGCAACGTCGAACACTTCGCCGCGAACGACTCGCACCAGTTTGCCCTGGGGTTGCCCAATCTGATAGTGGAGTCCCCTCAGGACGCCTCTAACCGAGCGGCTATGATTGTCCTGTACGAATTCTACGTTAAGCCCGGTGGCTTGGCTGAAATCTTTGTGATTGAAGCTTTCAAAGAAAAAACCGCGGCTATCACCGAAAACCCTGGGCTCGATTATCAGCACCTCGGAAATGGAGGTAGAAATCACATTCATACAATTATCCGCTCATTAAGTAAGCGCAGCAAATACTGGCCGTAGCCGTTTTTACCCAGCGGCTGAGCCAGTTTCTCAAGCTGCGCGCTACTGATAAAGCCCTGACGATAAGCGATCTCTTCCGGGCAGGCTACTTTAAGACCCTGGCGGTGTTCGATGGTTTCGATGAAATTGCTCGCCTCCATTAAGCTTTCGTGTGTTCCCGTATCCAGCCATGCGTAACCGCGGCCCATAATTTCGACATTGAGCTGCCCTCGTTCCAGGTAAATACGGTTCACATCGGTAATTTCCAGCTCGCCGCGCGCCGAAGGCTTGAGAGTGCATGCGATATCCACCACTTCGTTATCATAGAAGTACAAACCGGTGACTGCGTAGTTGCTCTTGGGATGTGCGGGCTTTTCTTCGAGCGAAGAAACCCGGTTGGCGGCATCAAAAGCGACAACACCATAACGCTCTGGGTCCTGGACATGGTAAGCGAATATGGTTGCGCCCCCCTGCTTTTCCATGGCGCGACGGAGTTGAAGATGCAGATCATGGCCGTAAAAGATGTTATCGCCCAGCACCAGTGCGCTCGGATCCTTTCCAATGAAATTCTTGCCGATAGTAAACGCATGGGCCAATCCATCAGGCCGGGGTTGCACCGCATACTGGAGGTTGAGCCCCCATTCGTTCCCATTTCCCAGCAACTGCTCAAAACGCGGGGTATCCTGCGGGGTGGAAATGATGAGAATGTCGCGTATACCCGCGAGCATAAGGGTGCTCAGCGGGTAGTAGATCATCGGCTTATCATAGATGGGCAGCAATTGCTTCGAGACAGCCTTTGTCACAGGATAGAGCCGCGTGCCCGATCCGCCCGCTAAAATGATTCCCTTACGTTGAGTCATGTTGATCTCTCAAAAATTTCGGTGAGCATGCGTGCCACGCCCGTTTCCCAAGGCGGCAAGCTCAGATCGAAGGTATGACGAAGTTTACCGGTATCCATACGCGAGTTTCGGGGCCGTTTGGCAGGCAGGGAAAATGCGCTGGTTGGCACAGCGACGACGTTCTCTGGCGTAACTTTAAGCACGACTCCCGCGTGACGTGCGTAATCAAGTACGAAGCGCGCGTAACCGTGCCATGAAGTTTCTCCGGCGGCAACGAGGTGATAGATACCCGATACCGCTTCCATAGTCCGCTGTCGCACCGCCGCGCGAATGGCGTGCGCGGTGATGTCCGCCAGCAGATCGGCACCAGTCGGCGCACCGATCTGATCCTCAATAACGGTTAGGCGATCGCGTTCCTGAGCCAGGCGTAACATGGTTTTTGCGAAGTTCCCGCCACGCGCAGCGTAAACCCAACTGGTACGAAAGATAAGGTGGCGGCAACCGGAATCGACAATCGCTTTCTCTGCTTCCAGCTTGGTCAAGCCATATACGTTCAAAGGCCCGGTTGGATCGGTCTCGCGCCAGCGATGAGTTCCATTCCCGTCGAACACGTAATCGCTGGAATAGTGCACCAGCCAGGCGTCGAGTTTGCGCGCCTCTTGGGCCAGCACGGCAGGCCCATGCGCGTTGATGGCGCGCGCTTTCTCACGCTCGCTTTCAGCCTTGTCCACCGCCGTATGAGCGGCAGCATTCACGATCACGTCCGGGGCCACCGCTCTAACCGTGTGAGCAATCCGCTCAGGGTACTCAAAATTGCCGCAAAGTTCGCTGCTACCGGAATGGAGGGCCACCAATTCGCCGAGCGGGGCAAGGCTTCGCTGTAGTTCCCACCCGACTTGCCCGCTTTTACCGAACAACAGAATCTTCATCCACTCGTCCTTGATAATGCGTCGCAACCCAGGCCAGGTATGCCCCGGACTGGACATTTTCGACCCAGGAAGAATTATCCAGATACCACTGAACAGTTTTACGGATACCCGTTTCAAAAGTCTCAACGGGTTTCCAGCCCAGTTCACCCTCGATTTTGCTCGCGTCAATCGCATAGCGGCGGTCGTGTCCGGGGCGATCCGCGACGAAGGTGATCAAACTCCGGTACGATCCGAAGATCTGGGGTCTTAAAGCATCCAGAAGTCCGCAGATACTATTCACGATTTCAAGGTTGGGTTTTTCGTTCCACCCTCCTATGTTGTAGATTTCCCCGGGCACGCCCGCTTCTAACACGCGAGCTATGGCGCTGCAATGATCCTTTACGTATAACCAGTCGCGGATCTGCTGTCCGTCGCCGTACACCGGCAGGGGCTTGCCGGCTAGCGCATTGACGATCATGAGTGGAATGAGTTTTTCCGGGAATTGATATGAACCGTAGTTGTTAGAACAATTTGTAGTAAGTACAGGCAAGCCATACGTATGGTGATATGCGCGCGCGAGATGGTCGCTGGCGGCTTTACTCGCCGAGTAGGGGCTGTTGGGCTGATACTGATGTGTTTCCGTAAAAGCGGCCTCACCCTTTGCTAATGAACCATACACTTCATCCGTCGATACATGAAGAAAACGGAAATCCTGCTTGGGTTTTCCGTCTAATCCGTACCAGTAGAATCGAATGGCTTCGAGGAGTCTGAAAGTTCCGACGATGTTGGTTTGGATGAAGGTTTCCGGACCGTGAATGGATCGATCAACATGGCTCTCGGCCGCAAAATGCACCACGGCGCGCGGTTGGTAGCGTTGAAGCAGTTCACTCACCAAGGCAGAGTTTCCGATATCTCCTCTGATGAAGATGTGTCGCTCATCTTCAGCAAGCGTAGCCAGATTTTCCATGTTGCCGGCGTAACTGAGTACGTCGAGATTGACCACGCCTTCCTCGCATTGTGCTAACCAGTCTAAAACAAAATTTGCACCAATGAACCCAGCACCCCCCGTAACTAAAATCATGTATTACCCCTCAATGAAGAGACCAGTTGACGCATTATGATTAGAACGCTTCATCTCGTCCCAGAAATCGCCATTTCCCTAAGGGCAGTTCACCCAATTTGACATTTCCAATTCGCACCCGCTTTAAACCGGTTACCTTTAGCCCAACCAGCTCACACATGCGGCGAATCTGCCTCTTCTTGCCTTCTCGCAAAATGAATCGCAGTTGGTCTTTATTTTGCCATACCACCCGCGCTTGCTTTAGTACTTCACCGTCCAGGCTCAGACCGTGATTCAATAAAGTAAGCCCCTGCACGGCTAATTTCCCCTCGACACGCACCAGGTATTCCTTCTCAACCTCCGAGCCTTTACCGATCAACTGCTTGGCTATACGGCCGTCCTGGGTAAAGACAAGCAGTCCCGAGGAATCGATATCCAGGCGGCCTGCCGGTGCCAGGCCTCTTAAATGCATGGGATTGAAACGCTGCGGTGCGCGATCCCCCGGGAAGCGGGATCCCTGACTAATCAGACTAATTGCCGGCTGATACCCGGGTTCTGGCTGACCCGATACGTAGCCCACGGGCTTGTTCAGCAGTATTGTGACCTGTTCCAGCTGTTGCGATTGCGCCGCCTTATCGAGTGTTATCTTCTGCAGTGGGCAGATTTTTGTACCTAACTCAGTGATCCGCTCGCCGTCCACGAACACCCATCCCCGTTGAATGTAATTATCTGCTTCTCTGCGGGAACACAGTCCTCGTTGAGACATCAGCTTCGACAGCCGGATTTTTTCCATGTACCTCCGCAAGCTTTTGGATGCCTGGTATTTCCGGCGTTTTCTTCCCGTCGACTTTCATGTCGAAAAGTAGATACGAATCGTCTTACTTCCCGCGATTTTAAGGGATACGGGCATTATAATTTGAACCCTTGCCCAGTTTCAGATAAAATTTGACTTGGTATTTTCAGGCGCGTAGCTCAGCTGGTTAGAGCACCACCTTGACATGGTGGGGGTCGTTGGTTCGAGTCCAATCGCGCCTACCAATATTCTCTGCTTGCGTAAGCTTTCATATTTTAATCGTCTTGCCGCAAAGCCGTCCTACCTGTGTTTAAACAACTCGCTCGCATTGGTCAGCAGCCGCTAATCGAAAAATCGCGAGCATTTGCGGAGCGTTTCTCGCACGTGCTCGTTCGAACCACTTCAGCTTGCACTAGCTATCATGGAAATAAAGAACGATGGCGAAGGCTTTGGGGAATACTGAATTTCGCAAAAGGAAGCGAGGAACAATGGCAATAAAAAACGGCCTCTTTTGGAGGCCGTTTTTTATTGCCCGTGGGGGGAAACAATCTCCCCCCGAGCATGAGTCGAATTACGAGGTCTTGCGGTTGCTTCTGCGCCGAACAACAGCACCCATCAGCCCCAGACCAGCGAGCAACATGGCATAAGTCTCTGGTTCCGGAATGGCGGCAGCCATTGCGCCAGCATAGATTGCTCCGGCCGAACCGTTCGATATCCCAGTAACAGTGATAAAAGACGCGCCGGACAGAGGTTGGTCATAATTTAAGGTAAGAGAGTCACCTGCTCCTGTACCTGCGCTTGATCCCAGCAGCGTATCATCACCCCCACCTACGACTCCGTTAGCCCCGGCCGAAAAAAGAGACAGCCCGGTGAGTATACCGTCGAAGTTTACACCACCTACGGTTAGCGGAACATCTACAACCGAGAAACTCGAAGCAATCGACTGCGAACCGTCAAAAGTGAAGATATCGCTAAAGGCCACGCCGGTTCCTGACACTGTACCGCCAAACGTAGTGGGGTCAGTATTCAATGTACCCAGATCCGTTGTGGCGGCGTTTGCTCCAACGCTCATGCCAGCCAGCATCGCGGCGACGAAGGTTAGCTTCATCGAATTTTTAATCATTTGTTACCTCCATTAATTGTCACACATAACTAACCTAACGCTTTCATAACAGGACGCAACGTTAATAGGATGGGAATAAAAAACGGCCTCTTTTGGACGCCGTTTCCTACCACCCGTGGGGGGAAACAATGCCCCCCCCCCCGAGCATGGCTCGATTTACGAGGTCTTGCGGTTGCTTCTGCGCCGAACAACAGCACCCATCAACCCCAGACCAGCGAGCAACATGGCGTAAGTTTCCGGTTCCGGAATGGCGGCAATTGCGCCGGAATAAATACCGCCGTTACCACCGTCGGTAACCCCGGTAATTTGGATATATGCCGGACCGTTGATGGCTGAGTCGTACGACAACTGAAGCGAATTGTTGCTATTGCTTCCTTGATTCCAGATTGCCGTCCCCAGCATCTGGTCGTCCGAGTTACCCACGATTCCGTCCGCGTTTGACATCAATGTCAACGTGGCCAGCGCGGTGTTCCATTCCCCACCCGAGAAGCTGAGCGGAATATTCACGACGCTGTAACCCGAAGCCGTATTGCCCGACTCCAGAGTAAAAGTGAAGAGATCGTTAATACTTGTACCGGATCCACTAACAACGCCCGAAAACGTTGTGGGTGTACCAAGCGCAACTGTACCAAGATCGGTCGTCGCGGCGTTTGCTCCGACGCTTGCGCCCGCCAGCATCGCGGCAACAGCAGTTAACTTCAAAGAAGTCTTAATCATTTTTTACCTCCTTTATAATTGTCTAAACATTACTACCCTGACACTATCATAAAATACAGCGTCATTAAGATCGCTTGGTTAA
The DNA here is from genome assembly GCF_033095785.1 of Nitrosospira sp. Is2. Taxonomy (GTDB): domain Bacteria; phylum Pseudomonadota; class Gammaproteobacteria; order Burkholderiales; family Nitrosomonadaceae; genus Nitrosospira. The sequence goes on along the minus strand of NZ_CP137134.1, from coordinate 2,021,926 downwards.
GTCAGGTGAGCATAGTCACTTCACTTATTTTACAAGCACTTATAAACACCGAGACTCCAAGTAAAGAACCCCGACGTTCTTACAGCCTACTCTCAATTGCAACAGGGTCAATAGACCGTTCGGCCTAGCAAGGAGCATCCATCCATCAGCTCATCCTCGGGCGCTGCCCGGAACGACGATGGGGCCTCTTCCTACCAGAATGCCGCTTGTACGTGTTGTTCGGCTCGAACAAGTACGCAAGTGACAGTAGTAGCCTTTTTCAATCAGCCTTCATAAACACGGCTGGGAAACCCGAGGCCTCAATGCTCTCACAGACTACTCTCACAAGGAAAACGGTCAATAGACCGTTTGGGCTAGCAGAAACACATCGTCAGCCAAGGCAACGTCCTTTGGAAGAAAGTGTTAAGCGGAACTGCGTTGCCCGATAGACTGGGGACTGGAAGAAGCAATGCGACGGTGTAGCGGTGCGCAGGCGAAGCAGTTCGAACAATACAGGAGGAGAATGGACCGAAGACTTTGAGCTCTACTCTGCTCCAAATTCGGATGCTGGAAAACTGACACGAGCGGCTCTGTCCTCGCAATGCAGTTTGCAGTGAAGTACTGGTCCAACCTTTGACCGAGACTAGTCTGGCGGCCCATTAAACAAGCATGGGATTGAAGGACAACAGAGAGCGGTGGACGGACCCGACGTGCTGCCTCTACGCTAAATTTGACCGCCCATACACATCCTCAAACCGAACTATATCGTCCTCCCCAAGATAGGAGCCCGATTGAACCTCGATCATCTCAAGGGGTACACAACCGGGATTTTCCAAGCGGTGGCGCGTACCCAACGGAATAAAGGTCGATTCGTTTTCGGATACAAGATAACTAGTGTCACCACGAGTGACTTGCGCGGTGCCTCGCACCACAATCCAGTGCTCGGCGCGGTGGTGATGCATTTGCAGCGATAATGCCGCACCCGGCTTGACAACAATGCGTTTTACCTGGAACCGCTCACCGGAATCAACGCTATCGTACCAACCCCAGGGCCGGAAGACCTTACGATGCAACTCCCCCTCGGGCCGACCTTCCCGTTTGAGGCTGTCAACGATTTTCTTAACGTGCTGAGTATTGCTCATATGGGACACGAGAATGGCGTCGGGCGTTTCAACCACTACCATATTGCTAATTCCCACGCATGCCACCAGGCGATGCCCCGCCATGACGAGTGTGTCGCGGCAGTCGTGTAACAGCACATCGCCTTGGGTGACATTGCCCTCATGATCCTTGGGCAGTACCTGCCACAGCGAATCCCAAGCTCCCACATCGGACCATCCCGCCGATAAGGGAATAAACGCGCCCTTAGGCAACCTAATGTCGTTAGTGGTTATGCGCTCCATCACCGCATAGTCGATCGAGTCGCTCGGACACCGCATGAACGCTTCCTTGTCCACGCGTAAAAAGTCCCCATCAGCCGATCCTCTATCCCAAGCCGCACGGCATGCCGACAAAATATCCGGCCGGCAGAACCCAATGGCCGAAAGCCACACAGAGGCTCGCATCATAAACAAGCCGCTGTTCCAAAAATAGGAGCCCTCGTCGAGATAAGCCTGCGCGGTAGGACGATCCGGTTTCTCCACAAATCGTGCAATGTTGCGCGCCTCACCCGCCCCAATCCGCTCGCCCGCCTGGATATAGCCGTAACCTGTCTCGGGCGAATCGGGGGTAATGCCAAAAGTGACGACCACACCTTCCTCTGCCAGTATCATGCCTTGGCGAACCGCCGCCTGAAAAGTTGCGATATCGGAAATTACATGGTCTGCCGGCATCACCAGGAGCACGGGGTCATCTCCGGAACGCACCGCCGCAAGAGCAGCCAGAGTTAGCGCAGGCGCCGTGTTGCGTCCAACCGGTTCAAGCACTATTGAGCCCTTGGTTTCCATCAACCGCAGCTGCTCAGCGATGACAAAACGGTATTCCTCGTTGCAAACTACCAATGGTACTCCGAGTTGCACGTCTGTCATTCCCTCCATGCGCCGCACAGTCGCCTGCAAAAGGGAATCGTTTCCGATCAGGGGTAAGAGCTGTTTTGGATACTTTTCGCGGGAAAGAGGCCAAAGGCGCGTACCCGATCCGCCGGATAGCACCACAGGAATTAACGATTGCATGTGAATTCCATCAATGAGAGCGAGGTGATGTTATGTGCATGGAAATTAAACAGCACTAAGGCTTGAATGAAAACTGGGAGACTGACCTTGATCGCATTTTTTATCTCAGTCTTCATACCCGTTAGGATTTGCACTTTGCCAGCGCCACGCGTCGGCGCACATTTGTTCAAGGCCGCGTTCCGCGCGCCAGCCCAGCAAATCATGCGCAAGTTTAGGGTCCGCGTAGCAAGAAGCAATATCACCAGAGCGGCGCGGAGCAATCCTGTAAGGGACGCGCCTGCCGCTTGCCTTTTCGAAAGCATGCACCATATCCAGGACGCTATAACCCGTACCCGTGCCAAGATTTACAGTGAAACAGCCGGTCGACTGTTGCCCGGTCGAGTCAGTCGTCGCGTCCAGCGCTTGCAAGGCTTTGAGATGGCCCAAGGCCAGATCGACCACATGGATGTAATCGCGCACTCCGGTTCCATCCGGGGTTGGATAATCGTTGCCCCACACGTTTAGGGCATCCCGTCGACCTACCGCCACTTGCGCAACGAATGGCATCAGATTATCGGGTGTACCGAGCGGATCCTCTCCGATCAAGCCGCTGGCATGTGCCCCCACCGGGTTGAAATAACGGAGTATCGCCAACCGCCAGGAAGAGTCGCTTCGGTATAGATCGCGTAAAATCTCCTCCACCATCAATTTGCTTCGTCCATAGGGATTGGTGGCGGAAAGAGGATGGTCCTCAGTCAGGGGGAGCCGCTGTGGATCACCATAAACGGTTGCGGAGGAACTGAAGACCAGTTTTTGCACTCCGCGGTCTCCCATCGCTTCAAGGAGCCGGAGTGTGCCGACCACGTTATTATCATAATAAGTCAGAGGCTGCGTAACAGACTCTCCCACGGCTTTGAGGCCGGCGAAGTGTATAACCGATGTTGCCCTGCTGTCGCGCAGCGCTGTAGACAGCGCAGCGCGATCGCGGCAATCGCCCTTTATCAAGCGGAGCTGTTTGCCGGTAATCCGCTGCACCCGCGCCAGGGCCTCGGGACGACTATTACAAAGGTTGTCGAAAACGACAACTTCAAAACCCGCGTTCAGCAATTCGACGCAGGTATGCGAACCGATGTAGCCCGCTCCGCCCGTCACGAGAATAGTGGTCATACGCTATGAAGATCTCAGGGATACCAATTTGAGCATAGAGGCGAATTAAGTTCCACCCCAATAGTTATTCTCGATTTCATCGATCACATCTCATCTTTTTTAAAACGCGCCCAAGGATTCAATGCTGGGCTTCGTCAACGCCCAGTTCCCTCGCTAGAATCCCCACAATCCGCTCGGCTGCTTTTCCGTCCCACAGATGCGGGCGACGTCCTTGCTTGCCTTCGCCGCGCAGCACCTTGCGCACCTCGGCAACGATACGGGCCGGATCAGTACCCGCCAGCACATTGGAACCTTCATCTATCGTCACCGGGCGCTCTGTGTTCTGACGAACAGTAATACATGGTACCCCGAGCGCGGTGGTTTCTTCCTGCAGACCGCCGCTGTCGGTTAACACGACAGCGGCATCCTTCCATAGATTGAGAAACGCCATGTAGGCCTGCGGCCCCACCAGGGTGATGTTCGGCCCGAGATCGATTCCAAATTTTTCAAGATTTCCTCGCGTACGCGGGTGTACCGGAAATATCAACGGTAACTCAGCCGAAATCTCCTTCAATCCTTCGCATATCTTCGTCATCGTATACGCCGTATCCACGTTGCTGGGGCGATGCAAGGTAACTACTCCATAACGCCCGCCATCCGCCATGGTGGCGATTTTGAAACCGGATGTGTCAAACGCGGCAGTATCTTCCTGCTCCAACTTCTTTGCCTGATACAGTAAATTATCCACCATCACGTGCCCCACATGGTGAATCGCGACGTCTCGCTTGCCCTCGCGTTTCAGGTGCGCAACCCCACTCGGTTCTGTAACAAAAAATAAATCAGAGATGCTATCGGTAACCAAACGATTAATCTCTTCAGGCATGGTCATGTCGCCGCTACGCAACCCGGCTTCGACGTGTGCCACTGTAAGATTTGCCTTTTTCGCAACAATTGCGCACGCTAACGTAGAATTCACATCCCCCACCACAACCACAGCATCGGGCCGATCGCGCTGGCACAACTCCTCGAAAGCAACCATGATTTTGGCGGTCTGCTGAGAATGGCTACCGCCGCCGGCGCCCATAAAGGTATCCGGCGCGGGAATGCCCAATTCCTCAAAAAATACATCATTCATTTCGCGGTCGTAATGTTGACCCGTGTGAATGATACTGTAGGTAAAGCCGCCATGGGCGTGCAGCGCCCGTACGATGGGGGCGATTTTCATGAAATTCGGCCGGGCTCCCGCGATCAGATATATTTTTGCCTGTTTCAATCTCATGTCTTTAAAGTTGCAAATATCTCTAATACCAAAAATACCCGCCACTGACCTGCTTAGCTCTCCATCACAGGCTTAAAAGGCCCATTCGAGATTAGAGCGAGATCGAATATTAGTTGAGATAACCTCCTACTACCCATCCTGAAGCGGATACTGTTCCCAAATTAAATCCAGTCACTTGCAGTGCTTGAGAAGATTGACCTTTAAAGGATGTACGGAAATTATCAGACGGACTATTCATGCGCTGCTTTTTTTACCTCATCAATCGCATCACGATAAATGGTGACAAGCCGCTCATAATTACGACTGGCAGTATAGCGCGCTTCGTAGCAAAGGCGAGCCCTCCGACCCATTGCGATCATCTGTTCCGGGTGTGCCAGCGCCCACATTATCTTATCAGCCAGGTCGACCGGGTTCCCGGGCTCGAATAACAAGCCGGTCTCGCCATTCTCTACAAGTTCGGCAAATGGCTCGATACGACTTGCAATAACCGGGGTTCCAGTGGCAAAAGCCTCCAGAATAACCAAGCCAAAGGTCTCAGACATGCTCGGCACTACTAGTACCGCGGCACAGCTCATCTCGTGGTGCACATCTGACGGCGACAGATGACCTAAAAGTCTAATACCTTCCACTCTTCGTAATTCTGAAGCTTCGGGGCCCTCACCAGCGACACGCAAATCGACTTCTGACAGTAAAGCTGCTGCGCTAGCTAACGTTTTCACCCCTTTTTCTACCGACAAGCGCCCAACGAACAGTAGTCCTTGGCGGGGCATGGGGAGTGGCGGTGGAAAATTTACAAAATTTGGTTTCACTATGACGCGATCTTCCGGTAATCCACCTTCGATGAACTTCTTACGGCAGAATTCGTTTAGCACAATGTAACGCGTTACCTTGGTGCGGTACGTACCCAATCCGCGATGCAGTGCCAGCATTCCTGTCGTCATCGCAGAGGCCGCCCGCGAGCCTCGGAAGCATGCGTGTGCCACTCCGCGCCATGGTAAGCGGCCCAAACAGTCCTCACATGCACTCCCTTCGCGCAGAAACACTGCATTTAGGCAGATAAGTCGAAAGTTGTGTAGGGTCTGCACGATCGGCACTTTGGCTCGGGCGGCGGCCCAGTAAAGAGAAGGCGAAATCAGGGGAAAGGTGTTGTGTGCATGGATGACATCGGGACGGAACTGTACAATCAGTCCAGCTAGATCGCGTGTTGTCCGCGTTGACCAGAGCACTTGCCGCGCAAGCGATATTGACGGGATGTCGGTAATTTCGTCGTTGGTGCGAGAGTAAACCTCCACTATATGGCCATGTGAACGCAATAGCGGGACTTCAGACTCAACAACGGCGTCTTCTCCTCCCCGATGCTTGTAGGCATTATGGACGATGAGTATGCGTTCCTTCATTCTCATCGTCCTCTCAGAGTGGGTAATTCCAGGCAGCGCAAAACACCATCTGCAAACTTGCGTGCCATATTCCCTACCGTATATTTTTGAGCGCTCGTTTTGCAGCCGATCGTCAGCAATTCGATCGCCGACTCATCCGCCAGAAGCTTGGACACGGCCTCTACGTAATCATCCAAGGAGGTCGTCGTCATCAATCCGTTTTCGCCATTAGTCAAATAGGCTATTTCCGGACCGTGCCCCCTACAACTTGTTGTTATCATTGGAACACCTGCAACAAAGGAGTCAAGGATATTTAAGCCAACGACGCCGGGATTGATCATTACTTTTGCTAACGCCAGCACATCTGCTTTGGCTTGTCCCTTGCGCACCCCAAGATACTTTGCCCACGTATGCTTCGCACAAAATTGGTCGACTAAATGTTTTTCCGATCCTGAGCCTACTATCAAAAACTCGAAATCCGGCATGCGATGATGAATTCTAGCTACTGCGTCCAGCATAAATTGGATTCGTTTTTCCGCGTAAAACGAACCGATATATATACCAACATTTTCGCTTTTCAATCCCAACTCTTCCCGCAGCTGCCTCAATGCTTCCTGCTTCACCCCTCCGACCATATTCGAAAGCTCGACGGTATCAATAGCGTTGTCCAACACCGTGATGCGCTCCCGCGGAAAGCCGCTCTGCTCGATTAATGGCACGCTAATGTTCGTATAACCGAACCACCAGTCCGCTCTTTTCGTGGCAACACGTTTATATCTCTCCCGAAGACTATTTGCGTCAGCTTGAAGATTACCCCCGTGGCCCCAGAGGGCGAGGCGTTGGCGTTTATAAAGATATTGGGCAATCAAGTTATAGATAAGCTTGTTTTCTGAGCTGAGCACGGCAATGTCAACTTCTGCCAGTTTGTGTCCGAAAGGCTGCCAACAGATTCTCTCACCAAAAAAATAGCGCGTTTCGAGGCCTTCTCCCCAAGACAATGTTCCCGAATCGTCTTTACCACCTTCACTCGGTGCAGGCTGTCCATAAACAAGCTTTAATTCACAGTCTCTTTCGCGGAGTTCTTTACGAAGTGCTTCAAAAAAAGCAACCCGATAATGCGTCAAGCGGCGCTGAACAATTAATGCGCGGTAGCGAGTACGCTCATTCATGATTGACATATGTGCTTATCACGTTGGTGAGCCCCTTTATGGGAGCGAGAAAGGGGGAATCAGATCGGAAAACAGAGACAGGTCGGGCGGAAAGCGTGGTGTTGAGCTTACCGGAGAGTGGTGAGACTTTGAAGGATGCATACCTTTTTGATATTAGATTGCCCGGCACCACTAGGTGAGATTTTTATAACGCTATCCCGCAAAAACTACATCAGCGTTAGAGTATTTGCTTGACGCAATCCAATACCGTCCGCCACTACGGTGGCGAACGGACCGCTTCGGCGAGGCCTCGGTAAGGCTGCCGATGTGCCGATGCGCTCTTTTAATTGGAAGTTACTAGCACATTGTATTCGAAAATTGGCTAGCACCATAAGTCATGCTTCTCTAAGAAAGTATCTCTGTCGCCATCTCATTAAACTTGCTGATACCAGCTGATGAGATTGCGGGCTTAAAAAAGCGAAATATGGCGAACGAGCCCCTCAGAAAAAAATAGGCGAGAATTCCCTCTTTTCTAAGCTACAAACATTTAAAAATTATGTATAGTTCTGGTAGAGTTAACTTTTCATAATTTATACCGTAAGAGATGTAACGTATTTTTAGTCTGTAAAGGGCAAACCCCGCGAAAGCGGGGGACGCAAAGTCATCGGTCTACCGGGCGTAAGCCCCATGACGGCAGGACTGCCAGATAACGCGACTCGTTTCACTGCTTCTTGCAGTAACCGGGTATTTGTCGACAAAACTAGATGGGTTGGATTGCGGTTCCGTTTTCCCATCTGGTTTCGTTCGATGCCTGCGTCATCACGCAGTTCGGCCTCGCTCTAGAGGAGGAACTGAACGTGAAAACCAACAAGCAGCCGCCAAAATCTGTCTCAGGGCAGCATTTTTTCTGGCTGTTCATCGCTCGCCAATTTGCAGTTATTCGTTCCCGGCTCATAAGTCGCCGTCGAGGGACGGACTTTGCTCGCCTTTACTGTTTTGAAAAAGCTTGGGCATTTGCTCCCAAGTTTTTCAAAAGCAGGGAACGGCATGAGGCCATGTCGAACTTCCACACCAAACGCAATGCCGTGTCCGGCGTTTGCATCGACACGAGGACGACCTCGTCACCGATCGTGTGCCAGCGCTATGAGGACAAAAAAATGATCGCATCTACCCCTGAAAGACACTTTTATATACCGCGAACGAAAAAAATCATTATGAACATTATCAAGAAACTCATTGTTATCTTTATTCTTGCTACTACCCATCAGTATGCTCATGCGACAACTTATTATATCGACTCCGAGCTCGGCAACGATATGTGGTCCGGGAAAATGAGGGCCAAGACAGCAGGTAATGATGGTCCTTGGCAAAGTCTTAATCGTCTGACGGCTGCGACGCTTTCCCCAGGGGACGTCGTGGAGCTCCAGTGCGGGAGCAAATGGATACAGACACTTCGACTCAAAAGCTCCGGGACACCCGAGCTACCGATTACTATTCGTTCAGCATCCTCTGCCTGCAGTACGCCACCGTCTATTGAGGGCAGTCAGCGTATCGACGCACACGGATGGGCTCGCGAAGGTGATGCTATTTTCAACTCTTCCTGGCCGGTTCAAAAGTTTCAAAATGGAACTCTTGCGGCGGGCGTGGAGGGCTGGACGTCGTGGTCGGCCTCATCAGACCAGAAACTTGTGTACGAGAATAACTGCCCTGACTCTCCGGCTGGTTGTGCGGCTTTTACAACCAGTATGAAGCCCGGCAGCATTGCTATCAGCAACAACTTTCTCGTTGAGGCGGGGGTTTCCTATAACGGCGCAATCACACTAAGGATTCCGAAAGGAATCAAAGTTGCCGTATTGGTCAGGCGAGGCAGCGCACCTTATGAACCCATTTCTGCTGTGTACTGGATAACTGGAAACGGTTCGTGGCAAAAATCCAGCTTTGCCTTTACCACTCGGTCTACGATATCCAATGCGCGACTCGATATTGAGGTCCAGTCCGAGGGGGTAAAGCTTCACTTCAAAGATACTAGTCTCAAGGCCGCTTTTATGCCTCCCCTGGGTGCATGGATCGGCGATCTGCCCTTGCTGCCAGCATATCACCCCAATCGGGGGCATGACACTGAACGCCCGGATTCTGTTTACGCTGTCGCGGCGTCAGATGCGAATGCCGTGCGCACTCCTTACGGCGGCGCCGGAAGCACCTATCTTGAAATCGATTCTGACCTGAAGTTACCACAGGGAGTCATGCCGAGGCCAGGGAATCGGCTGCGCATACGCTCCGCACCGTGGCGAATCGATGAGGTAACCATTACCAGCATTTCAGGTAACCGGCTTAACTTCACGCCAGCGACAAGCTATCCAATTCGGAAAGGACACGGATACTTTCTTCTTGATGCAACCGGGACCTTGGATTCCCCCGGCGAATGGCTCTACGATGCCAATAAAACGTCCGTCTCTATCTGGACCCCGGAAGGAAACGATCCCGCCGGGCAAATTCGCCTGAGCGTGCTTGAAAAAGGCATCGATCTATCCAATCGTTCCAACATTATCCTCCAAGGAATAAACTTGCGGCGCACCGGTCTCGGGATTGACCTGACCAATGCGAAGAACATCACGATAAAGTCGGTTGGCATAACGGACACGGTGGGGCAGGGCATATTCACCCATAATTCCAGCCAAGTTAACATTACCACGAACCGGATATTGCGTACCGGCGGAGATGCGATATCCTCGTTTACTTCCAAAGCTCTCCGTGTGACAGGAAACGACATCAGCGAAAGCGCGGTCACAATTATTGGCGACCGCGTCTGGAGCCTCCCCGCGCCGACTCAGGCAACTGTGCAGGCCGGTTCAGCCGCCACGATAACGGATAATCGTATCAGCCGGTCAGGGGGAAATGGTATCTGGACACTTGCAGATGGCAATATCGAAAAAAACGCGGTTTTACATAGTTGCCTGCTGCTCAACGATTGTGGCGGTATTTACGTCAACGTAGGATCCCCCAACACAAGAATTGCTTCGAATCTGGTTGAACAGGTCTATGGCAATGCTGACGGGGTTATTGATACTCGGATACACTCCGTCGGCATCTATCTGGATGATCTCTCCACTAACATGAAAATTGAGAGTAACAGTGTCGCATGGGCGGAGTTTGGCATACAGGTACACAACTCATACAAAAATAATGTCAGCAGTAATATGCTTTTTGGAAATCGTCAGTTCCAGATTTTAATGCAGGAACAAACGAAGCGTTTGCGCGCAAACGGTGATATATATGGGAACAGTATCGACGATAATACGCTGATCCCTACGACGCCGGTTATTGGCTTGATGAAACAAAGCAGCATAGGGGAGACAGGCGACTTCGGGACCTTTGAACGCAATCATTATTCTGCGCTTCTCTCCAGTCGTGTCATTGGTCAAAGTGACTCAAACGAGCCTTACACAGAGTTGCGTTTTGAAGAGTGGCAGGCCACGTCGGCTATCGCAAATATGGCGCGCGATGCCAGTGGGAAAGTTCATAATCCCGTCGGCTATGCAGCTACTAAAATCACCGGCGTCAACATCGTGCCCAACGGTAACCTGGTCGCTGGAAATGCTGGTTGGTCGACGTGGAATCAGACAGCTCCACTCGGAAAACTCAGCTTTCAAAACTGCGACTTGGTTGGTCCTTGTTTATACCGCTCTGAAGGAGCCTCAGACGGACTTCTCTCATCCCCAAATTTTTCCATAAAGGGGAACGTCTGGTACCGCGTAACCTTTGATATCAGAACTGATGAAGTCGGACAACCCTTCGAAGTTCTAATCAGGCGCGATGGCTGGGGCACCAACCTCGGATATGAAACACTTATGGGTAAACCTCAATCCTTTACCGGCAACCGCGGATGGAAACGATACAGCTTCACCTTTAAAACTACTAAATCTATTACGGCAGGGGACCCCATGACGGGCGAACGGGGTGCGCGCGTGGATTTTCAAAAAATTCCCGCAGGAAAATCACTATATATCGCAAACCTCGAAATTGTTCCGATCGCGGCGCTGGAATCAGCGCTGAGCCTCCGGCGCATTAGCAACCCAGGCAGGAATGCAGATGACATCTCGTGCCCCGATGAGGTTAGCGCACCGGAGGCATGCGCGAATTACGTGAGGTTCTCGGATCAGCAGCCCGTTTCCTGGCCTGTTAATCTACCTCCACTTGGCACCGAGATCTTTTTCACGCGAGACCCATCCCTTGTTGATAGCGATGCAGATGGGGTTGCTGATATCCAGGACAAATGCTCCCAAACATCCGCAGGTGAGATTACAGATGCTGCGGGCTGCGCGCTGGGACAATCACCAGGATGAGCACAACTTAATAAGGGGCGGCGCCTGTTATGGCGCCGCTCGATTCGCAAATTGCATGATAAAAAGGGGAAACCACGGCGGCTTAACGGCGGCGAAAAAGCAACTGGCGAGTTGCCAGGAAAATAAAAAGAGTATTCGTCACGAAATAACGTTTCCACAGGCGACGTGGCTCGCTGAGCAAACGGTAGAGCCATTCCAGGCCACTTCGTTGCATCCATGATGGCGCACGTGGGGTGGTTCCCGCATGATAGTCAAAAGCGGCGCCCACGCCAATCATCACAGCGTTAATACGACCCCGATGTGCCGCCATCCATTTTTCCTGTTTCGGACAACCAAGGCTCACCCATACGGTGCCCGCGCCCGATGCGTTGATACGGGTCACATCAGCTTCATCTTCTTCCTCTGTCAGCGCACGAAATGGTGGAGACCAGCTTCCAGCAACACGCAAGCCGGGAAAAGTCTTCGCGAGTCGATGCTCCAGGATTTGAAGAGTCTCGGGGGTACTGCCGTAAAGATAAATTGATTCACCCCGGGTTGCCGCTTCGGCGCAATATCGCCACATTAAATCGGGACCGTTAATCCGTCTTTGCAGGGGAACACCGAAACGCCGCAACATCCATGCGACGGGCTCGCCATCTGGGGTCGCCATATCTGCGTCATTCACCACCTGCCCGAAAATAGGATCGTACCTGGTGGTTACAACTGAGTGAACGTTACAAATGCATACGTAACGGCTTTCGTTAGCCTGCGCCCATCCGTTGATCCGCACGATCGCTGATTCCCACTCCAACACGTCAATGGGCGTTCCCAGGACGAGAATTGTGCGTCGGTTTTCCATCAACGAAGTCGACCGCAGAAACGTTGGCTATGCAAATGCTGGCAGAGCTTCGGCGCGCGCTTGCCCGGTTTTTCCCGGAATCCGCTCTTTGGATAATTCTCTCCAGGCAAGCGACTTACGGAATAAAGGGCGTTGTCGAATATTATCTGACGGTTACTCTTATCTCGAATAACGTGCCTTCTACTTAGCAGACCAGGATACTTCATCTTTCACGCCGTCTTTTTTAACAAAAGTGCAAATCCAATTATTCTGATTCTGGGAGCAGCGCACCTGTGATGCGCCGAGCAGGCGATCATATGCGTGGCGCCACTGCTGGACAATAGGCTTGGGACTTCCAGAGTGAGGATCGATGAAGCCAAGAGCGGATTTATTATCCCATGCGTACCAATAAAAACGATCAACCCCTTCAGCTTTGGACAATGCGAATGCTTTGAGCACAAAGTTCGTGTCGTCCGCTGTGATCTTCTTGTAACCCCTTACCATTGGATGATCCGAGGAACCATCTTTACTATCGAATCGCCAACCCGTTTCCGTATTCCACAGCGGCTTTTCGCTTACGCCGTTCTTATTCATCACACGACGCACGTCACGAATGATGGGAACCATTGCCTCGGGTCCCGATTGGGTCACGTAAAAATGATGAGCTACCACATCAATACACTTTTTCCCTCCAGAGGCAAGAAAGCGGTCGAGGTGTTCAATATGATCCTTCGTCCCGGTGGATGCCGCCGGCGACACAACTTTATTCGACTTATCGATGGATTTCAATATCTTGAAGGCTTCACAAGTCAGGTCGACAAGTTTATCCATGCTTCCGGTGAAATGTGGCCTGAGGTTCGGTTCGTTCCAGATTTCATAGTTTCGGATGCGTCCTTTATATCGCTCCCCCACTGCCCTGACATAACGGCGCCAATCGTCCATCGTGGCAGGTTCACTGGCATTGCCGGGACTATAGGCGCTGGCTTCGCTCGGGCGAGCAGCGGCCCATCCCGGCGTGTTAGCCAAAGGCAGTAAAATATCGACGCCCCGCATTTCGGCCATCGCAATATACTTATCAAGCCGAGAGAAATTCCATTTCCCCCGGGATGGTTCAAGTTCGGCCCAGGTTACGTTCGCATCCCAAAGCCTCCAACTCCCAAATGGAACTTCCGGCCATGCCGTGCCCCGATCTGCTCGGTGAATATGGAGACCAAAAAATTCTTTTGCGATTGCATCTGATTGGGCGCTTACGCTTGCGCTGGATAAACATGAAATTACAACTGTGAATAGTCCCATTGCGATAACCGGCTTCATCGTTTAGCCCCCCTGTTAGTTAGGCCTTTGATCTAAACAAATTGCAACTGTCGGGAATTAGCTGCGTCGATCTTGAGCGGCCAGTGCTGGCAATTCTGCTCGCCGACGATATTCCCCTTTAATAGTAGACCGAATACGCGCTCGTTGAGGCAGAATGAGTTATCCGGCTCGACCGTATCTCTCGTTCGACGCACTCAATAACCTCTCCAGGTAAATTTGGTCAGCGCTACCACCCTGCCCAGGCCGCCCATCGCGCGCCACCACAGTCTCACTGCACGATGGAGACCGAAAGGAGTTGCGGCAATGCCAGCAAGGCCACAAATAATAAATACGCCTCCTCCCATCAATGCTCTGACAGCCTTTACGGCTACGGATGACGGATGGGCCCGCCAGTAATTCACCGACCCACGAAGCCGCCGTTCCAACATCCATTTCGGCTGCTGTCGTTCGAATGGAACTACTTCATACGCTACTGCTTCGTCACACCATTGAAATTTCGCTCCCCGATCCTGCATCCGGGCAAAAAAATCGTAATCCTCGCCGCCGGTATTTGCCAACCTCGTGTCGAAAGGCGGGGCAAGAAGCTGGAACCAGCTTGCTTTTACAAGAGCATTGCCAGTCCTCGCCTCCCGGGCATCGATGGCCGTCCCGGTCACGTGCCGCGGACGATCATAAAGCCCGCTGCGTCTGGCCCAGGATTGGGAACCTTCGGGAAAAGCGGGTACCACCGGACCAAAAACAGCGTCTGCATCCTCTAGCAACCGAGTTTTCCAAAGTAAGTCGAGCCAATCCTTCGTAGCGGTTTCGTCATCATCGATCCATGCGACAAAATCTCCGGTAGCAAGCGATGCTGCGGTGTTGCGCGCAAACGAAATCCCTTTTTTCGGCTCCACTGTATAGCGGATGCTGAAAGCAGGATGCTGCTGTTTCGCCCTGTCGATAATATCGGACGCACTGCCGTTAGGATCGTTATCCACAACGATTATTTCGAAAAGCCCGCGGAAGCTTTGTTGTGCAAGACTATTTAAAAGCAGTGCCAGCAAGTGAGGTCGCTGGTAGGTACATACACAGACGCTTATTGCGGGAGGTCCAATGCGATCAGCTGGCTGGTGGGTGAATGATTGCGAAATACCATGATGCATTTTTATTCAACTTTCACTCTTGAAGTTGGACCGGACCTTAAAAGCACGTTAAGTTCAACCCTGCCTCGGGTCGATAAGAGACAAGATAAGGTTTGAATCAAAGGCGGTAGCCATACAATCAAACCGTTGGTTTACTGCTACCAAATGAATATGTTACGTCTAAGCAACCGGTTCAGTCTGGCCCGCTCGTCTCCATTAAAAGGCTTGAGGAAATATGACACGAGCAGATAAAGGCCGCAGCCCAGCGCGGCGTAAAGGAGCAGCTTCAGTAATCCGTGCATTGGCAATGCGTTCTGCATACTCATTTGTTGTATCACAAGGAATGACAACAAAGCTGAGGCGGAGAGCTTAATGAATCCTGGCATATCGGGCCGATATGCCGTGGTTCGAACCAACGCGCCGATAAGTACCGTGTTGAAAATGAGCTGGCCGACTAACATGGCGACGATCGGTCCCCAGAGGCCCAGGCCCGACTCGACGAGCACATAGGCCAGCGGCAGCGATAAAACTCCCAGTGCGCTTCCCCAGAGGCAGAGCGAACTCATGTTGTTGGCGACCGCCACTGTTTCAACAATGTGCCGCTGACTAAAGGGAATGAGGGTTAACAGCAGCCCTGCCAAGTAATATCCACCGCTGACAAACTTGCCACCACTTAGTAGACTCAACAGTTCATCGTTTACCAACCCGACGAATACCAGGACGGGCATCAGCGCGAACAGACTCAGTTTGCCCGCAAGATTAGCGTTTCGGGTCAACTCGCCAGGTCCGCCTTCGCCCACGTAAGAGGCGATTAATTTTGGCCGAATCAGGCTGAATAGCAGTGAAGCGGGCAAATAATTGGCAATCTGCGTATATAGGCTGCGTAAGAAGCCGAATAATGCGGTAGCCTCTATACCGATATAACGTTGAATCAGAAACACGAAAGCCTGCGGGCTATAGGTCATCGTAACGAGATGATTGAAATACATATAGAACGCGATACGCCACCTTTCACGCCAAATGTCCGGCTGCCAGTCGTTCTTACCCGGCAAGTCGCGGTGTGCGTGCAGGTATCGGGTCAATGCGCGGATCGCCACGAAGATGCCGAATAGCGATGCCGCTATTTCGATCAGTACCACAGCGTGCAAGTACACTGGACCCTGGAGTACCGTTATACTTATAAGAAGTAGCATGACCAAGTTGCGGGCGACTAAACTGATTTGCGCAGATCCCTGCTGTAGCAAGGGGCCGAGAATGTGGTCTCTTATATTCCGGCCCGTGCCCTCCATGATCACCACCAAAAGGTATAACCTTGCGGCAGCGGTATGTTGCATAAGTTCGAGAGATTCCAGTGCCCATGGCATCACCGCAAAGAGCAACAGAGATCCCGCTACCAAAAAGGCGACGAGGCGGCCAACTAGCTGCCACACGAATTGGCTCAGTTTGTTACCGCTGGCATATAGCCGAAACTCAGGCAGGTACCGTGCCGCCACCCAAGGCAGACCTAGGGAGGTAATGGCGAGCATAAGTTCCATTGCGCTCACGAACGCAACGTAAGCGCCATATTCCTCGGTCGAGAGCAACCGCACCAGCCAGAGCAAGAGAATTACAGTAAGCAGAGCGGAAACCGCCTTTCCGGCAAGGAAGTGCGTAGCGCTGCGCGACAGCGCTGCCCTGGAATATGGCGAGACACCCATCAGCGGCTTTTGTCGGGGAGAACACCATGCGTACGATGTAACCGCGCGAGATAACCGAGCAAGACGACAAACACGATCTGAAAACTCAGATTTTCGAGCAGCGATGAACGAAAGAAAAGATAAACGGCGAATAGCGCCAGCGCTGCCTGAATCGCTGCAACATCGGCCCGCATCGTCGGGTCCGCGAGTTTCTGCTGCAACCCGACCGCGGTTCTCCAGGCCGAGACAAAAATAGCAACGAACAGACCAACTCCGAAAATACCCACGTCCCAAAGCAGGCTCGAAGCGGTCGTCAACCCGATTCCGTGATTTGGGTATCGCATCGCCACGTGTCCACCAGCCTGATTATGCGCACTGCCCAGGCCGTTTCCGAGCACAAATGAAATTGGATCATGCGTACCCTGTTGCTTGGCCCAAAAGGTTATTACTGTGGTTCGATTAAGGTGATACTGGCCATAGCCCTTGTCATAAATATTGTAGTCGAGGTAATCCTGAATCTGGTCGTCCAGGTGTCTTTCCGACAAACTCACGTAAAATAAACCTGCAGCTGCGGTAAGCAGCACACCAACAACAAGACCAGCCAGCCCATAAAGAGGGCGGGCGATCATTTCGCGACGGTAGAGAACCAAAAACATTATTGGAAGCAGAACCACTACAGCCTTCGTCTCCCCCAAAAACAGCGGCGTTAGTACCAGCAGCGCGAGCAGCGTTATGCGACGGGGGGGCAGCGTCTTCTCCATTTGCTGTGCGAGCAGGAATGCCAGCACGATGATAAGGAAAGTGGCCATTTCCCCGCTGGCGCCACCACCGTAACGCATTGCACCGAAGGTACCTGCAACAACATCGAGTGGCACAATATTACGTAATCCCTCCCGCAGGGGGACGAGAGCGATGAGTTCGTAAAGCGCAGCGGGCAACTGCAGCAGCGCAACGATCAGAAGAAATACGCGCCACCGCCGGACGTCCCGTTCAATGAAGGGAAACCAGCACAAGGCGAACAGGAGGCCCCACATCTGAAAATAGCGCTTGAAGCCACCGGAAAACTCCCCTATGGAGTACCACTGGATAAAAGACACGAGGACTGAATAAACGAGAAAACATAGAGCGAGCCAGACGAAGGCCGGAGTATTACGTCGGGCGCCCGGCGACGTGATGGCCGTAAAGAATGCCACCATCATGAGGAAAAAACACAGAATCGAGACGCCCCAGGAAGCTTTTGTAACGATTCCTTCCTCGCTAAAAAGAGGAAGGAGGCCAGTCACAAGCAAACCAAGCGACAACACCAGCCAGACAATCCACGCTGGCCGTGCAATCAAAAATACCCCTACGAACAGGGCAACGGCAACACTGATAAGAGTCGGGTTGGCCGTAACCGAAACCAGGCCAAAGAAGATGGCTAATACCCCGGCTGCCAGCACGACAGCAACAGGTCCACTCCGTCCTGCTGGGCTGAAAGATGAGTTCATTTTACGTATTGGACCGATAGCGCAGATGCATAGTTATCTTACCAATCCGATCCGATGTCGGCGAACCGACCTGTGTCAAATGGAGATAGGCTCAGGAATACTTACCACGAAAATCCTGGTAAGCATTGACCAACCCCGCTTCCAAGGAAGTTTGAGCGCGCCAACCCAACGCATTCAGTCGGGAAACGTCCATTAGCTTGCGCGGAGTTCCGTCCGGCTTGGAGCTGTCGTAAACTATGGCGCTCGTGCAACCAACCACCTTTTTAATGGATTCCGCCAGCTCACGGATTGTCTGGTCCGTGCCCACTCCGATATTGATGAGAGGGGGCATGAACACCCCAGTCGCCGCCTCATCACTTCCCAGCAGGGAATCGAATCGCTCCTCGGGAAGGTTCATGAGGTAGATACAGGCATCCGCCATATCTTCGCTATACAGGAACTCCCGTCGGGGGGTACCGGTACCCCAGATAGTCACAGGAGAATTCCCCGCCATCTTCGCCTCATGAAACTTGCGTATTAAGGCAGGAATAACGTGACTATTATTGAGATCGTAATTATCACCGGGGCCGAAAAGATTCGTCGGCATGGCCCCCAAGTACTTTGTGCGGTATTGCCGATTGTAGCTCCAACACATTTCAATACCAGCAATTTTGGCAATCGCATAGGGGCGGTTGGTCGATTCCAGCGGACCGCTGAGGAGATATTCTTCCTTCATCGGCTGCGGAGCCAGCCTGGGATAAATACAACTTGAACCTAGAAACATCAGTCGCTTTACACCGCTGCGATAAGCTTCGTGAAGCACATTCGTCTGAATGGCAAGGTTATCGCGAATAAATTCTGCCGGGTATGTGTTATTGGCGTAAATTCCACCTACTTTCGCAGCTGAAAGGAATACGTATGAAGGGGTTTCCCGCGCGAAAAATTCCTCGACAACGCGTTGCTTCGTCAGATCTAGTTCAACGTGGTTGTATGTGATGAGATTATTGTAGCCATCAGCGGAGAGCTTGCGGAGGAGGGCCGACCCGACGAGACCACGGTGACCCGCGATATAGATTTTTGCATTTTTATCCATCGCGATCCTATTCGTGATAGTCGTATGCAGAAAAACCATGTTTCTTCACGAGTTCGTCTCGCTCAGCACTTTTCAGGTCCTCACGAACCATTTCACTTACGAGTTCCTGGAAAGTAGTCTTCGGCGTCCATCCCAGTTTTTTCTTTGCCTTGGTTGGATCACCAAGAAGAGTTTCAACTTCGGTCGGCCTAAAGTATCGCGAGTCGATCCTGATAATTATTCTGGATTCGACATTTGCGGAAGCTGAAGCGACCATTCCAACCTCATCAGGTCCCTTCCCCCTCCATGTCAGCCTCATACCCAGCTCTTGGGCTGCCGCATTGACAAAATCGCGAACGCTATACTGAATACCCGTCGCGATAACAAAATCTTCTGCCTGCTCCTGTTGGAGCATTAGCCACTGCATCTCAACATAATCGCGGGCGTGACCCCAATCGCGCAGCGCATCAATGTTTCCCAAATAAAGACAGTCCTGCAAGCCAAGTTTGATCCGGGAAAGTGCTCGGGTAATCTTGCGCGTCACAAAAGTTTCGCCCCGGATTGGGCTCTCGTGATTGAAGAGTATGCCATTACACGCATATATCCCGTAGGCCTCTCGATAGTTAACGGTAATCCAGTAGCCATAGAGCTTTGCAACCGCATAGGGGCTGCGAGGATAGAACGGTGTAGTTTCCTTCTGAGGCACTTCTTGCACAAGCCCATACAGTTCGGACGTGCTGGCTTGGTAAAATCGAGTTTTTTTCTCAAAACCAAGGATGCGAATCGCCTCGAGAATGCGTAATGTGCCAATCCCATCAGCGTTAGCCGTATATTCCGGAGTTTCAAAGCTGACCGCGACGTGACTCATCGCAGCGAGGTTATAGATTTCATCCGGCTGAACCTGTTGAATGATGCGGATCAGATTGGTTGAATCAGTCAAATCACCGTAGTGAAGAACGAAGTTACGTTGTGAGACATGCGGGTCCTGATAAAGATGGTCGATTCGGTCGGTGTTGAAAAGCGAGGTCCGCCGCTTGATTCCATGAACAACGTAGCCTTTGGTGAGCAAAAATTGGGCAAGATAAGCGCCATCTTGTCCAGTAATGCCAGTAATCAGTGCGATTTTTTTTTCGGGTGTAGTCGAGCTAGAGATTGCCATTTAATTTTTGCCTGTATTTAGGCGTTAGGGCACCGAGCATCTGATCGGCAAATCGCGCCTGCACCGCAAAGGCGTGGGACGCTTCCGGGTCGATAGAGGAAACCCTGATCAGCAAGCCATCGGGTATTTTTCCGTTCAGGCCGTAACCTATCTCAACAAGTTTCTTCTCGATTCCCCCCTGGAATACCTTGTCGCCAACCGTTGTCCAGTACGTAACCGGTTCGTTGCGCTGGCCCAGATTGGTCAGTATCCGCGTGACTGGAATTGATCCATTTTCCGTCGTGAGCGTTCCTTTTTCCTTTCCCGTCAGCGAAAACCCCTGCGCAGGGTAACAAACTTCCGGATAGTGCAGCTGCATGGCGTCTCTTTGATCATCTCCATATGCTATCGCGAGCATGATTCGATAGCCATGGTTATTAACGTAGGTGCGATTGAGGGTCTGTGTATAAATTTTTTCAATCATTTCCTGCTGCTGCGGGTCAACCATTGGCACTGGATTTTCCTTTTCCGCGTGCCATTCCCCAAAAGCGCGGGGAATTATCGCTTCGAGGTCAATCGCCGGCTCATATGTCGCGACCTTGTAGGTGGGCCGCAAGGCCAGCGCGAGCCCTGAAGCCGCGAGCATTAGGACGAGCAGAATGAAATTTTTTATCCAGACATTCATGGGCTCAGGTAGGGCTTGCCGTCCCACTCTTATGCCGCAACCTGATGGCAAGTTGAAGGAGGGAATCTACACCAATAATCAAAAGCAGCGCGCTGAGAAAAAGAACCATGCCGGCGAAACCGTGGAGAAAGCCTTGCCCTGCCTCATCCCCGAAATGATAAGTGATCAAAGTCAGGATCATCACGCGTATGACATTTGCGGTAAAAGAGATGGGCACGATCAGAATGGCAAGAGCAATGTTGCGCATGACGGAGTCGTGCCGTACTATGTTGAGGTAGAGCAATCCCAGCGCTTCCAGCGTAAAAAGCGTGTGAAGCCCGGCGCATGCATCCGCAACCAGTAACTTATACTGCCCGATCTGCAAAATCACGCCGGTACGCGCGATTGGGTAGTCAGCCCAGAAAAGTATGTTTTCAGCTACATAGGAAACCGCCATTTTCATCGGCATGGTGAGAAAATCAACCAGCGGGCCGGGGAGCGGAATCATAAAAAGCATGAAGAAGAGAGGGAACCACTGTGCTTTAAGCGCTTTCCCGCCACGAATGAGTAGTAATATTCCGGAAAACAGCCAAACGACCGAGCCAATTTCAAAGACCAGAATATCCTGTGAACGGCCCAGGATATAAAGTATTAAACCGAATATGAAAAGCGGCCAACCAATCGAGGGAGTGCCCGACTGGCCTTCGCTCACGAGCACCATTTCCGGCCACTTCCGATACATAAGCCAGCACGCGATTCCTAGTACGATGGGGCCGTGCGCTTGCTGATCGGTACTCCAGACGCCCCGGAACAAATCAACCAGGCTCGGAAGGTAAAGTACAATCAACCCGGTTATTATAGGTAACCAGATGAGCAATTGTCTGCGCCAGCCCGCCGATGCGTCCGCTCGTCTGTTGAATGCAGTTGGTGAATTGATGCTCATTTTAGTTTTAACCCAACGTAACAGAACTTGTAGAGGTGCGGCACAACACCGCCGCAACCCGGCTTGCTCGCTTTGAAGTACGTTCTTCAGTGAGATTTGCTATCCGGCTGTATTGTCCTTTACTTAATTGCTTAAAAATCATTCAGCACTGAGCCCACCAGCATCGTGCGCGTTTGTTCAAGACTGCGGGCAAGACTGACGATGTCGGGTACGGAGCTGCGATTTTTGCGAGCCAGTATGAGCGCCGCGGATGCGCCAACAGCAAGAGTCACTGCCTCAGCATGGTGGTTGGCAGCGGGGGTATCGACAATAACAATGTCAAAATCTTGAATAAGTGTCTGTAACAATTCGGCAAAAACGGGGCGGCCGATCAATTCCTGCGGATTGGGTGGCACAGCGCCAGCAGGTAACACCGAAAGCCCATGGAGTGGCGAAATCCGGCTGATGACCTCGGTCCCGTTCCGGCCCGCAAGCATACCTGAGAGGCCCCCACCATGGCCCAACTTGAATAACTTATGCTGGCGCGGATTTCGAAGGTCAGCATCGATGAGCAGAGTACGTTCCCCGAGCTGAGAGAATACGATGGCCAGGTTGGCTGCGATAAAGCTTCGCCCCTCGCTCTCGCCCGGGCTCATGATGGCAAGAGCATTGCGCCGCGTCTCGCCGTTGAACCAGCGCAACATCAGTTGGCTGCGTAGCGCTCGCAACTTCTCAACCGCGGGACTGAATGGCTCATAGGCAGCTATAAGATCATGATGCAGGCTGGTGTCTGTTTGCGGAAGGTAAAGATAATCGAACTGACGTGAGAGTGCGAAGCGAATGTCCTCTTCCGTCAGGAGACCAAGTTTAAGGCCGGTGTCGCCAAAACGCTTGTCCTGCTCTATTTGTAGCCGCAGGATACGCTCAGCGTTTTCGGAAGATAAACGTCCGCTATCGACAAGAATGGTACCGATTGAGCTATGGCTCCCGGCACCCAACTGGGTTTTACCGTGAACTTGCGCATCACCCGAACTTGTGGTCTGCTGCCGCTTAATACTTGGAAAGGTACTTGTAACTGGTTTCATGGCTGGGTTCCGGTCAATGCTCGGGGACTTCCATTCCTATTGCTCGTCTTGGCGCACTACGTCCCAAAAATCTACCTTTTCTGGTGCCCGAAGGAGATCGCGTTCCGGCAATGGAGATCGTAGCTAACACTGGCAGATCCATGACTTGGGTTAGATCTTCCACCGAGCGCACGCGGCGATTCATAAGCTCAAGCACCACCGCCACACCTACCGCAAGCAATGTACCCAGGAATATGGAGATCAATACGTTGAGTAGAATCCGGGGTCGTGAGTGTTCAATGGGTATAGAGGCTGGATTCAGTATCGCGATATTTGTTTGGACCGAGAGACTCTCAAGTCTGGTATGAGCAGAACGTTGGCTCACCGCCTCAAAGTTGCGCTGGGCAGCTTCAACGTCGCGCTGCAGGACACTGATCTGGTCGCGCTGTCCGTTCAGCTCAAGCACGTATTTTTTGTGCCTTTCAATCGCTTCCAGCAACTCTTGCTCCTTCCGTTTGCCCACTTCGTAGGAGGTGCTGATGCTATTGTGGATTTGCCGCGTCTCACTGGCTAGCCTGTTTCTAAGCGACGCGAGCTCCGACTGCGCCCGTTGCGTCTGCGGGTGGTTTTTACCGAGATTCACGCTGCTTTCCTGAAGCTTGGCGTCAAGGCGGGCTATGTCAGATTTTAGGCTGTTGATCAATGGATTTTGCATCACTTCCGCCAGCGTCTCCGGGTTTTCAGTAGATCTGCGCTTGTTGCTGCTGCTGTCGGAGGTTTGTCCCTGCACGATGGTCAACTGCGTTGAAAGCTCGTTGAGCTTGGCAACCTCATAGTCCAGGCGCTCCTCGGTGGCAATAACGCCGGTTTCCTGCTGATGGGCCGAAAGCGCCTGACGGGCTTTTTCCAGTTTGTCCCGGAGGGCTTTTGTCTGGTCGTCAAACCAGCTCGCGTGTTGACGGGCCGGATCGACCTTGAGTTCGAGATTTATGTCTATATATGCCTGTGCGAAGGCATTAGCCACGACCGCAGCAAAGCTGGGGTCGGCACCACTGAACTCAATGTTGACGACATTACTATCGCGCGAGGGTTTAACGTTTAGTTTTTTCTTTAACAACTGAGCCAGCCACACCGTTAAATCACCCTCAGCTTCGGTCGCCTCCTCCCACTGCTCGCGGATAGCCGGGCTTTCATCCATGCGTAACAGTTTGACCACCCGTTGCGCCACTCGATCACTGTTTATGATATCGATCTGCGTCGCCATATATCCTGGAGTAAGGGATCCAGGCAATACCATACCGACGAGAGGATCGGGTGACTTAACGTCGATCACAACCGCTGTATAGGCTGTGTATTCCTTTGGCAGGATCAGGCTCACCACCAGTGTCGTACTCACGACGAGAAGAAACGCGAGGAGCGCTACTTTCCGGTGGGCCCGAAGGATAAGCAGAAATTGTGAGAGTGTCATAAGGTTTGGCTACTGGTTTGCTACCGGTTTGGCTACTGGTTTGATACCGTTTAGAAAATACTTTCCCGCACGTAAATGATGTCATTTGGCTGTACGGTATCGGTCATCTCCGGAGAGAGTTTTTCGACCACACCGTCCGCGTTTTTCCTATGCAACCGCAGCCGCCACTCACTGCCACGCACGGTGTGCCCCCCACCTTGGGCAAGGGCCTGCTGGATTGTCATTCCCCGTTCGATACGATAGGCGCCCGGACGCTGAGCTTCACCATAAATATAAAAGACCGGCGCGCGGTGGACGTAGATCACGTCTCCGCCTGCGAGAATGATATCCGCATCGGATCTTTCACCGAGGTAGAGCTCCGCTATATCAATCACCTTACGGAAGGGCTTCCCGTCGCGCGAACCAATTACGATGGCTGAATCATCCCCGGTCGGGGTGATCCCTCCGGCCATGGCCAACATATCGCTCACGCGGCTGAGGGTTTCAAGCGGAAACCGGCCCGGACGGTTGACCTGCCCGAGTACGCTCACCTGATTTCCGCGCATTTGCAGGAGAATAATGTTGACCTGTGGTTGCCGAACGAAACCGCCATTCTTTAGTGCGTCAGCAACTTTCTTTTCTGCGGCAGAGATAGGGAGACCGCCAACGTCAATGTTGCCAATCAGGGGATAAGTTATCACCCCGTTCTCGGAAACGCGCGTTTCGGTAGTGAGGTCAGGATTCTGGAAAACCTGAATACGTAGTACATCCCCAGGGCCAAGCGGATAGTCGTGATTCCCCTCCGCAAAAACGGTCGTCGCCAATAGGGCAAAGAAAAGAGTCAGTATCCGCGTCAGAGCTTGAGTCATGGATGTCAAATTTCCCTTATAGATATAATAATTGGACAGTTTCACTTTAAACCGGCTACGCCTCTCTCGACTGACCCGCCGGGGGTAGAAGCGCGGGTTGCCATACCAGGGTCTTTTGCCTCGGTGGCCTGGGGTCCGGCCGCAGTTTGCGGTGTGTCAGAGCCAGCGAATTCCCCCATGTAGGTAATTTTAGCGTTGGCCTTAAGGGTTTTAAACTCCTGTTTGGCCATCTCGGCAGCGCGTTGATTGCCGAGAAACTGTTGGATACGGGGTAGTGCCGCCTCTTCCGACACCGGCGCCGATTGCGCACCAGCAAGCCTCATCACCGTCACTGTCTGGGGGCCTTCCAGAACCAGACTCTGCCCGGCCTTGAGCGGGTGTATTTTCGGTAGCAGTTCGAGCGGAATTTGTTCAGCCGATCGGGTAGCGCTACCCGCCGCAAATTTTATGCCCCTACCTTTAAGCCAATTGGCAATCTCTTCCATCGGCTTTCCGGCCTCGACCATTCCACGCAACTCGGCGGGAACCCCGGCAGTTGCCGGCATTACGATTTCCTGAATGTTATAAATGCGGCGCTCCGCGAAAAGTGGCGGGTTTTCGGCGTAATATTTCTTTGCTTCTTCAATAGTCGGCTTGGGGGCAGCCGCAGTAACTTGCTCCACATAGGCGCGGGCTAGTATCTCCCGGCGAGCATTCTCAAGAGCGAGGAGTACCTCGGGTGACCGGTCCAGTTTCTTTTCCGTAGCTTTCTCGACTGCGAGTTCCTGATCAACCAGTCGATCCAGAACTTCACGGCGGATTTTGGGCGCCGTCTCGGCACTTGCAGCGCCCGCTCCCGGGGTCCGCGTCAATACGTAATTAAGCTGGTGAACAGAAATTTCGCCTGAATTAACTTTCGCGGCGATTTGTGTCGCGGGCTTCTGCTTTTCAGCCTCTTTGCTACCGCAACCGGCAATCCCAAGCGCGACCAAGGGAATCAGCAGTATAGATATTATATGGTGAGCGATGTTTCGCATTTCTGCCTTCTTTTAATGTAAAAATATGTGACGGTATACATTGCGACTTAGCCAAAGCTGCCTTCCTGCCCGAGAAAAGATAGGTATAAAGCAAAGAGCGATAACGCCGGCTCCTGACAACCACTGCGGGACTGGTGCCAGTAACGGCAAGCCCACAACAAAAAAGGCTATTAAAATGATATACACGAGATAATAAAAGTCGTCAATGAACCGGTCGGCTGACTCAGCCTTGGTTGAAAGCGGCCGATTTTCCCCAGCGTGAAATGAAAACAAGCTCACCATGCAAATTGTTTTTGTTATTAACACCGCTCGTTCACCCCATCACCGCTAAAAATTAAGTCTTGCCGAGACGCTCGCCGCTGAACTGTCGAAATTGAAGCCTCTATGGTCCGAGGAACGGTGATCCCGCTGTAGTGCGCCACTAATAAAAAGTGCCCTCAACGGCTGCCAGTCCACCGCTATCATGCCCGAATGCGATGTATCCGTACGATCCCCGCCCGCGACAAATTGGACGGCCCCCAAATGATCACGCAGAATGAAGTCGTAACGCAGGCGCAATGCTACTTTTTCCGTGATCTGCCATACCGGGGCGAAAAAGACCCGGTTCGCACCTACATAACTGCTGGAAAACGGTTGAAAAAATGGCGAACCCACAAAGGTATTCGGCGCTAGCTGAAAGTTGAGCAGGTCGCGCGCCCAACCGGCGACCACCCGAGTTTTGCCCGTAACAGCCCAGTTAAGGTTGAAATTGCCCACGAAGCCCTCGAAATCCCTTTCGGGAAAGTGAGCATGGTGACGTGCCAAGTGACCCACGCGCGCATCGATCGAAGTCTTGCCGGTTACGGGCCAGATAAGCCGCAACTCATGCTCCATCTCGTTGAAACGGGTATCGAAGAGCTGACTCTGTATCGGCTCTGGTCTTTTAAAGAATTCCCCATGGCCATGTCTGAACTTGTACGTAAGCGAACTCCCGGAGGGAAAGGCATAGCGTAGTCCCCCATCGACCGAGAGAACGCTGTTGTCAAAATCCTGCACGAGCGTCCTGCTGTTCGTCCGGACGTCATAAGCCACCCCACCTATCAGGCGCCATGCGCCATCCAGCTCGAAAACCCCCTCAAACCGGAAATTATTCTCAATACGCAGATTTCGGTTAGTGGAGTTAGCGAACCCGGTGAGATCGGCGAAGTTGTTCAGCGCTTCCCGGTGGTTCCCCATCAGCCTCCCGTAAAAAGAGGGGGTCAGATACCAGTGCCAGGTGGCTGTGCCGTTTTTTGCCAGAAAATTGAGGTAATCGAAATTATGATAACGATTGTCAACAAGACTGCCATTAACCTCGAAGCGCTGCATGGAGTAAAACTTATCCCAAGTTAGCGTGCCCGTTGTGGTGATGATGAGATCGGATTTAGTATCGCTGCCGACGATACTCGCGGGAACGATGTTCGATAAGCGAAATACATTAGTGTCGTAAAGGAACGTACTCCCCCCCGTGAGGTTGAGCGTATCGCCGCGATCAGCTACAGCATATTGCGCGAGCATCGACAAGCATACAAAAGCGGGAATTCCAAACCAACGGCTATGACGACGGGGACGGTTCGGCGGCAATATTATTTTCATTATGTATGTTCTGTTCTTGGCCGCGGTATCACAACGGTATCACCTTTTAAACTTTTCAGACAATAGTTCCTAGGAACCATTGTAACAGGCTAAAAGCGCGGGACCGTGCGCGAAATGAAAAGTCACTGAACATCTCTCTGCCACGGTCCAATCCCACTCTGTCACATCCTCGCGCAAGCGGGATTGTCGACCGCGCCCTTGCCTTTGATACCGTTTTAACTGAATGATGATTCGCAAGCATTTGACTGCAGCTCAGTGCTTATTGCATCTTCCATCTTTTTGCTCAAAACACGTCCGCTGCCAGCTTGTTCAAGCTGCTATCAATAAGCGGCTCTATCTCGCAATACTATCAAAACCGTTTTTAAGATAATGTGCAGATCAAGCCGCAACGACCAGTTACGCAGGTAATCGAGGTCATGATCTATACGCGCCTGCATTTTATCAAGGGTGCGAGTTTCGCCCCTATAACCGTTGACCTGAGCCCATCCAGTGATTCCAGGCTTGACCTTGTGGCGGATCATATAACCCTTTATCAGGTTCCGGTAGATCTCGTTATGCGCGACCGCATGCGGTCTTGGCCCGACGATGCTCATACGGCCCTGAAGAACGTTTACAAACTGGGGCAATTCGTCCAAGGAATTTCTGCGCAGAAAAGCCCCGAAACGGGTCACGCGGTTGTCATCCTTTTGGGCTTGCCGGATAGTATCGCCATCCTCGCACACCCGCATCGATCGAAACTTATAGACAACAATTTCTTCCCCATCAAGTCCGTAACGACGCTGCTTGAAAATGATTGGACCCCGCGAATCCAGCTTAATAGTCGCGGCGATAAGCAGCAGGAGGGGAGAAATCAGAGCCAGGATCAGCAGCGACAGAACGATATCGCTCACCCGCTTGATCAACCCGTTTGAGCCCGTAAAGGGAGATTCACAAACCGAGATTACAGGAGTGCCGCAAACCGTTCCGCTCCTGCCCTGAATAAGGTCGGTAATGAACATGTCAGGCACAAAATAAATCGAGGCAGTAGTGTCTTTCAGTTCGTCAAGCACATGGAGAATGCGAGGCTGCGACGCCATTGGCAATGACAAATAAATGTACTGGATGCGGTTTTCTTTTACAAAATAAGGAAGCTCCCGCAATCTCCCCAGCAATTGTCCATGTTCAGTCTCATGTAATCTGCTCGGATTCCGGTCGTCGAAATAGCCGGACAACTCGATTTTAGAATACCGCGTCTGTTGAATGCGACTTGCCAGCGCGACGCCCTGCTCGTTCATGCCTACTATGATGGCTCGCTGCGGGGGTCCTTGAAGCATCAACAGATATGGCGCTGCGGTGCGTAATGCGAGGTGCACGCCAATCTGGCTTAAGGGGGCAACCCAAAGCCAGGTGATCAATGTCTGGCTGGAGAATTCGGCGATGTATCCGGTTGCAAAACCAAGAAAAAAAAGAAGCAACACGACCCAGAACCAGCTATAGAAAACGTCGACGATGACTTCCATGATGCTGGATTGCAGGCGCGAAGTGCCGGGGAAAGTAATCGAGAACACGATCACCGCCAGAATCAGGTAGGGGGGAAGCAATTCTCCTTCAATGCTGACGCTTACAAGCCAGAGTGACAGCGTAAGTGCGGCAGGATCGAGGATAGCCTCTACGGCGCTCAACATATTGTTGCCAAGCGGCCCCTTGGAGTGTCCAGAGGGAACCGTCGAAGCAGAAAATGTCGGATTCGCTTCAGCCATGACTCGGACTACGCTCTATTTTGGAAACAGCTTGCATCCGGTTATAGACGTCCAGCTTTCTGAATATTTGGTGCAGATGATTTTTCACCGTGTATGAACTGATGCATAGAATGCTTCCGATCTCGGCGTTGGTTTTGCCCTTCCTTACCCAATCCATGATCTCCGCTTCGCGATCGCTTAGGCCGTAGTATTCGCTGCCACGTGAACTCGGCAGGAACGGCACCTGAAAAGAAGAACTCGTCAGAGGCGCAACCCGACGCAACGCCGAATCGAGATACGGCAGCAGAATCTCGATTGTGCTGAGCGTTGAATCGTTGAGTTTGTCTTGAGAGCTAAACATTATGTAGAGGCATTCGTCATGTCCCCGTTTATCGCTAATGCCATGCAAGCCGTAGGAGCGCATGTTTTGCAAAGCCTTGCCAAACGAACATTGCAGAGCATTGTACTCAGGAAGAATGCCCAGTTCATCGACACTCGATATAAACGGGGTTCTCCCGACGTCGACCCAACGATTATAAAGCCCGCGAACCAATGGCGAAAGACCGGCCGGCTCGGAATGCGCTGTTCTTACTCCGGGCAACGCGGAAACAATATCATACCGTATAACATCAGAGCTGAAATCGCCCCACGCGACCAGCATGATTTCATGCGGCAAATAGTGCTGCATCTCCCCCTGAAGCCACTTCAACAGGTCGAAATGCCGGCGTACGGCCACGCCTTCCTGAATTATACGGAAGTAACGCTGGAGATGATCCGACGAAAGTGATGAGAACAAGCCCATGTTGTGATTAAGACGTTTGCTTAGACAGCTTGAACAGTAAATTGAAGAATCACCCACCTCAGGCTCGAGGGCGACGAACCCTGACCCAGTCCATGCCCTGACAGGGCAACAACGCTTCCCACGACATATAAGCCGCCGCGGCTACCCGAATGTTCGATGACCGTTCGAGATCTACGTCTTTGGACAGGTGCCAAGTGCATATCGGCCGCAGAATTATCGAGCCTCTTACTCTGAGCAAAATTGCTGAATCAGATCAAATGACTCTGAAGCGGCGATATTATTCATTGCACTTCTCTGAAAGTTGGGAGCCGGGGCCATGAAAGCTGCGCAGGGTCAGAGGTCGTATATAGTGTGTAGTAATGTAACCTATGCTTGTTGCAACTTAATTTCATAGCCTTAAAACAATTGCGCTTAAGAATCCACGACAACTTCCTTCTTGAGGGGGTATTAGGATCAGGTTGAGTCGGGTTTAAAGCCGCCATGATTCAGCGTTTCTCCTCGCCGCATTCCAGCATTTAACTCACTGGTTTTTTGTTTTTTTAGAGATTGGCTTCTTTAGAGAGGCTTGTCTGTACGTTATCTAACATAATTGCAAATAACCTATATAGGACGAGCCTGACCAGGATTAGCAGACGTATTCACCCTGTTTTTTTAAAGATGAGGATGAGTAGATTGACGCAAGGGATGGGGGGAGCCAGGGGAGAATCGCAGCGGCGTTCGCCCGGTGCTATCCTCTGGGGGAGGGAGACGACGGCGGGTACAACCGGAGTATTGTAGAACGACGCAAAATGCGGTAGCTGACGGGGGCTACACCCTGGTGTGACATTGGTAACTCCTTGAACCTCTACAATCGGCTACTCGTCTTGGAGGGTCGTGTGCTCTTGTTATGGGGCGGTCGGCTTCTGCATAAACTGCCTGTGCATCACTATCACGATGTACCTGAGCTATACGCTCTGCTTCGTCTAAAACCAAGCTTCAACAGCTCCACTGTGCCGTGCCTGTCTTCTACATAGTCTTGACGAAGGACTTCTCTAAAGGGCGCGGCTGTGCTCTTGGTCGTACTTGGTGACTCCTTCTTAGCTTGAGCTATGCGGTCCTTGATGATTGCTAACACCTGGAACTTCCGGCTATTGCCAACCTTCAAGTCTGAAGTACGAGAGGACCCTGTTAAATATGTTCCTAGGGGATGTATGAGCGACGCGATACAGTGGCTTACCCACCCGATAGTGGCCCACGTCGCCGAAGGTATTTAGCACCCATACGAAGGGCCATAGGCGCCAGGCTGCAGTGGCCAGTAAGTGTGCCACAATTCTTAAAGCTAAGGATAATGCAGAGGAAAGAAGTAATTGGGGTGGCTGATGGGGATCGAACCCACGACAACCGGAATCACAATCCGGGACTCTACCACTGAGCTACAGCCACCGTTTTAAAAGATAACCTACAGCGTTAATTTCAGGTGCCATTCCGCAAAACCGTATGGCGTGCCCGACAGGAATCGAACCTGTAACCCCCAGCTTAGAAGGCTGGTGCTCTATCCGGTTGAGCTACGGGCACCACTCAAGTCGGATATCAGCCCACCAGATTGCATGAATGGTCGGGGTGGAGAGATTTGAACTCCCGACATCCTGGTCCCAAACCAGGCGCGCTACCAGGCTACGCTACACCCCGGAAGGCGGATAATACCTTTACCCCCCTAAAAGGTCAATTTTGCGCCGCTTGGGCCGCTTTCATCCGTACAGAGCGATACGGCTTGCCGATATGGCTCGCGTTGGGCTGAGAGTTAACGGCGCCGAAGAAGCAGATCTGCAGTCAGGGATTCTCTAGCTTGTCCCGTTCGATCAATGCGTAAGCGGAATGATTATGGATGGATTCAAAGTTTTCCGACTCCACCACGTAGGCGTTTATACGCGCGTCCCGATTCAGCACTGCAGCCACGTCACGCACGACGTCTTCGACGAACTTGGGATTATCGAAGGCCTTTTCAGTAACGTACTTCTCGTCTGCACGCTTGAGTAGTCCGTAGAGTTCGCAAGATGCCTGATCTTCCGCCACGTGTATCAGATCTTCAATCCACACAGAACTAGCGGGAGAGACGGAAATCGACATATGGGAGCGCTGGTTGTGGGCGCCGTACGCGGACACTTGTTTTGAACACGGGCACAAACTCGTTACTGGTACCACGACCTTCAAATTGAATTGGTAGCTTCCTTCGTGAAGTTTGCCTGCGAAAGTTACCTCGTAGTCCATCAGGCTTGTTATGCCAGTAATAGGCGCGGTTTTGCTCATGAAATAAGGGAAGGTCATCTCAACCCCTCCAGAATCTGTTTCGAGCTTCTGCACCACTGCATTTACGATACTCTCGAATGATTTCACGGAAATGACGCGATTATTGCTGTTTAAAATCTCTACAAAACGGGACATATGCACGCCTTTGAGTTGATGCGATAAATTGGCGTGCATATCGAAGGTGGCGACGACATGTTGCGTGCGCCGCCCTTTATCCGCAATTTTTACAGGATGACGAATAGATCTTATCCCCGCTCTGTTAATAGCGATACGGCGACTATCGAGCGCGGCTTGGACGTCCGCAATCGGGACATTGACTTCGTTCATGCAGTGTTCTGGAACATGGCGGTGGCGTAGCAATCCATGCTATGCCGTCCGCAATGTGTTGAATTAGACTTCGATGAATCTCGCTCTGACGGACGTGACGATGGATGTTTTATCCAGTCCGCAGTCGGCAAGCATTTGAGCAGGATCGCCTTGATCAATAAACGTATCTGGCAAGCCCAATTGCAGCAAGGGGATTTTGAAGCCAGCACTCGCAAGTGATTCCATTACCGCGCTGCCCGCGCCACCCATGGTTGTATTCTCCTCCACCGTTACCAACAAATCGTGGCTCAGCGCAAGAGAAGCGACCAGATCATTGTCCAATGGTTTAACAAAACGCATATTTACAACGGTAGCGTTTAATTCATCGGCCGCTTCAAGGCAAGGTTTAAGCATACTGCCGAACGCCAGCAGAGCGATTTTTTCTCCCTCGCGTCGAATTTCGCCCCGCCCAATAGGCAGCATTCGCATTTGCTTCTCGGCAGCCACCCCCGTTCCCACACCCCGGGGATAACGTACCGCGGTGGGTGTGTCCATCTGAAACGCGGTGTAGAGCATTTGACGACATTCATCCTCATCAGCAGGGACCATCACCGTTATATTTGGAATACAGCGCAGATAGGTCAAATCAAAACTGCCGGCATGAGTGGGCCCGTCCGCCCCCACCAACCCAGCCCGATCTATGGCAAACACAACGGGGAGGTTCTGAATAGCGACGTCGTGGATCAACTGATCGTACGCTCTTTGCAAGAAAGTTGAATAAATGGCCACGACGGGCTTCAGTCCGTCGCATGCCAGACCTGCTGCGAACGTGACCGCATGTTGCTCTGCGATTCCAACGTCGAAATAGCGGTCGGGATATTCCTGCGAGAATCTTACCAGGCCTGAACCCTCACGCATTGCGGGAGTAATCCCAATCAACCGCTGGTCCAAGGCCGCCATGTCGCACAACCAGTCGCCGAAAATCTGGGTGTAGGAAGGCTTGTTTGAAGCTTTGGGAATAATGCCCGCCTGTGGATTGAATTTGGTGACCCCGTGATAAAGGATCGGATCCTCTTCTGCCGCCTGGTAACCCGCGCCCTTTCGGGTTACGACATGAAGGAATTGGGGACCATCCAGATGCTTGATGTTGTTAAGTGTGCTTACAAGGACGTCGAGATCGTGACCATCAATGGGGCCTATATAGTTGAAACCGAATTCTTCAAACAGTGTGCTGGGTGTGACCATGCCTTTGACGTGTTCTTCCGCGCGCTTGGCAAGTTCCAGCACAGGTGGTACCACCCCCAGCATCTTTTCGCCGGCACGCCGGGCGGTGGCATAAAACTGCCCGGACATGAGCTTCGCAAGGTAATTGTTGAGGGCGCCCACAGGCGGTGAAATGGACATGTCGTTGTCGTTCAGAATCACCAGCAGATTGGTGTTCATGGCCCCCGCATTATTTAGGGCTTCAAACGCCATGCCGGCGCTCATGGCGCCGTCCCCGATGACCGCAACCACGCATCGGTCCTTACCCTCGTGCTGCGACGCCACGGCCATTCCCAAGGCAGCGCTGATAGACGTGCTGGAATGCGCAGTACCAAAAGCGTCATATTCGCTTTCATCCCGTCGCGGAAAACCGGCGATACCGCCATGCATACGCAATCTGCTCATTCCTTCACGGCGGCCGGTCAATATCTTATGAACATATGTCTGATGGCCTACGTCCCATACCAAACGATCGTACGGCGTGTTGAATACGTAATGCAGGGCTATGGTCAATTCAACGGTGCCCAGATTGGACGATAGATGGCCCCCGGTTTTGGCCACGGATTCAACCAGAAATTGCCGTAACTCCTCTGCGAGCTGAGGCAACAGCTTGCGTTCCAGCAAACGTAACTTGGAAGGGTCGGTGACACTATCAAGCAATGGATACATTTAAACCTTGGAGAATGGAAATATTCTTTACCTTGGGATTGCCAGCTTAAAATTCGCGCTGGATAATGAAGTCGGTAACCTGTCGCAGCCGGTCCGCCTTTTCGCCAAAACCTTCCAATGACTGGTACGCATCGCGGCGTAACTCTTCGGCCAGGTCGCGTGCCTGACCGCGCCCAAGGATGCTTACGTATGTTGGTTTGTTATTGTCAGCGTCCTTGCCGGCAGTTTTACCTAAAGTTGCTGTGCTCGCCTCTGCATCGAGCACATCATCCACGACTTGGAAGGCCAAGCCGATACGTTTGGCAAAGTGGTCCAGGCTCGTCAATTCACTCTCTTTCAAGCCGCTTCCACAATACGCGCCCAGCATGACCGCGGCGCGAATAAGCGCGCCGGTCTTATGGATATGCATAAATTCGAGCTCCGGCAGGCTTAACGTGGCCCCTACGCTAGCCAGGTCAACCGCTTGACCGCCGGCCATACCCCGCGAGCCGGCCGCTTGCCCCAGGTGTTTTATCATTTCCAGTTGAACTTGCGGGATATCTGCCACGGTATGCTCGGCCAGCAATTGAAAAGCCAAGCTTTGTAAACTGTCCCCAGCAAGCAGCGCGATAGCCTCACCGTATTCGATGTGACAGGTCGGTTTGCCACGCCGCAACACATCGTTATCCATACACGGCAAATCGTCATGAACCAACGAATAGGCATGAATCAGTTCTACTGCAGCTGCGGCGATCGTCACGCGCTCTTCGGCTGCGTTGCTCAGCTCTCCCGCTGCAAACGCGAGTAAAGGACGTACCCGCTTCCCACCACCTAGAACAGTGTAGCGCATGGCGTCGTGCAAACGCTCGGGGGGGACATTCGATGCGGGGAGCAGGATCTGCAGAGAAGCTTCGATGCGTTCCTGTCGGCTTCTCGCCCAATCCTGGAAATCAGCGATCATCAATACCGGATGGGGAGAAATTTTTCAATGTATCAGCCTCAAGAAGACGCACCTGTTGTTGCGCATCCTGGAGCTTGGATTGACAATATTGTAACAGCTCCATGCCTCGTTTATGAGCAAGGAGCGAATCTTCCAGTGGCAATTGTCCTGCTTCCATTTCGCCCACGATACTTTCAAGTTCCGTCAAGGCGGCCTCAAAGCTCGCCGGAGGCAAAAATTTGACGACGTTGGAGGGGTTTGTCATGATAAGCATGATGTTACGAAAGACGTGAATTGCCGGGAAACTGCAAAAATAACGCAATTAGCTGGTATAGGTCAATTAAATCCATGAAACTTTCCCTTAACCCGACCCTCCTAGTCGGGATTATAGGCTTTCCAGGAAAGAGAGCGTGCTGTTTCTGCTAAGCTTATTGCACTTCTTGAGGCTTTTCGTATATCAACTGTCTTTTTTGCCCCTCGAAAGGTCTTACGTATCGATATGTCCCGCTTAGTTGATCTCTCCCAATCGACACCCACGCAACTTCCCGTCGGCTGGTATCTCGATTCCGATATTCTCGATTTAGAAAAACGCATCTTGTTTGACGCCGGTCCGGGCTATATCGGACACGAGATTATGGTCCCTAATATCGGCGATTACTACGTCCCGGAATGGATGAGTCACGCCAAGATGCTGGTCCGTAACCATGATGGTATCGAACTATTGTCTAATGTTTGCCGCCATCGGCAATCTTTGCTCCTGAAAGGGCGGGGCAATACCAGGAACATCGTTTGTCCGATACACCGCTGGACTTATGATTTGACCGGCAAACTGCTGGGTGCGCCCCACTTTGCGCAAAATCCCTGCCTTAATCTCGGCACTACACCGTTGCAAAACTGGAACGGGCTCCTGTTCGGGGGAAAGCGGAATGTCGCGCGCGATCTGGGACAGCTAGGCGTTCTGAAGGATTTTGATTTTTCAGGCCACGTCCTGGAACGAGTGCAGGTGGAACAATATGCCTGCAACTGGAAAACGTTTATTGAAGTGTATCTGGAAGATTACCACGTTGAACCCTACCACCCCGGTTTGGGGAACTTCGTCAATACCGCCGAACTGAGATGGGAATTTGGCGAGTGGTACAACGTCCAGACCGTCGGCGTCAATCATGGTCTCACACGCCCTGGTACAGCGGTCTATGCGAAGTGGCAGGAGCACCTCCTGCGCCAGACGGCAGGAGAGGTGCCGCGGCAGGGTGCGATATGGATGCTTTATTATCCTAACGTCATGCTTGAATGGTATCCTCATGTGCTGATTATCAGCACGCTGCATCCGGCTGGAACAGAGCAGTGCGTTAATGTAGTGGAATTTTATTATCCAGAAGAGATCGCTTTGTTTGAGCGGGAATTCATCGAGGCGGAACAGGCCGCCTATCATGAAACAGCCGTCGAAGATGATGAAATCTGCAGGCAGATGAGTGAGGGACGCCGCGCCCTGCATGAACAGGGAATGAGCGAAACAGGTCCGTATCAGTCACCGATGGAAGATGGCATGGTACACTTTCACGAATTTCTGAGACGCGAAATCGACCCCCATCTTTTGTAGTGGTAATAATTGGCCCATGTACCCTCGTTGAGATTGATCCATGATTACCATTCAAGAAGCCGACAATCTGATCAGCGTTGCTGTTTTTGGTGAATTCACTTTGGCAGATTTTAAGGAATTCGAAGAGCAGGTGCTCTACAAATCCCGTGTGGACAGCAAAGTGGATGTACTGTTTGATTGGCGCGACATGCTGGACTACACCGTCGATGTCGCATGGGAAGATATCAAATTTATTCGCGAGCACGGCAACGATTTCAGGCGGATTGCGATCATTACCGATAATCAGTGGCGGGCCTGGGCTGCATGGGTCTTCAATCTGTTTGTTGATGCAGACATCAGAGTCTTCAGCAACTACGCAGATGCGAAGGCATGGCTGGAAGCTTAGGTCATTACTGAACAAGCCTCTCATACCGGCACTCATGTGCCAACCCTTGGCACTCTCGCTGGGTAAGCCCATCCCCAGCAGTAACTCCATAGAGGATTGCGTAATTTAATTCCGCGTTCTCTCGAACAAATATCCCAGCGAAAGAACCTTCACTAATAAAAGGAAGCAAGGGGATGCGAAGGCGTTAAAGACACCGGCGCAAAGCTGAAACTCAGCCGGAAATATCCCGCCGCGCAAACCAGCAATAGGTGAATTAGTAACTGTTGCAAAAAAGCCACACATTTCTAACTCGTTCTCCAAAATTTCTTTATATTGGCTCACAACTCGTACAGAATGGAACCTGTCGCCCATGCAAGCCGTAAGGAAGAGTCTCCCGGTCATTTCATTGTCATTTTCTGTCGGTGGAAACCTGCTATTTTCAGGGACTTAGCTTGGATATGGGCATGCGCATGATGTTGTGTTGCCAACGTGCGAGCTAATGTAATATTAGCTCGATGATAATTAGTTAATTACTTTTATTGTTTTCCGAGTCTGGTTTTTCTCACTCCAGGCATTTCGAGCCAAGCGGTAATGATTGCGACCAGAATTAATATTGGTTTGACCGGAATCCTTTACATTATAAAAAGATGACTAGTACGATTAATTTGGAGGGGAAGACCTTGAGTTCAACAATAGCGAAGTTGAACGCTCCGCTACCGCAAGCGTTTAACCCTCGATTATCAAGCGAATCAGACATATCGCTAACGCCAACGCCAACGTATAACACCCAGGTTCAGAGATTAGCTGACTTCGACACACTGACCGCTGCGTTGGAATACGCTGCGTCCGGGACCGCTGGGTATAACTTTTACGATGCCAAAGGCAACCTGCGTTCAGTCCTCCCTTACCACGCCCTACGGCAAAATGCCCGTACCTCCGCCCAGCGCCTTAGTGGGCTTGGACTTGCGCGCGGTGAGCGGGTGGCTATTATCGCCGATACAAGCCCGGAATTTGTCGAGTTGTTTTTCGCCTGCCGTTATGCAGGGTTGATTCCTTATGCGATGCCCGTACCAGTCAACCTTGGTAGTCATGCCGTATATGTTCAACAACTTCGGGGAATGCTAGAGGCTGGCCAAGCAAGTGCGGCCGTAGCTAATACCGACTACATTGGCTTTTTGCAAGAGGCTGCTGAAGGATCGCAACTATTGCGCTGGTTCGGCACGCCAGAACAGCTCGAGGATTTTTCGGTTCCCGATGTAGCGTTAGAGTCAAACGTTCCTGACGAAATCGCGTATCTGCAATTTACGTCGGGGAGCACACGTCTTCCGCGCGGAGTGGTCATTACGGAGCGCGCCTTGATGAGCAATCTCCAGGGAATTGTCCGTCATGGATTGGAGATACATTCCGGCGACCGGTGCGCGTCGTGGTTGCCTTTTTATCACGATATGGGATTGGTCGGCATGGTGATGGCGCCGATGGTTGCCCAAGTCTCGGTCGACTATCTGGCCACCCGGGATTTTGCGATCAGACCTCTGCAATGGCTGCGGCTGATTAGCCGAAATCGTGCAACCGTCGCGTTTAGCCAGCCTTTTGGCCTCAAGCTTTGCACGTTGCGCGTTCGTGATTCGGATTTGGAAGATCTTGACCTTAGTAGTTGGCGTGCGGCAGGGGTAGGCGCCGAGATGATTCGCCCTGATACCTTGCGAAATTTTGCAGAAAAATTTGCACCCGCCGGGTTCGATGCACGCGCTTTTCTTCCGTGCTATGGATTGGCTGAATCAACGCTCGCAGTAACTTTTTCTCAAGTTGGTGAGGGTTTTGATAGTTTACGTGTTGATGCCGGGACGCTAGTTGACAAAAAAATGGCGGTTCGGCTACAAGCAGAGGGACGAAAATTTAGCGAGTTCGTCAACTGTGGACGCCCCTTGCCTGGGCACACTGTGAAAGTGGTTGACGATGCGGGCCTGGAGTTGTCGGATCTCAGGGTAGGGAGCGTACTGGTGCAAGGCAGCAGTATCATGACGGGTTACTATAATAACCCGGAAGATACCCAGAAGACGTTAAAGCCTGGCAATTGGCTGGATACCGGTGATCTGGGGTTCGTGTTCGAGGGTGATCTATACGTTACGGGGCGTCGTACGGACGTTATTATCGTTAATGGGCGCAATATTCGCGCCCAAGACATCGAAGAACTCGCGGAACAACAACCTGAAGTTAGGACTCGGGAAGCCTCTGCCTTTGGTATAACCGATGCGAACGATATTACAACAATCGTTTTGGTCATCGAGTGCCGTCTTACATCTGTAACAGATAGACAGTCCCTTACCGGTCGCTTGCAGCGGCTCGTTTATATGGCATTCGGGGTTAATTGCCTGGTTGAATTAGTGCCTCCGCACACGTTGCCGCGGACTTCATCCGGAAAGCTATCGCGTTTTGCAGCCCGCCAGGGTTTTATACAGCGGACCAATTTGGCAGACCAGCTATCAGCCGAGTCTGGGGACAAATAGCGGGGATATGTCTGGGTCATGGGTGGCAGTAACCGGTGCCACCGGCTTTATTGGTCGTGCGTTGTTACAGTCCTTGATCGAGCAAGGATGGAAAATCAAGGCCCTTACAAGGTATCCTCAGGCAGATGATGAATCCACGCAATGGATAGAAGGCGACCTGAATAATTCTGATGCACTGAGTAGGCTGGTCAAGGATGTGTTCGCCGTTGTACATTGCGCTGGCCAGGTTAAGGGAAGGTCGCTTGAAGATTTTATCCATACCAATGTTGAAGGCACGGGTAATCTCTTGCGCGCTTCCGCTCAGCAAACTACGCCGCCCCGCTTTCTCCTTATCTCTTCCTTAGCTGCCCGAAATCCCGAACTCTCCTGGTATGCGACCAGCAAGCGCATGGCTGAGCTATTGGTCGTCAACCACTCGCCGTCCCTTCCGTTTACGATTTTTCGTCCGACTGCTGTTTATGGTCCGGGTGATAGGGAAATGAAGCCTTTATTCAAGGCGACCCGCCTTGGGGTGTTGCCCATGGTTGGAAAGCCAGCGATGCGTTTCGGATTATTGCACGTGAGCGACCTGGTTGCGGCTGTGCTGTGCTGGCTTTCAAGCCCCGTTCCCGTCCAGGGCGTGTACGAGCTTGACGATGGAATGCCAGGGGGTTATGACGGCAAATCCGTGGCGGCTATTGCCCAGGAGGTTTGGGGCCGTCCGGTACGCTGCGTTTTTCTGCCTGCGTCACTTGTCTCGCTGGTAGCAAACATTAATTTATGGGCGGCCCGCTTTCTCCGTTATTCGCCAATGCTAACCCCTGGAAAAGTGAGAGAACTGCAACATCCGGACTGGGTGTGCAATATCACTCCGCTAACTCGTGCGCTTCCTGATTGGCATCCGCGTGTCCGGTTGCGCGATGCCTTATCTCAGGCAATATAGTTCTAAAACGCAATTAGTTGGGATTCATTCATGGCAAACAATTACGACGACATTCTGCAGAAGCTGCGCGAGCATCTAAAGCAATTTTGCCCGCCTGATATTGAAATAACACCTGAAACTGATCTCATTAATCAGCTTGCCATTGATTCTGTCAAGCTCTTGAACCTCGTTATGGAAATTGAAGACGAATTCGATATTTCCGTTCCCCTGAATGCTCTCGCAGATGTTCAGACTGTTCACGAACTCACAAACTTGATTCATCAGATAAGATCTGCCCAACAATGAGCCTGCTAGATAAGCTTGATGCTGTTGCTGCCGCAAGAAAAGCGCTCCTGCCAGAAGGGGTCGAAGTTTTTGGAACGCCCATAGAAGAGGTGTATTCATCGACGGCGGCAAAGATCGGCGATCGCCGCATACTATTTTTGGGCACGAACAACTATCTTGGACTCACCTTTGCGCCACAATGCCTGGAAGCCGCTCATAAGGCGATTGATAGTGAAGGCACAGGTACCACCGGTTCTCGAATGGCGAACGGTAGCTATTCCGGGCATCGAGCGCTAGAGCGGGAGTTTGCGGAGTTTTATCGCTGCCACTCATGCATCGTCTTCACGACCGGTTACCAAGCCAATCTGGCCACGATCTCCGGTCTCGCAGGAGCGGGGGATGTCATTCTGATCGATGGCGACTCGCATGCGAGTATTTATGATGGGTGCCGCTTGAGTGGCGCTGAAATTATCAGGTTTCGCCATAATGATACCCAAGATTTGGAGAAGCGCCTCCGCCGTTTGGGAGATCGTTCGCGCTCAACTCTCATCATCGTTGAGGGTATTTACAGTATGCTGGGGGATCGAGCGCCACTGGCGGAGATTGTCAGGTTAAAAACTGTGTACAAAAGTACGCTTCTTCTGGATGAGGCCCACTCTCTGGGCGTTCTGGGCAGAATCGGGCAAGGCTTGGTCGAAGAAACCGGGCTTATTGACGAAGTCGATTTCATCACCGGCACTTTCAGTAAAAGCCTCGGCAGTATTGGAGGATATTGCGTCAGCAATCACCCCCAACTTGATCAGTTACGCTATGTCAGCCGCCCTTACATCTTCACTGCCTCCCCGACGCCCGCTACCATTGCATCGACTCGGGCAGCACTCAAACTGCTGCGTGAAGGTGTAGAGTTACGTGGACAGCTCTGGAGTAACGCTCACCAGCTTTACACCCGGCTAAAGGAGCTCGGCTATCAGCTCGGCCCGGAACCCAGCCCGATTATCGCAACCATACTGGATACACCTCAGCAAGCGCTAGCGCTATGGCGGGGCCTGCTCGAACACGACATTTACGTCAACCTGATATTACCGCCAGCCGCGCCCGACGGGAAGTCGCTGGTGCGTTGCAGCGTGAGCGCGGCCCATACTAGTGAGCAGATCGACTATGTAAGTGAGGCTTTTGCCGGGTTGCGAAAAACTATTTTTCAGTAATACCCAATCACCCGTTCCTCTCTACAGCTAATCCACTTACAGCTGCTTATAGAGAATGGACGGTCCGGACCTTTACTTCACAATAAGTCTCGCCGCTGGGCTGGCTCAGATTTAAATGATCACCAGCCCCGTCTGGACTGACGTTTAGGACGCCTTCGGGCTTGGTCGCCTGCGCGACCACAGGAAGGCGCCAATGCCTGCCACGCCTACCAAGAGGGCTATTTCCGTCACACCGATCCCGCCCCCATGGCTGCCGTGACCGCCTCCGCCTCCGACGTGTATCGGAATCCGCACTGCCGTAGTCATCTTGCCGTCTTTCTCCGTCTCCAGCAACAGTGCGTATTGGCCCAGATCCTCGAGATTCGCTCCAAAGGTAATACTTCCGGACGGATATGCCTTGGCAGGCAAAGACACGATCTCGTGCCCCCCTTCCCCATGCCCTTCCATTACCAGACGCACCGCGATGGGGATCTCGCGCGAGTCCGGATCTGTCAGATCAACGGTGAGATGCAATTCCCCAGGTTCCGGAACATGATCACAAAACGCATGAGTTGGCGGTAGCGCGCCCTTGGGCTTTTCATAAGCACTGAAGGCTACAGGAAAAGCCCCCGTTTTGATGGCGCAGTCTCCTGAATGATGACCTTCGTGGGCCAGCATTAGCTGCGCATGGGTGGGCAGAGTTGCCATTGCTATCAGCGTAGCGCATGCCAGTCTAACGATCCACTCAACA
Source organism: Nitrosospira sp. Is2 (assembly GCF_033095785.1). Taxonomy (GTDB): domain Bacteria; phylum Pseudomonadota; class Gammaproteobacteria; order Burkholderiales; family Nitrosomonadaceae; genus Nitrosospira. The sequence continues at coordinate 1,978,750 of NZ_CP137134.1, read as the reverse complement.
GTTTTATCCATGATGCCTCCAGTTTCTAATCCGCAAATCAAATTAATCGTACGCCCATGGCGGGAACAATCGCGGATTGTATAACAAACTATCGGAGAATAGAAACAGAGTATACCCAAGCTCAACCTGGGATAAAGCGTTGACGAAAATGGCCCCAACGTAAAAATCGGCGTTTGCGCGCGTACTTATCGAAACGCGATTGAAGAGCGGCCATAAGCTTGCCTGTTGCCTATTCTTCCTACACGACCGGCATTTCATTCAGAGCTGTTAATGCCCGTTTTGGGACGCGACAGCAGTATTACATCGCGACTGGACGCACCATGGACATGTAAATTGTAAAGCTGTATAGTTGCCGGGCCTTCGCTCTTAAGGGCATCTCTAAAAATTCGAAATTCGCGCATACCTCGTTGTCGTTCAGAAAAATGTTTTTCTCCCCCCGTGAATATATATTGCCTCAGCCTTTTTGCGGGATGATGGCGTCTTAGCGGGCGCGATGCGTCCGCAGGCGCTTTTGCGCCTGCGGGGTTTGAATTTTTAGAGATGCTCTTCAGAAAAGGGTGAGCAGTCAGGATTGAACGGCAGATGGAATGGCGCACAGGATGATGCGCGGTGATAAACAATATATGGAGGGAAGACATGGACAAAGTTGTTCAAGGGGTTGTCGGTTTGGGATTGCTGTGTATGAGCGCTGTCCCGGCCATAGCGGCGACCAACGTTTCCAAATTACCGGTGGTAACCCAGGAACTGGTGGCGCCGCCCTTTGCGCCCAAGCACGACCAGGTGGCCAAGGGTGGACCGAAGGTAGTCAAGATCCGCATGGAGACCATCGAGAAGTTGGTGGATGTTGCACCGGATGGCACCAAGATGTGGGCGCTGACGTTCAACGGTACCGTTCCGGGCCCGCTGATTGTCGTGCATCAGGATGACTATGTTGAACTGACGCTGGTCAACCCCAAGACCAGCAGCATGTCGCACAATGTGGACTTTCACGCCTCCACTGGCGCCTTGGGCAGCGCTGGCCTGACCCTGGTTGCACCGGGTGAAGATGTGGTAGTGCGCTGGAAAGCCACCAAGCCTGGGGTATTTGTCTATCACTGCGCCCCTGGCGGCACCATGATCCCGTTTCACGTCATCTCCGGCATGAATGGAGCCATCATGGTATTGCCGCGCGATGGCCTGAAGGATGCCAAGGGCAAGCCTGTGCGCTATGACCGCGTCTACTACGTCGGCGAGCAGGACCTCTACCTGCCCAAGGGTGCGGATGGCAAATTCAAGACCTATGGCTCTCCTGCCGAAGGCATGCATGAGATGCTTGAACTGTCCAAGGGACTTATCCCGACCCATGTCGTCTTCAATGGCGCAGTGGGTGCTCTGACCGGGGATAATGCGCTCAAGGCCAAAGTGGGCGAGAAAGTGCTGTTCGTTCACGCCCAGGCCAACCGCGATTCCAGGCCTCACCTGATTGGTGGCCATGGCGACCTGGTATGGGTTGGCGGCTCATTTGCCGATACACCGATTACCAATCAGGAAACCTGGTTCGTTCCCGGCGGTTCTGCAGTGGCGGCGTTGTATGAATTCAAGCAACCCGGCCTGTACGTGTACCTCAGCCACAACCTGATCGAGGCGGTATTACTGGGTGCGGCAGCGCACATGAATGTCGAGGGTAAATGGGACGACGATCTCATGATACAACTCAAGAAACCAAACGAGAATTCAACCCCGGCAATGGATCACTAACAGCAAAGCTTAAGCTCCAAAAATGAAAAGCGGCTTCAACGAAAGTTGAAGCCGCTTTTTTTTGTAGGAAATGAGAAAACAGAATGAAGCTGGCCGATAAGCCGGGTTCTGTCATGGACAGTCATTCCTCTAGACGCACGGTTACCCGGGCGCTCAAGCGACCTACCCGCAGGCTCAGCGAGCAGCATCATCGCCTGCCTATTTGGTCTTGCTCCGGATGGAGGTTACCGCGTTTCACCGTAACTTAATACGCTCGTCTCTGTGGCCCTGTTCCTCGCCTCGCGGCGGCCGGCCGTTGACCGGCATCCTGCTCTTTGGAGCCCGGACTTTCCTCCCCCCGCCTCTCTTATCGAAAGGCGGGCAGCGACTGTCTAGCCAGCTTCGAGGGGGATCATATCCCAACCAGAGGGGATGAGCAATCTCCCAGAACCCGAACTCCGCTATGTATTTGACTGGACGGCGGAAACGCGCCAACCCTCGGTCACTCGCGTTCGCTGATATTCGAGTATGATTAAGTATTTGCCTTGGTGACCGTATGAACATGCGCATACTGCTCGTTTCGGGACTGGTCTTCATCCTCACCGGTTGCGCAGCACTCAAGCAAAGTGAGCCACTCCGAATTTCCGTGGCTGGAATGCAGCCCCTGGAGGGTAAAGGCATGGAGGCGCGCTTCGCGGTACAGCTCAGAATTCAGAACCATAGTGACAAGCCACTGGATTATGACGGTATTGCACTCGACCTGGATTTACGCGGAACCAGTTTCGCCAGCGGGGTCAGCGACCAGCGCGGCACCATACCCCGCTTTGGAGAAACGGTAATTACAGTACCCGTAACCGTCCCTGCGACCGCCATTCTGCGTCATGTGTTTCAGATGGCCACAAGCGAGCGAACCGGTGCCATGACCAAGGTCGACTATCAGTTACGTGGTCGACTGGGCGGACCGGGACTCGCCGGTGGACGGCGTTTCGATTCCACCGGCGAACTCACCTTGCCTGCCGCCCGGGCAGCGGACATGCGCCCAGAAGAGCAATAACCTGGCCCAGCAGCGTTAGGTCAAGTTCGATAGAATGCCACCCCTGAATCCAGCGGCTACGGTAATCAAACCGGTGGATCACCGGCGCCGTAACGCGCACGATATGTTTCCAACGCAGGCAGATTGTGCGCCAGATCCACTTCATTCCTGAGGTATCTTACGATGTCGTCCAGACTGACGATGCTTGCGACTTGAATCCCATGGGACTCGTAAACTTCTTGGATAGCCGAGAGTTCGCCATTCCCACGTTCCATCCGATCAAGGGAAATGATGACGCCACTTGGCGTAGCGTGGGAAGCCCGAATATACCCAACCGATTCGCGCACCGAAGTACCGGCGGAGATCACATCATCCACGATCAGCACCCGCCCCGAAAGCGGCGCACCCACAAGGTTTCCACCTTCCCCATGATCCTTTATCTCCTTGCGATTGAAGCAGAAGGGATAGTTGTATCCAAGCTCCGCCAGCCCAATTGCTACCGCGCTGACCAGCGGAATGCCCTTGTAGGCGGGCCCAAATAGCATATCGAACGGAAGCTGGGCAGCTAAAATCGCTTTGGCGTAAAATTGCCCCAGCTTTCTGAGAGAGTCGCCGTCATTGAATAATCCGGCATTAAAGAAATATGGCGATAATCGCCCTGCTTTGGTTTTGAATTCGCCGAAGCAGAGCACATCTCGGCTGATAGCAAACTTGATAAACTCCTGCCGGAAATCTGACATGGCTATGACAAACCGGAAAAAAACGACGTGCGGATTATAACGCTTAACGTAAATGGCGTGCGCTCTGCCGCAAGCAAGGGGTTTTTCAGGTGGTTGCCCATGCAAGCGGCCGATATTGTGTGCGTGCAGGAGCTAAAAGCTCAGGCTGGAGATATTACCGGCGAAATTGCCTCGCCGGATAGGTACCAAAGCTACTTCCACTGCGCGGAAAAGAAGGGATACAGCGGTGTCGGAATATATGCGCGGCGTCAGCCGGATAATGTCATGGAAGGAGTCGGCGTGCCTGAAATAGATGCCGAGGGGCGCTATTTGCGAGCCGACTTCGGTCCCTTGAGCGTGATATCGATCTACTTTCCTTCCGGTTCCAGCGGCGAGCACCGACAAGCCGCCAAGTTTTTTTTCATGGATCGGTTTTTTCCTATGCTGCGAAACCTGGCAGACTGCGGCAGGGAGATTATCTTATGCGGCGATTGGAACATTGCCCATAAAGAAATTGATCTGAAGAACTGGCGTTCGAACCAGAAAAACTCAGGCTTTCTGCCGGAAGAGCGCCTCTGGCTTAGCGAGGTCTTTCAGGACCTCGGATTTATAGACATATTCAGGCGCATCAACCAACAGCCGGAGCAATATACGTGGTGGTCCAACCGAGGACAGGCTTGGGCAAAGAACGTGGGCTGGCGCATTGATTACCAGATTGCCACGCCAGGAATTGCCGCCAGGGCTACTGCAGTCTCGATTTACAAAACGGAACGCTTCTCTGATCATTCACCTCTTATTATTGACTACGACTACAACCTTTAATCTGCCTCACGTATGCGAGGGCAGGCGTTGCCGGAAGCAATGCGCGAAAGGCGACTACGCGAATGGCTGATCCAATGATCGGTCCCTATCTAGGAGCGTGACAAAGCAGGCCGCAGGCAAGCCACGTCGCTTCGCCTTGCAGCAAAATCGAACGCGACATGCGTGGGGCGTTGCGCTCCTTGGCGCCTGTCGACCAAGAGAACACGACCGCCTGCACGGGACGTTGGGCAGCTGGTGATCATCCCGATTTTACCCGCAGCGGGCTGTGCGGAGTACTGTTCAGGGTTCCTTAGCTACGCAATCCGAACAATAATTTTCGCCACTTGAGCCGCTCTCAGGTAACCAACTTATGAAATGGACCACAACGTCTTCGCGGCGCACAACTGGACCAAGAGTCTGCGATACGGGAGACTCATATTTACCTCCCATAGTTTCTCCGCACGGCGGTGAACCTTCTGTCAACAGTGTGCTGGATAGCTCCTGCGCCGCCCGAATACGCCCTCGACGATAATGTCAACGGCGCTGTCCAGCTGGCTTCACGCTTTTCGCATATACACCCACCCGCGGGTGTTGGGTATGCTATCGCTTGGTTTTTCAGCCGGATTACCGCTGTTGCTGGTAATGGGCACCCTTTCCTTCTGGTTACGAGAAGCGGGAATCGATCGCTCAACTATCGGTCACCTGAGCTGGATCGGGCTGGCTTATGGTATTAAATGGATGTGGTCGCCGCTGGTGGACCGCCTGCGACTACCACTATTAACCCGCCTGCTGGGGCGGCGGCGTGCCTGGCTTCTACTATCTCAAGTTGTTATTGCCGCCGCGTTGGTGGGCATGGCGTCGACTGATCCGGTTGAGAACCTGACCCATACCGTATTTTTCGCCCTGGCAGTCGCTTTCGCTTCAGCGACTCAGGATATTGCGCTTGACGCGTATCGGATCGAGGCCGTAGCACCGCGGCTTCAAGGAGCGATGGCAGCCACCTATCAGGCCGGTTATCGCATGGCGATGATTCTGGCTTCTGCTGGAGCGCTTTGGATTGCCGCAGCGGTTGACCCGTCAGCCACCACCTATGTCTATGCTCCATGGCGTACCGCCTACCTCGCCATGGCCGCATTTATGGCGGTCGGGATTGTTACGACGCTCATCATCCGCGAGCCGGACGTTCCCGTTAACCGCCTGATCTCGGAAAACGAAGATCGCGCCAGGGAAGCCATTGCGCACTGGAATCTGAACGTCCGGCTCGCGCAACTGTTAGCCTGGCTGTATGGCGCAGTGGTGGCGCCTTTCCGGGACTTTATCGTGCGTCATGGTGGACACGCATTTCTGATCCTGGGCCTGATTGCCATGTACCGAATTTCGGATGTGGTAATGGGTGTCATGAGCAATCCTTTCTATGTCGATATGGGATATACAAAGGATGAGGTCGCGACCGTCTCCAAGGTTTATGGCGTCATGATGACGATCGCCGGCGCGGCCATAGGCGGGGTGCTGATAGCAAAAATTGGCATCATGCGCACGCTCTTTCTGGGAGCGGTGTTATCAGCCACGACAAATTTGCTATTTGTCTGGCTCAGCCAACGCGGCCATGACCTGACAGGACTGATATTCACCATCTCTGCCGATAATCTTTCGGGCGGAATCGCTTCTTCCGCCTTTATTGCCTATCTCTCCGGACTAACCAATTCGGCTTATTCCGCTACGCAATACGCACTTTTCAGTTCGGTGATGCTGTTATTGCCAAAATTTATCGCTGGATTCAGCGGAGACTTCGTCGATGCCTACGGTTATGCCAGCTTTTTTACCGCCACTGCGCTACTGGGCGTTCCCGTGCTCGCGCTGGTATGGCTGGCCGGCCGGGCGAGATTCGAGTCCGCTAAGCCCCCTGATATAGCCTAGTGCGTCCACTACTTCTGCTGTTCAAAACGGTAAAAGGCTAGCATCCCCAATGAATTTGGTAGCAGGGTAATTTGACGCTCCCCATTCATGACCCTGCGTTCGAGAATGCGCGCGCCGTGCTGGCGACAGAATTCTTCAAAGTCTCCAAGCGTGCAGTTGTGAATGTTCGGCGTGTCAAACCACTGATAGGGCAGCGTTTCGGACACAGGCATGTGGCCAGCCAAGACTTGCAATCGATTTCTCCAATATCCGAAATTGGGAAACGAGACGATTCCTTCCTTGCTGACCCGCAACATCTCTTTAATGATGCCTTCGGTATGTTTTACCGCCTGCAGGGTTTGTGACAGAACTACGTAGTCGAACGAATCCGATTCAAAACTTTGCAGCCCTGACTCGAGATCACTCTGAATTACGTTTACTCCATTACTGAAGCAGGCCAACACATTCGAGTCGTCAATTTCCACTCCATAGCCGCGAATGTTACGAGCATCGCGTAAAAAACACAGCAGCGATCCATCCCCGCACCCCAGGTCGAGCACTTTCGCGCCCGGTTTCACCCACTCTGCAATGACGGCGAAATCCGGCCTGGAAACGGGAGACGAGGGCACAGTCAATTCATTCATGCCTTCAAAATTCTGCTCGAGAAGGGGCTGCGTAACGGGAAATTGTGTCATCTAGCAATATTGTCCATGTATGCCCGCACCAGTTTGTGATAATGACGGTCTTCCATCAGGAAGGAGTCATGTCCGTGACTGGACGTAATCTCTGCATAACTGACGTTAAGCTCGTTATCCAGCAATGCTCTCACGACGGCACGCGAGCGCTCGGGCGAAAAACGCCAGTCGGTAGTAAAAGAAAGCACCAAGAAATTAGCCTTCGCCACACGAAATGCGGCACTGAGATCGTTATTGTGCTCGAATGCGGGGTCGAAATAATCCAGCGCCTTTGTCATCAACAGATAGGTGTTGGCGTCGAACTGGTCAGCAAACTTGTCACCCTGATAGCGGAGATATGATTCTATTTCAAACTCCACATCGTAGCCGAACGCAAGCACGCCGTTACGCAACTCCCGCCCGAATTTGGCTGCCATGGAGTCATCCGACAAGTACGTAATATGCCCCAGCATGCGGGCAAGCCGAAGGCCCCGGCGGGGCACTACTCCATGCGAATAGTAGTCTCCACCGTAAAAATCCGGATCGGTAATGATTGCCTGGCGGGCGACGTCGTTGAACGCGATATTCTGGGCGGTCAACTTCGCGGCAGCGGCAATAACCAGAGCGTGCCGCACCCTTTGGGGAAAATCGAGTGCCCACTGCAATGCCTGCATACCCCCAAGACTGCCACCCGCCACCGCGGCGAACTGTTCGATGCCAAGATAGTCGGCTAGCCGAGCCTGCGCCTGCACCCAGTCTTCTACCGTAACCACTGGAAAGTCAGCGCCATAACATTTGCCGGTTTTTACATTGATACTGGCGGGGCCGGTTGAACCATGACACCCGCCGAGATTGTTCACTCCAATCACGAAAAACTTCTCGGTATCAATGGACTTGCCGGCGCCAATCATGTTGTTCCACCATCCCACGCTCTTGGGGCTGTCTTCATAAACGCCCGCCAAGTGATGATTGCCGGATAGCGCATGGCAAATCAGCACGGCGTTGGACTTGGCCGCGTTGAGTTCACCGTAGGTTTCATATACCAACTGGTAGTTGTCGAGTACGGCTCCGCTCTTCAAGTGCAGAGGTGCATTGAAATGGGCGATTTGCGGTGTAACGATACCGGTCGAATTAGGATCTTGCATTAACGTGAAAGCGTTTTCTTCAGGAGTGTTGCCGGTGCTGTGTATGCAAATTAAACGGTGTTTTGGGGCGGCGCTCAAAAAAAATAACAATAAATGGTTTTGGGTTTTTTACTTTTACGTCATCGAGCTGATATAAGGCAAATAGTATGTGATAGTCCGGGACGACATGTGACCGGCAATTATAGTCAAACAAGCCCTAAAAAATCCAACTGCGAGCACAAGCTCACCAATTTCACTGGCCGGCGAAAAATGTTGCATGCATTGCCACTCGCGCAGTCGCGCTTTTTTTCGCCGCAGAGACAAATTATCAGCGGGATGTCAGCTATTCAGCTTGGCGAGTAACGTGTGCGTTCTGTCCGGATCATCGGCTTTAAGAATCTTTTGTGCCAGCGCGATGATATCCGGCAGATTAGTTCTTAAGACTTCTCGTTTCACCGTGAGCAGTTGTGCCGGATGCATTGAAAACATTCGGAGCCCAAAACCCAGCAGCAGCCGGGTAAACACGATATCCCCTGCAATCTCGCCGCACACCGCTACGGGCGTTCCCGTTCGGTTGGCACTTCTTATGATATGAGCCACCAGACGCAGCACTGCCGGGTGCAACGAGTCGTAGAGATATGCCACGGTGTCGTCAGCACGGTCTATCGCGAGCGTATATTGAATCAAATCATTGGTGCCGATGGACAGGAAATCCAGCTTGCGCATGAACATATCCAAACACAGCGCTGCCGCAGGAATTTCTATCATTCCACCGACCTGGATCTTCTCATCGAAAGGAATCCTGTCGTTACGCAAGCTTTGCTTGGCGTTCTCTATCAGGTGCAATGTCTGGGTGATTTCTGAAATGCTGGAGAGCATCGGTACCAGAATACGAATCTGCCCGTACCGCGAGGCGCGCAAAATTGCACGTAGCTGCGTATTGAACATCTGCGGTTCAGCCAGACATAACCGTATTGCGCGCAACCCCAGCGCTGGATTCGCGGCCACGCGCTTGGCGCTGTCAAGATTTTTGTCCGCACCCAGATCGAACGTCCGAATCGTAACCGGTAAACCCCGCATTTTACGCGCTACGATGCGGTAGGCCTCGAATTGCTCATCCTCGTCGGGCAAACTCGCGCGATTGAGAAACAGGAACTCGCTACGAAACAGACCGATCCCGGTGGCCCCGTTTTCTTTTACTTGTTCAACATCCTGGGGTAATTCGATGTTTGCATATAACTCTATCACTGTGCCATCAAGTGTCGCCGCAATTGTAGTTTTAAGGCGCTTCAGCTTCTGCTTTTCTAGTTCAAGCTGGCTCTGACGCAGCCGGTACTCCGACAATACGTGTTCGTCGGGATCGACGATCACTACGCCTTGTCCCCCGTCTACTATCAGAACGTCATTGTCGCGGATGAGTCGGCGCGCAAGGTGAAGTGCCACAATGGAGGGGATGTTAAGACTGCGCGCGACAATTGCCGTATGCGACGTCAAGCCTCCCAAATCGGTAAGGAATGCGGTAAATGCATGCTGCTTATACTGAATCACATCGGCGGGACTCAAATCATGAGCAACCAGGATGCTGTCGCCGTCCCGCTTGGGTTGCACAGGCACATAACCGGGGTGCCCCAGCAGAACTTTCAGAACCCGCTCGACTACCTGAATCACGTCAGTTTTCCGTTCGCGGAGATACGGATCCTCAATCTCCTCGAACTGCGCCATAAGCACTTCCATCTGCTGTGTAATAGCCCACTCGGCGTTACACTGGTTTTGGGCAATGTACGTTTTGGCCGCGGTGGAAAGCGTGGGATCGTCCAGGATCATGCGGTGCAAATCGAGGAATGCGCCGTACTCCGCAGCTGCCGGACCGCTTACTACCGATGCATGTAACGCCTCAAGCTCTTCACGAACGGCGCTGAAAGCGGTGTCGAGCCGGGCTATCTCGTTACTGACCTGATCCTTCGGCACCGTATGATGGGCCACTTCCAGAGCAGCGTGGGAGGCGAGATGGGCACGCCCTATCGCGATGCCTCCGGAAACACCCACCCCATATAACGCAAAGCTCATTCACTTTCTCCAAAACGACCCTCGATCAGGCTGACCAGCGCCTGCATCGCTTCAATCTCGTCTACGCCGGTCGTTTCTATTCCCAACGTGACCCCCTGGCTTGCCGCCAGCATCATCACGCCCATAATGCTTTTCGCATTAACTTTGCGTTCATTTCTCGACAACCACACGTCGCTGCGGTAGCGGGAGGCAAGCTGCGTGAGCCTTGCCGAAGCACGCGCATGCAGCCCTAATTTGTTTTCTATCTTCACCTCTTTATACTGCATCCTGCGCTCCTGTCGGAGAAAGACGGATAACACCATCCCTGGCGCCGTTCAATGCCTTCTCCGCTACCATTGCCAGCGGTTCATTGCGGTACGTAAGGGCCCGCACCAGCATCGGCAGGTTTACCCCGGCGAGACACTCCACTCGGCCTGGAACAACCAACCGGGTCGCTATATTGCAAGGGGTGGCACCGCAAATATCACATAGCATCAGCACCCCATCTCCAACGTCGAGCTGTTGAATCAATTTTCGTGCCCTCTCTTCGGCAACATCGGGATCGTCCTTGGTGGTAATACTCAGCTCCATCAAGCGGGGCGCTTTATCTCCCAGCACGTGATTAGCGCAATGCACAAGACTATCGCCGAGACTACCGTGAGAGATAATTAAAATTCCGATCATGTTGGAAACGGACTCCTTCCTATATGAGGTAAACCACGTCAGCTAAACATTTCTTCGAGCGCATCCATCATCATCCCCGCGGCGTTGAAACCGGTCTGGTCCTCGATTTCCCGCATGCACGTCGGGCTGGTGACATTGATCTCGGTGAGATAATCCCCTATCACGTCCAGCCCAACCAGCATCAAACCGCTATCCGCCAAGACCGGGCCCAACGCATCTGCAATTTCCCGATCGCGTTCGGTAAGCGGCTGCGCGACTCCCGTAGCACCCACGTTGAGGTTGCCACGCGATTCCCCCGGCCGGGGAATGCGGGCGAGACTGTAGGGCACAGCTTTGCCTGCTATGAGCAAAATACGCTTGTCACCGCGAGTGATTTCCGGGACGTACCGCTGAGCCATAATCGTGCGCATGCCGTAATGGGTCAAGGTTTCTATAATTACCCCTATGTTGTGGTCCGCGCGGTGGATGCGAAACACACTCGCCCCCCCCATGCCGTCCAGCGGTTTGAGCACGATATCGCCGTGTTCTTCAAGAAAATCGCGGATCAGGTATTCTTGCCTGGTGACGAGCGTAGGGGGGGTGTATTGGGAAAACTTTGCTATCGCGAGCTTTTCGTTATGATCCCGCACCGCCCGGGGGCTATTGATGACATGAGCACCGGAATTTTCGGCTAATTCGAGCAAATAGGTACTATAGACATACTCCATATCAAAAGGCGGATCCTTGCGCATTAACACCACGTCAAACTGCCGCAGTGGAATTTCCTCCGGCTCATCGACACGATACCAGCGACGTGCCTCATCTTTGTCCCCGGTTAACTCCAACGCGCGCGCGAGTCCAAACGCTTCCCCCCTGCTCCACGCCAAATCGCCTTGTTGCATAGCGAAGAGCTTGTGGCCGCGGAACACCGCCTCGCGCATCATGGCAAAGCTTGAGTCTTTGTAAGTCTTGATTGAATCGAGGTGGTCGAGAATAAAAGCGAGTTCCATCACCATGAGCCTCCCCGGTTATTATCCATTTATGGCACGAGTATGCTTTCCCCAACCAGGGCAACGCGTGCGCCTCCTGCAGCCATGTGAGCCGTCTCCTCCTGAACGACAATTTCTAAAACTCGTGTCGCTCGGTGTAAACAGAACTCATCGCCACAAAAGGGTCGTATTGACCAATGCATCGCAAAGACCCTCAACTGAGCTTAAAAGTGGGGGAGGAAGCTTATCCTGCTTCGCATATTCAATAATGGCGCTAGTGGGGGTCGGGCTTTTTTCCAGCTCCTGCACCGCCGCCAGCAACGCCAACCGGGCTATTACGCCGTAAGCGTAGAACAGGTTGGCTCCGCAGCCCGGCCGCGGCTCCCGATGCCGCAACAGGCATGTGTCTTCAAAAGCGGGCGGCACGAACTGCATACCCAGGGCATTAAGGTTTTCATCGATACCTCGGCCTTTATGTACCCTGTAGAACCCGCCCACGACGTAGCGATCTACCATATATATATGACCGGTTCAGCGACGGCTTCGTTGACCCGTTCGAAGGTGTATACCCCTTCCTGCACCATCACTTCTGTCACTTGCAAGCCTTCTTTTACTACTGCCATTTTGTTGCGCTGCCTACGGTTGAGCGTACGCACTTCGGCACCGTCCTTAACCGTCATAATGCCCATTCCATAAGTGCCGGCGTCAGCCTTGACAATGACGAAAGGGTCCTCCTTGACGCCGTATTCGGCATATTTTTCGCGAATATCACGCAGAATTTCATCCACGGTGCTCGCAACGGAATCTTCACCTTTCTTCTCGCGGAAATCGATTTTTCCGCACGAGGCAAAGTACGGATTGATGAGCCATGGATCGATGCCAATCAATCCGCCGAATTCGCGCGCCACGTTATCGTAAGCGCTGAAATGCCTGGATTTGCGTCGAGCCGCCCATCCCGCATTAAGGGGGGATGAGTACCTGCTCGAGGTCTTGCAGAATTGCCGGCACACCTGTCGAAAGGTCATTGTTAAGGAGCACGGCGCATGGGTCGAATCCGTCCAGCATAAGGCGATTGCCCTGGCATTGAATCGGTTCCAGCGTGAGCTTGCTCCCATCCCCACCCTTGATCTCGGTCGCCTCCGTAATCTCCGGCAGCAGCGAACCGATACGGATATCGACCCCCATGACGCATGATGGCAACTAGCGTGGCGACGTTCTCCAGATAATAAATACTTCGGGTGTGAATTTCGGGAATCAGCAGGATGCGACGCGCCGCTGCGCATATTTTCTCAACCGCCGCCAGCATTGCCTGTACACAAAGCGGCATGAACTCAGGGTTGAGATTATTGAAACCACCGGGAAACAGGTTGGTGTCCACGGGCGCCAGTTTGAAACCGTTGTTGCGCAGATCGACCGAACAATAAAATGGCACCGCGTGCTTCTGCCATTGATTGCGGAGCCAATGCTCGACCGAAGGCATCGCATCCAGGATGCATCTCTCCAAGTCCAGAATTGGATCGCTCAGGGCAGCAGAAAGATGAGGGGCAGGCATCTAATCAATATGACGTTAGTCGTGCTATGGCCATTGTAACATTAGGCGTTCTTCTTTCCGTGAAGTGGGAGGCCTAGAAAATGGTGAACGCTTTGGAAACCATTTTTCGTATCTGTAAACAACCCGTCAGTAAAGCATGCAGATCGGATCGGAGATAGGTTTACAGACCCAGGTAGTCAATTTATTTCGCTCACCGCGTAAATTTCCGGCTGAAACGACGCTTGGTATTTTTCCGGGAGCACGGCTACTGCTGCGGTCGCCTGGTCGCGGCTCGCATAAACGCCATATGTGACTCTAAATTTGGCCTTGCCGCCATTCGTTACCGGGTAAACATACAGATCGGATAAGTCCACCAAACTGCGGGCCCTTGAGAGAAATCGCTCCATTCTGTCGGGCTGCACGTTGTCGGTGGAAAAAAGCTGGATCGTGTAAGCGTCTCGAGCTGTCGTGCCGAACGCTTTTGCAGTCGCCTCAACGCGCTGCTCCAGCAACTCGTACCCTGTTAATTTCACTCCTCCAATAGAAGCTGTGGTGCTATGTTGCACAGCTGGGGCGGGCTGCTTGTCAGGAGTAGGTACCAGCACGTGTGCCTTCGTCTCCGCTGCGACATTGGATGGAACCACTGCAGCCGTGGCTGAAGGCGGAGAACTGGAAATGACACCTGTTACTGTTGACGGATAGGCGGAGGAAGGAACAGGGGCCAGAAGCGGCGCGGATGCGGACGCCTCGAACGGCACCGGAGCAGTCGCAGCGGAATTACTCGTAGCAGGACTTCGCAAAACATTCCAGCCCAGCAGGGCGGCCGCCGCCAAAGGCATTACGGATAAAACCGCCCCCGCACCGCCTCTGCGACGATCGGGCAAATCCTGCGCAAGACGCCAATTTCGCCAGCTAAGACCGTGCTTGATTCCTACATCCTTGATTGCTGCCTTGACGTGGCTTGCGTCAATTACCGGGCTTTGGTCGGCATATGCTACCCGAAGCGAATTGGTCGCAAGTACGTCCAATTGCGGAATACGCCCCCAGGAGGCCATCGTGATCAACCTTATGGCCCGAGGAACGAATATATCGGAACCACGATAACCAACTGCGCACAGCCGCCATGTCAGATAGTTCTTCACCACTTTAGCGGTAAATGGTTGCAAGGAAAAGTGATGAGTTACCTGATCCCTGACCTTGCGCATTTGTGGCAAAGCAAGCGTCTCATCGAGTCGGGTTCGACCGAAGAGGATAATTCGAAGAGCCTTGTGACGTGACTGCCGTTCGGATAACGTCTCCAACGCTTCCAGCGTTTCCTCGGGCAACGTATGGGCCTCATCGATTAATAGCACGATCTGGGCGCCCATGGAGAGCATCTGGGTCAGCACGCGCTGGAGCTCATCTTCCGGTTCATTCATTCCATTCGCAGCGGGAGCAGGAATGGCACGGCTTCCGCTTGATTCAAAACCCAGTTTTTCCGATAGGGTATGGAGGAACACTTCTCTGGACAAATTTTGTTGGGCTAAATATATGAGCTCCACGCTGGGGGGCAATCTTTGCATCAATAACCGGCACAGCGTCGTTTTGCCGCTGCCATCCTCGCCGATCACCTTTACAATGCCCTCACCTCCCTCGCCACGCGTAAGCAGGTAAATCAGCGCATCCAACGTCGCGCCCCGATTGCCTCCCTCGAAAAAAAAATTGCTGCCTGTCCGATGGTTGAATGGGTGTTCAGAGAGTCCAAAGTGGCTAAGATACATCATGCCTCGCATTCGGATTATCGCTCGGCGTCGTTTTGTGGGAAAACCCTTATACCGGTCCTCCCCGCGCGCAGCGGCCTGAGCAATTATTCACTATAAATTCAAAAACGGATATAGGGACACCTTTGCCGGGGCAAACCAGCGTTGACACAACGAATGCCTGCCGGGTGCATTTGCTTCAAGCTCGAGCTAACCCGGAACATAAACAAAATGCCTTGTCTTGATACCGGTGGGTGGAGTATAGTTCAAGTTCTGCCATATTTTTCCAAGCGGAAGAGCGCGTCAGTTATATCGTCGCCGCCGAAGGCGCAACCCCCCGGAATCGCTCAGGCGTAGATCACGTCGTTTTGATCCTTGAGAACTGCTTGCGAAAGGCAATCTGGAGAGTGCCGATGTTGCGTTCGGCCACCGAAGGGGCATACGGAACAGAACTTCCGAAATCTCTCAGGTAAAAAGGACAGAGGGGTGAAGTCATAAACATGACTTCACCCCTTTTTTTGAGGTATCGATCTTTGAAAACAACCGCTCTCAATCAAACTCACCGCGACATGATGGCCAAGATGGTCGACTTCGGCGGCTGGGATATGCCTCTCCATTACGGGTCACAGCTTGATGAACATCATAAGGTGCGAAGTGACGCGGGCATGTTTGACGTTTCTCATATGCTTGCCGTGGATATAGAAGGTCAAGACGCGCGTGCTTTCCTTCGACGGCTGGTCGCAAACAATATAGATAAACTGACACAGCCGGGCAAAGCACTCTACTCCTGCATGCTCAATCCCCAAGGCGGAGTAATAGACGATCTCATCATTTACTTTATGACGGAGTCGCATTTTCGCATGGTCGTGAACGCGGGCACGGCAGACAAGGATATGGCGTGGATGCAGGCCCAAAGGGATGAGTTTGCGCCGGGGCTGGCGATAACTCCGCGTCGTGATCTCGGGATGATCGCGATTCAGGGGCCGAATGCCCGCGTCAAGGTTTGGCAGGTCATTCCCGGAGCGCAGGCCGAAACCGAACAGCTGAAGCTGTTCCAGGCAAAACTCGTCGATAAGTATTTCATCGCGCGTACTGGCTATACCGGCGAGGACGGCTTCGAAATCATGCTTCCGTCGACAGACGCGGCAGAGTTCTGGAACGCCTTATATGCCGCTGGTGTAGTGCCGGCGGGACTCGGCGCGCGTGACACGTTGCGGCTCGAGGCCGGCATGAACCTCTATGGTCAGGATATGGATGAAACCACCAATCCGCTGGAATCAGGATTGGGCTGGACCGTTGATTTGAAAACCGATCGCGACTTTATCGGTAAAAAGGCGCTTCTGGAAGCACCGGTAAAGAAGCAGCTGATCGGCCTCGTTCTGACTGATCGTGGCGTGCTCCGCAGTCATCAGAAAGTCGCAGCGACGCATGCGCAGAATGAAGGCGAAGGCGAAATCACGAGTGGCGGGTTTTCCCCCACACTGAACAAATCCATTGCACTGGCGCGCTTGCCGCTGAACGTATCCCCCGGCGACGAAGTACAAGTAGCAGTGCGTGACAAGGCGCTGCGTGCGAAGATCGTGAAGTATCCGTTCGTGCGCAATGGCAAAATTCTGGTGGATGTGGCTTAGTAGCCAATCTCTAGCCAATCTCGTTTAATTCTGGAGCGAAAACATGAGTATTCCAAGCAATTTCAAGTACACCAAATCCCACGAATGGGTGAGGCTCGAAGATGACGGCACCGCGACAGTTGGAATTACCCAGCATGCGCAAGAACTACTGGGCGATATGGTGTTCGTAGAAACGCCGGCAGTAGGACGTAAACTCAAGCAGGGTGAAGAATGCGCCGTGGTCGAGTCGGTTAAAGCGGCAGCAGATGCGTACGCCCCCATCGCGGGAGAAGTAACAGCCGTTAACCCAGAGCTTGAATCGGCCCCCGAGAAGATTAACGAAGACGCCTATGCAGCATGGCTTTTCAAGCTAAAGCCCGACAATGTATCTGATCTGGATAACCTCCTCGACGCCGCCGGTTATCAAAATCTTATTGAAAGCGAAGACCACTGATCATTCGCAAGGAAAGCAGGAACCGGACGGGCGCACGCCCGGGTCTGCACGCTTGCGCCTTTCACCCGTTTATTTTATGAGTTTCAGATCAAACCATGCCGTTCATTCCCCATACTGAAGAAGATATCTCCGCAATGCTCGCGAGCATTGGCGCAAACACCATTGATGAGCTGTTCGATGAGATTCCGCCGTCGCTGATAAGTGGGGGCCTGAAACAGGTCCCGCCAGGTATGAGCGAAATGGACGTCACACGCTTAATGCTGGAGCGCGCGGAAGCGGATGGGCGTTACCTCAGCTTCATCGGTGCGGGCGCCTATGAGCATCATATTCCGGCGGCGGTGTGGCAAATCACGACGCGCGGCGAGTTCTATTCTTCGTATACCCCTTATCAGGCCGAGGCCAGCCAAGGTACGCTGCAACTGCTCTATGAGTACCAGACGATGATGGCATCGCTGACTGGAATGGATGTGTCCAATGCTAGCATGTACGATGGCGCGTCTGCCCTGGCGGAGGCGTCATTGATGGCGGTGCGCTCCCACAAGTCGGCGCGTCGCATCCTGATTCCTGCTACTGTTCACCCTATCTATCGTCGCGTTGTGCGCGCGATTGTGGCGAATCAGGGCATTGATGTAGTTGAAGTGCCTTATTCGCGGCAGTCGGGCCAGACCCACGCGGATGCTTTGGATGAGTTTGGCAAAGAAGACTTTGCGGCGCTCGTCATCCCCCAACCGAACTTTTTCGGCGTGCTCGAAGATGTCGATGCGCTTACCGATTGGGCGCATAGCAAAAGTGCATTGGCCATCGGGGTCGTCAATCCGACGGCGCTGGCGGTCCTCACCCCTCCCGGCGAATGGGGCGAAAAGGGCGCGGATATTGCCGTTGGTGAAGGGCAGCCATTGGGAATCCCATTATCGAGCGGGGGACCCTATTTCGGTTTCATGGCCTGCAAGCAGGCGCTGGTGCGCCAGATGCCCGGACGGATCATCGGACGTACCAAGGACCAGGAAGGCAAGCCCGGCTTTGTGCTTACGCTTCAGGCGCGCGAGCAACACATCCGGCGGTCCAAAGCCACTTCCAATATATGCACCAACCAAGGCCTGATGGTCACGGCCGCCACCATTTATATGGCGCTGGTGGGGCCAGAAGGCTTGCGCCGAATCGCTACCCAATCGCATGCCAACACGCTTGCTCTGGTGGAAAAATTGGAAACGGCGGCGGGAGTAAAAAGAGTTTTCAACGGCCCGATGTTCCATGAAGCAGTAATATCACTGCCCGCTCCCGCCGGGGAGGTGCTCGACAAACTCAGAGGCGAGCGGATACTAGGCGGCTTGAACCTTGAGGACTTTTATCCGGACCTTGGCAGTGCGATGCTTGTGTGCGCCACCGAGACGAAAACCTCTTCCGATCTCGAAAATTATGCCGAACACTTGAAAAAAGCTATCAACGGCTGACCATATAATTTGTTTCGCTCTATCATCCATTAACCACCGAAAGCAAGGAGAACAGCATGGTTACTCTAGCCGGCAATCCCATTAAAGTCGAAGGTACTTTTCCGAAAGCAGGCGATAAAGCTTCGGATTTTTCACTGGTGAACCGGGACCTGAAGGATGTTACGCTGGCCGATTTTGCCGGCAAGAAAAAAGTACTCAATATCGTTCCAAGTCTCGACACTCCGGTCTGTGCCATGTCCACGCGCAAATTTAACGAAAAAGCCAGCAATATGGACAACACAGTTGTACTGATCATTGCCGCTGACTTGCCATTCGCGATGAGCCGCTTTTGCGATATCGAAGGACTGGATAAGGTTGTGCCGCTTTCAACCATGCGGGGGTCGGAGTTCATGAAAAATTACGGCGTCGCGATAACCGATAGTCCACTGGGCGGCATCACGGCTCGCGCTGTGATCGTGCTGGATGAAAACAACAAGGTAATCCATAGTGAGCTCGTGCCTGAAATCAAGGATGAGCCTAACTATGATGCGGCCTTGGCTGCCCTGCAATAATCGCGCGCATTCTACGCCCGATGTTTGAGAATTACCCTTGGAATAAAAGCTTAACCTAACCGCAAAACCACATCTCATAATGCTGATATTTGAACATTCCCGTCCCGGACGGCGCAATTATTCCCAATCTCCACTCACCCCAACGCCGACGACAGGTATTCCTGAAAAGTTGTTGCGAAAGGCGCCGCCGTTGCTCCCGGAAGTATCCGAGATGGATGCAGTACGCCATTACACCCGGCTATCGCAGAAGAATTTTTCAATTGACACGCACTTCTATCCGCTTGGCTCTTGCACGATGAAGTATAACCCCCGGGCGTGTAACTCTCTCGCGATGCTGCCTCAGTTTCTCGCACGGCACCCACGTGCGCCGGAAAGCACCGGTCAGGGGTTTTTAGCGTGCATGTACGAGTTGCAGGAAATCTTGAAAGATGTAACGGGCATGGCTGGAGTCAGCCTTACTCCGATGGCAGGGGCACAGGGTGAATTGATCGGCATTGCGATGATACGCGCTTACCATGAGGCGCGCGGCGATACAGCGCGAACGGAAATCATCGTACCTGATGCGGCTCATGGCACGAACCCTGCCACGGCAGTAATGTGTGGCTACAAAGTAGTTGAAATAGCCACGGACAAGGAAGGCGATGTTGATATGGACGCACTGAGGGCAGCGGTTGGCCCTCAAACAGCGGGACTAATGCTGACGAACCCGTCAACGCTTGGGGTGTTCGAAAAGAATGTCGCGGAAATGAGCAAAGTCGTCCACGAGGCGGGCGGATTGCTGTATTACGATGGCGCAAACCTTAACGCTATACTTGGCAAGGTCAAACCCGGCGATATGGGCTTTGACGTCATTCATATCAACTTGCACAAGACTTTCTCCACGCCCCATGGGGGCGGCGGGCCCGGTTCTGCCCCAGTAGGGGTTGCTGAGCGTTTATTGCCATTTATGCCCGTGCCGATAGTAGCCATGCAGCAAGGGAAGTATCGATGGCTGACGGAAAAGGATATACCGAAGTCCATCGGCAGACTTTCGGCTCACATGGGTAATGCCGGTGTGCTGCTCCGTGCCTATGTCTACGTTCGCCTGCTAGGGTCAGAGGGCATGCATCGGGTAGCGGAATTCGCTGCGCTTAATGCTAATTACCTGATGGCGGAATTAAGCAAGGCCGGTTTTGAGATAGCGTATCCGACTCGTCGTGCCAGTCACGAGTTCATTGTCACCCTGAAAGACTTAAAGGAAAAAACCGGCGTAAACGCAATGAACGTTGCCAAGCGGCTGCTGGACAAGGGCTACCATGCCCCAACGACCTATTTTCCGCTCCTAGTGCCAGAGTGCCTCCTGATTGAACCGGCAGAAACCGAATCGAAGGAAACCCTTGATGCGTTCGTCGGCTCGATGAAGGAAATCCTTGAGGAAGCTCACACTCAGCCGGATCTGGTAAAAAATGCACCTCACACCACACCGGTGCGAAAGCTGGATGATGTGCGAGCTGCGCGAGAACTGGACTTAGTGTGGAAGCCAGCTTAAGTTAGGGTCAAAACCAGTCCTTTTCTTCCAAGCCAACCCGAGCCCACTCATGCATACACTCATCTGCGGCTCTATTGCCTATGACACTATTATGGTGTTCAAGGATCACTTCAAGAACCACATTCTTCCTGAAAAGATCCATATTCTAAATGTTGCTTTTCTCGTACCCGATATGCGCCGGGAGTTTGGCGGCTGCGCCGGCAATATTGCTTACAACTTGCAAATGATAGGGGGCCACCCCTTGATCATGGCCACCGTCGGGGACGACTATCCGCCGTATGCGAGCCGCTTGCAGGATCTCGGGCTTGCACAAGATCACGTACGCCAGGTGAACGGCGCGTTCACGGCGCAAGCATTCATAACAACTGATCTCGCAGATAACCAGATCACGGCCTTTCATCCCGGGGCGATGAATTTTTCTCATGAAAATCATATTGCCGACGCAAACGATGTAAATCTTGGCATCGTAGCTCCGGATGGACGCGAAGGCATGGTGCAGCATGCGCGCGAGTTCCATGAATCTGGCATTCCCTTCATGTTCGATCCCGGTCAAGGGCTGCCGATGTTTACGGGGGAAGAACTGCTGGATTTTATCCACAAAGCAGATTATGTCGCCGTTAACGACTACGAGGGCCAGCTTCTGCACGAGCGCACCGGGCGTTCGTTGGAAACGCTCGCGAAACTCGTTAAGGGCTTGATTGTCACGAAGGGCGCTGAAGGGTCCGTGATTTACGCTGATGGTCAGCAGGTCCAGATACCCAGCGCCAGGCCAGACAGGCTGGTTGACCCCACGGGTTGCGGAGACGCTTACCGTGCCGGGTTACTGTATGGAATCACGCATGATATGGATTGGCAGAGTACTGGGCAACTCGGTTCGCTCATGGGAGCTCTCAAAATAACGCAACGCGGCGGGCAGAATCATAGCTTCACCAAGGATGAAATAGGTCAACGGTATTTTGAAATTTTTGGCAGCCGCGTTTTTTAGCAAGGGTATAGACTACTGATCCGCGACGATGGTTCCTGGTCGTCAGTACTTCTAACTGACTGCCAATAACATAGGGAGTCGTCAGGAAATCAAACCTGGTAGCCACAGAATTACGGGCGGAGATGGCGCTTCGCGCAACCCCGACGGAATGTCGGGACATCTCTGAACCTTTCCCACTCGCGTTCCTGCGAGAGCTATTGCCACGTCGATGCGGTAATATAGTGGCATGCCGACCTCTGAGACTAGCGCCACGACCCCTACCACCACTCATCATCTGACGCAAACTTTTCGTGCGGTCCGCTTATTGCTGCACATCATTTCCGGATTGATCCAGTCAGCTATCTATCCTCATCTCAATCAGCCATGGCAACGCCGCATGGCTAAAAACTGGTCCGCCCGCCTCCTGTCGATTCTACGCATCCGGCTACGCTATCAAGGAACGCCCCCTCCCCCTGAAATACCGCGAGCGATGTTGGCGGCCAATCATGTATCCTGGCTGGACGTTTACTCTCTCCAGACGGTAAGTCCGGGCCGGTTCGTGGCCAAAGCTGAAATTCGCGGCTGGCCCCTGTTGGGCTGGTTAAGCCGAAATGCGGGAACGTTATTCATTGAGCGCTCGAAACGCAGCGACACCGCCCGAATAAACAAGCATATCGGCGAGGCGCTGGCAATTGGCGACCGGGTCGCGGTATTTCCCGAGGGCACCACTGGCGACGGCAGGGCACTCATGCATTTCCATGCCTCGCTCCTGCAACCCGCGGTAAACGTCGGAGCCATGTTGTACCCGGTCGCAATACGCTATACGAATATAACGGGGGAGATCAGCACGGAAGCGCCCTTTGTAAATATCTCAATGATGGAGTCTCTGCGTCGGATATTGAGGGAACCGTGGATTAATGTTGAACTGATTTTCGGTAATCCCATTAACAGTAGCGGGAAAAATCGGCGGGAACTCGCGCGCGGTGCGGAACACGCTATTGCAAGCGCCTTGTCGCTTCCTGTCCCCCACAAGGCACCTGGAACACCTTCCGATCGTCCAAGCGAACCGCAGTAAGGGTTCCACCCCACAGACAGCCGGTATCCAGGGCGAGCAGATTGTTTCGTAACTGCAATCCCAACGCAGACCAATGGCCGAAAATAATGGTAGCTTCGCGGCTGGCGCGATTCGGCGCCTCGAACCAGGGTAGATAGCCGTCCGGTATATCCTTGACCATGCCCTTGAATCTAAAATCCATTTTTCCGTCAGGCGCACACACACGCATGCGCGTCATGGCATTAATGATCACGCGCAGCCGCGCGTAACCGGACAGACCCTCATCCCAATGATCCGGTTGATCGCCATACATATGGGCGCACAATTCATGAAAATCCTCGCCACGGATCATGGCCTCTACCGCCCTCGCAAGCTCAGACGCTTGGTCGATGCTCCACGACGGCAATAAGCCCGCGTGTACCATTGCGTAACCCCCCTCCACGTGCAGCAGTTTCTGTTGTCTCAACCAGTGGAGAAGCTCTTCTCTATCGGGTGCGCTGAGTATGTCCTGTATGGTGTCGTTCCGGCTCAAGGAGGAGCATCCTTCCGCCACCATGAGCAGATGCAGATCATGGTTGCCAAGCACCATTGTTACTGCGTCGGTGAGACCTTTTACAAACCGCAATACCCGGAGCGAGTTCGGGCCGCGATTGACGATATCGCCCACCAGCCACAGCCTGTCTTTCGTGCGGTCAAAGCCAATCAGATCCAAAAGCTCCCTGAACGGCCGGTAACATCCCTGTAGGTCCCCGATTGCAAATATAGCCATATTGTTAAATCATTGACGGGGCGGACGATGCGTTCCATAGTTATATAGCCCGGGTGTGAGCGACGACCAACTGAAAACCCTAGCGCTATTTTCGGACAAAAGCAGGCCGACCCCCACCTTCACAGATGTGTTCAAATAACAAGGACAATACCAGCGCCAGACTGTGCGAACTCGGGATTCTCGACCCTCAGAGGCTCATTTCGACTGACTCACCATATAATCGACCACTGCCTTGACCTCGGCATCGGATAGGCTGGCGTTTCCACCCTTGGGAGGCATCGCATTTTTTCCCTTGAGCGCGCTATTGTAGAGCCCTTCGCTACCGGTCTTGATTCTCGCGGCCCATGCAACTTTGTCACCAAGTTTGGGAGCACCTGCGGCACCGCTGGCGTGACACGCCGCGCAACTCGCCGTATAGATCGACTTGATTCTCTCCTCCCCAGCCTCCGCGGGTCCCGCTGGCGCTTCTGCCGACAGCGTCGCTTGACCCGATGCTCCCGTTGATTGGGCCTCAGCCTGCGGCGTCGATTCGTCTGCTAACACCAGTTCACCCACCGGCTTCAGGCGCTTAACCACGGCTTCATTCGAATAAGCTGGACTATTTGGATCGATTGGCTGGTCGCCTGTCACATATTGTCCCAACAGCATAAAAATTGTGACGGGAAACACAAAAGCCGCTACAAGCGCCGTTATCAATTGGCCCGGTGTTCTGATCGCCGAGGAATGATCTTCATCTTCTTCGCTGTTGCTCACAATAACTCCCCAAAAAAAAAATGGTTATTGTATAGGTTCGGGTCCATTGACGCAAAAGGCGGCTTGATTAGGTTGGACGGACGAATCAAAAAAAGCTATCCTATCGCTGCTTCAAAGTACTACCCCATCAGCACTTTCTTCGCGCCCATAGCTCAGATGGATAGAGTACCGCCCTCCGAAGGCGGGGGTCACACGTTCGAATCGTGTTGGGCGCGCCACCTAATCAAAAGTTATCTTCCTGCGAATCCCCTTCGGATTGCACCCGTCAGTACCGGCCAGCACGGCCGCTAATAAGTTTTTTGTTACTATCTCGGAAATGAAACCCGGGAGCGAAATCTGGAAGCCTGTTTTGCTTTTTACTCCGCTTCCTTTGGTCTTAATTGGCGCAATTTCCTCAACCTTTTTTTAGATACTCTTCAATTGCGCTACGCGACAGGCGCCGGTCACTACTTGCAAATATTAACTCAAGGCACGAGCTTGCCGCAGACATCGCTGAGTCTTCCGTTGAATTTACGGCCACGGACAGTCCGTATGATTCAAAACACCGCATTAGCGAATTAGCTGCATACCAATTCGCAGTAGCTGGTTTTCTTCCTGCATTGCCAGTACCTGGCTCCTTGTCAAGCACTCCCGCTATTTCCTCTATAAGGTAGCCAAGCAATGTCCTCAGATTTTCTATTACAGGCGGGGAATCTCGTCTATAGCTGAGGCCCCACAATGCCACGTTCACGCCTTGCGGAATATTTTCGAGTTTTTCCGCCAGGGAAGTCGCATTCTGCTTCAGGTCGTTAAGTGTGGCATTGAACTCGCCAGCGCTCAGCTCGTCCGGCTCGCTCCTACAAAGAAAACGATAGACCGTAGCAATGCTGCAAATATCATTTACGAAAGCATCGTCGTTCTTTATGGAACGCAGCATCGCGACTTGCGATTCGTCGAACTGAATATCTTTCACCTGCTCGCCAGTTTGGCGCTCAACACGAGGCTTAGCTGTTGCCATAAGTGCCCTCCGCCTTATTTCTTTTTAATGGGAAAACCTCTGTGAGTGCGTCTTGCCAAGTGACACCCGCCCGCCCGCAGTAACAATAGCTGCGGCGCGTTCTGCTTGGCCGCTTCACGTATCATAAGCCAATGAACCTGTTTCTGTTCAGCTGATATTGACTATGCCTGGTAATAGCACAACCAGGTATCGCGTGTATGCAAAGGTCAAGCGGTAGTATGGATATACTACAATAACTTCGACGTGGCGTAAGCGCTAGCGCTATTCCATCAAGAGTAAACCGCTGAGGCTCGCCTCCCGGCGGAATCGCGATGGGAATAGGGTTGCGTGGCCTCCTTATGCGGGATAGCGAACGGACGAAGCTAGCCAAAAAGTAAAATCATAAAACTTGCCGTTACAGGGATGGACTCCCGAAGCCGTTAGCGTTCGCCCTTCGCTATGTCATTGTTTTTATATAAGCGGCTATATTTCATGTTTCTGCATCTCTGCCGTTGAGATGGGTGATACCCCTGGAGCAAGGTGATTTTATACTTTAAAACCATATGTGTCCCAAAGGCGCGCGTCAGCGATTTCTTATTATTCGTGCACCGTCCGGGTTTTAACCGAGGATTCCGCTATCATTCCACCTTATTTCTTGTATTCTTAATGGTGGGTAGCATGTCCATCACGGGCGGCGCAACAGCGGCTGGATTCGCGTTACAAAATCAGAACGGGGCCGGGACAGGATACGCCTACGCAGGAGCAGCGGCAGTAGCGCAGGATGCTTCAACTATTTACTTCAATCCTGCCGGGATGACCTACCTCGCTCCTGGACATCACATTTCTGGCGCCGGGAGCTTACTCGCACGATCATTGAAGTTCAAAGACACGGGTAGCGACCCGCTACTGGTCTACCCGGTCGGCGATAATGGCGGCCAAGGCGGAGGCTGGGCCGCCGTTCCTGCTGTTTACTGGAGCATGGCAATCACGCCCGCGATACGCGCCGGCCTGGGCATTTCGCCGACCTTTGGCAATGCTACCGAGTGGAGCAATACTTTTGTTGGCCGCTACCAAGGGATACATTCAGAAATCAGTAGTATCAACGCCAATCCCAGCATTGCCTGGCGGGTAAATGACATGATTTCGCTCGGCGCCGGTCTTAATGTCGTGCGGTTTGACGCGGATTTGCGCAGTATGACACCGGCAACTTCCATGCTGCCCGCTCGAGTGGATGCTCAAACACGAGTAAAAGGCGATGATATAGGGTTCGGCTATAATCTCGGCGCAATGTTCCAGCTAACGCCGGCAACGCGCATCGGTCTGACGTACCGGTCAACAATAGACCTGAAAGTCAGGGGAGATGCCGAGATTGCTGGTAACAAAATACCAGCATCTGTTTCGGCTGAGCTGCCCAACACGGTGTCCGCAGCAGTGTCACACATGGTTAATGACCGACTCCAGCTTCTCGGCGATTTTACATGGATGGGCTGGAGTCATATTCCCGCGTTGTCAGTCCAGAGCCGCGCTACCGGGTCCGTTCTGTCACTTGAGCCGTTGGGTTTCAAGGACACCTACCGCGTGGGTGTGGGGACCCAGTATCAATACAGCGACACCCTCCGGCTACGGGCAGGATTCGCCTGGGATCAGTCGCCAACGCAGAAGGCGGCGGACCGAACTGTGCGTCTTCCTGACTCTGACCGCTTCTGGCTGGGAGTGGGCGTCAACCAGAAGATTAGCAAGAAAACATCTATCGACCTAGGATATGCCCATATATTCTTCGACAGCGCCGAGATAAACCGGCCCACGAACAATAACCCGGCGCTTCAGATTGTCCGTGGCTCGTTCAACACGTCGGTGCACATCCTTTCCGTTCAACTCAACCATCAATTTTGAGCTCCGTTTGGCGTGATCCATGGGGGCGAGCATGAGCTGAATGCCAAGCCCAGTCGAGGTAGCCAGCCCAGAATCGGTTTAAATTTCGACCCGCGCACCCAATTCAAGAACCCGATTTGCGGGTAACTTGAAGTATTCTGCGGCATTGCTGGCATTGCGCGCCATTGTTGCGAAAAGCCGCTCCCGCCACAGCGCCATCCCGCCCCCAGGACATGGGACCACAATTTCACGGCTAAGAAAGAAAGATGTTTTCAACGGCTCGAACTCAAGTCCATATCGCTGGCACTTTTCAAGCACAGCAGGTAAGTTGGGTTCATCCTTGAAGCCGTATTGGACCGTTATCTGGTAACAGTTTCCTGGCAGTGATTTTACTGAGACGCGCTCTTCTTCAGGAACCCGCGGTGTTTCAAGGTAACTCACGGTCAGGAACACCACGCGCTCATGCAAGACCTGATTATGCGCCAGGTTATGTAGTAACGCATGGGGCACTCCTTCCGGATTTGCGGTCAGAAAAATCGACGTTCCGGATACGCGCGCAGGCGGATGTGCAATCAGTGATTCCAGGAATGGCAGGAGCGGTATGGCAGCCGAACGCAAGTGCTCCACCAGAATTTGACGCCCGCGGTTCCAGGTTGCCATGACAAAAAAGATAACGGCGCCGATCGCAAGGGGAAACCAGCCGCCCTGCGCGATTTTAAGCATGGTGGCAGCGAAAAACGCGGTATCGATCGTCAAAAAAAATCCGGTCGCTAATAGACTCAGAATCAAAGGGTAGTTCCAGGCATAGCGCAAAACGAAAAACGTCAGTATGGTTTCTATCACCATGGTGGTAGTGACGGCAACGCCGTATGCCGACGCCAGACTGGACGAGGAACCAAACCCCACTACAGCCATCGTCACGGCTGCGAGCAGAGTCCAGTTGACGAAGGGGATGTATATCTGACCTATCCTCCGGTCTGAAGTGTGCCTGATCTGCATACGCGGTAGAAATCCAAGCTGGATTGCCTGCTTGGTTACGGAAAAAACGCCCGAGATTACTGCTTGCGAGGCGATAACGGTGGCGGCAGTGGCTAATCCTACCGCGGGGTACAGCGCCCACGAGGGAAACAATAGATAAAACGGATTTGAAATGGCTGACGGATTCGCCAGCAGGAGCGCCCCCTGCCCGAGATAATTCAGCGTCAGCGCGGGAAGGACGCACACATACCACGCCAGGCGAATGGGTTTCGCGCCAAAGTGTCCCATGTCGGCATAGAGCGCCTCTCCCCCTGTAACCGCGAGCACTACACCGCTGAAGGCAACAAACGCGAGCCATCCGTTATTCATGCAAAATGCAAGAGCCTGCAATGGGCTAAATGCCTCCAATATCCCGGGCGCGAGGGTGATGTTTGCCAGTCCGGCGAGACCCAACGTGCTAAACCATATCAACATCACCGGCCCGAATACTGCGCCGATCCCCCCTGTACCACGCTGTTGCACGAGGAATAGCGCGATCAGTACGGCTAGTGTAATTGGCAGCACGTACGGCTGGAGGAGCGGCGTCGCCACCTCCAGCCCTTCTACCGCGCTTAGGACAGAGATGGCGGGGGTTATGACTCCGTCGCCGTAGAAGAGGGCTGCACCAAACCCGCCGATGAGAAAGAGGCCGCTGCGCAAACGCGGACGGCTGGGGACCGACGAACTTGCGAGTGATAACAACGCCATGATGCCGCCCTCGCCACGGTTGTCTGCGCGCAGGATCAAGCTGATGTACTTGACAGACACCACAATCATGAGCGCCCAAAAAATGAGCGAGATGACGCCGATGACGTTGGCTTCGTTGACAGCAAGTCCGCGGACCGGATCGAAAACAGTCTTCATTACATACAGCGGACTTGTTCCGATATCCCCATAGACCACGCCCAGCGCAGCCAAGCTTAATAAGCCGAGAGATTGGTGGCCCACGCCCGATTCCAGCTCCGTGTCTTGGGTCGTCATGATCGTCCAGGAATTGGCAAGTTTATCTTGCTGCGGAATGACAAGGAAAGATAATACATAGAGGAAGAAGGCCCATGAAATCACCGAGACCGTAACGTTCGGTGGCGGGCTGTTCTGTTCAGGAAATCCGGGAGTTTATGCCTTCGCACCGCACTCCCTCGATGCCCGTGTGCGGGCGTGCTTTGCCGACCCAGCAATCGGACAGCACGTAAGATATTGTACACGACCCATTTAAC